>DAIQBH010000035.1:10144-35387 GCA_036781285.1 Thermodesulfobacteriota bacterium | reverse complement strand
CCCGTGTTCGTGAACTTGGAGCTCGCGATGAAAGCCGACAAGGGCGTCTGGAAGACGCTCGTCGCACGCCTCTCCGGCGAGCAGCGTGATCGCATCGACGAGGTGCTGGCGACGATCGGGCTCCTCGAGTGCCGCGATCAACGCGCCGGTGCCCTCTCCCACGGCCAGAAGCAGTGGCTCGAGATCGGCATGCTGCTGATGCAGGAGCCGCAGCTCATGCTGGTCGACGAGCCGGTCGCCGGCATGACCCATCAGGAGACCGAGCGCACCGCGGAGCTGCTGGTGTCGCTCGCGGGCGAGCGCTCGGTCGTCGTCGTCGAGCACGACATGGAGTTCGTGCGCTCGATCGCGCGCCGCGTGACGGTGCTGCACGAGGGCCATGTGCTCACGGAGGGGGACATGGACACCGTCCAGAACGACCCGCGGGTCATCGAAGTCTACCTGGGGGCGTGACGATGCTGCGCCTCGACGACGTGAATCAGTTCTACCGCGAGAGCCACACGCTCTGGGATCTCGCCTTCGACGTCCCGAAGGGCTCGTGCACCTGCCTCATGGGGCGGAACGGCGTCGGCAAGACCACGACCCTGAAGTGCATCATGGGCCTGCTTCCCCTCGCCGGCGGCGAGATCCGCCTCGGGGACACCGTCGTCTCGGGGCTGCCCGCCGAGGCCCGCGCGCCGATGAAGGTCGGATACGTCCCGCAGGGGCGCGAGATCTTCCCCCGTTTGACGGTCGACGAGAACCTCCGCCTGGCACTGGCGGTGAATCGCGGCGAGGGCGGGAGGCGCGCCTACGAGAACGTGCTCGAGACGTTTCCGGTGCTGCGCCAGATGCTGCGCCGTCGGGGCGGCGATCTCTCCGGCGGCCAGCAGCAGCAGCTCGCGATCGGTCGGGCGCTCATCCTGGAGCCTTCCCTTCTGATCCTCGACGAGCCCACGGAAGGCATCCAGCCGAACATCGTGCACGAGATCGGCGACACGATGATCCGCCTCAACCGCGAGCTCGGCATCACCATCCTCCTCGTCGAGCAGAAGCTGCCGATGGCGCGCCGGGTGGCGGATCGCTTCGTCGTCCTCGACAAGGGCCGGCTGGTCGCGAGCGGCGCCATGAGCGAGCTCGACGACGGGCTCGTCCGCCGCTACCTGACGGTGTGACGGGGATGCGGTCGGCGCACGCGGAGGATCGGCTCGGGACGGTTGCGTCCGGGCCCCTCCTGTGGCGAGCACACCCGGTGCAATCCGGATGGCAGGCCGAGCTGGTGCTCCGCTTCGAGGCCCGCGGCCCGCGCACGGTCCTCGCCGCGCGCCGGCACCGAGGACCGCTGACGGTCCAGCGGCCGTTCCATCCGGAAGGCGACGGGGTCTGTCACACGTACGTACTGCACCCGCCGGCGGGCATCGTCGGAGGCGACGAGCTGGCGATGACCTTCGCCGTCGAGCCCGGGGCCCACGCACTGGTGACCACACCGGCCGCCACCCGCTGGTACTTCAGCCACGGCCGCGAGGCCCGGCTCCGTCAGGAAGCCACCGTGGCGCCGGGTGGCCTGCTCGAATGGCTGCCGCAAGAAACCCTGCTCTTCGCGGGCGCGCACGCCCGGCTCGCGACGCGGATCGCGCTCCACGGCGACGCGCGGTTCCTCGGCTGGGAGATCCTCGGGCTCGGCCGTCCGGCCTGCGACGAGCCGTTCCAGGACGGCCGCCTCGACTTCCGTTTCGAGCTCGCGCGCGACGGGAGGCCGCTCCTGCTCGAGCACCTGCGCGGCGGCGCGGACGGGGTCGCGGGCATGCGGGGCCACACGGCGGCGGCGACGCTGCTCGCGACGCCCGCCGGCGACGCGGCCCTCGCGGCCGCCCGCGCCGCGCTGGCGGACGATTCCGACGTCCTCCCGGACGGCCCCGCCGTGCTCGCGGGCGCCACGCGCATCGGCGACCTCGTCGCGGTCCGCGGCCTCGCCGCGCGCTGCGAGCCGCTGGTGCGCGCCTTCGTGCGCGTCTGGGCCGCGCTCCGACCGCACGTCGTGGGCCGCGTCGCGGTCGCCCCGAGGATTTGGCATACGTGACCGCCCCGCGCGGCCCGAGATGACCCAGGAGATCGAGGAACGATGGAACTGTCACCCCGCGAGAAAGACAAGCTCCTCCTCTTCACCGCGGCGCTCCTCGCCGAGCGCCGAAAGGCCCGCGGCTTGAAGCTCAACTACCCCGAGGCGATCGCGCTCATCAGCGCGGCGATCCTCGAAGGCGCCCGCGACGGCCGGACCGTCGCCGAGCTCATGAGCTACGGACGCACCATCCTCGGCGCCGCCGACGTAATGGACGGCGTCGCCGCGATGATCCACGAGGTCCAGGTCGAAGCGACCTTCCCCGACGGCACGAAGCTCGTGACCGTCCACGACCCCATCCAGTGACCACCGGAGCGTGCGCATGAAACCCGGCGAGATCCTTCCGGCCGACGGCGAGATCACCCTGAACGCGGACCGCCCGACGGTCACCGTCTCCGTCGCCAACACCGGCGACCGCCCGATTCAGGTCGGCTCGCACTATCATTTCTTCGAGACCAATCTCGCGCTCGTGTTCCCGCGTGAGAGCACGCTCGGCTTCCGGCTGAACATCCCCGCCGGCACGGCCATCCGCTTCGAGCCGGGCCAGACGCGCACCGTCGAGCTCGTCGCCTACGCCGGCGAACGGAAGGTGTGGGGCTTTCGCGGCGCGGTGATGGGGGCATTGGAATGAGGACGCTCGGACGCGCCGCCTACGCGGAGCTCTACGGCCCGACCACCGGCGATCGCGTCCGCCTCGCCGACACCGACCTGATCGTCCAGGTGGAGCGCGACGCCACGATCTACGGCGAAGAAGTCACCTTCGGCGGCGGCAAGGTCATCCGCGACGGGATGGGCCAGAGCCAGCACACGAACCTCGTCGCCGTCGACCTCGTGATCACGAACGCGCTCATCATCGACTCGTGGGGCATCGTGAAGGCCGACATCGGCGTGAAGGACGGCCGCATCGCCGGAATCGGCAAGGCCGGAAACCCCGACGTGCAGCCCGGCGTGAACGTCGTGATCGGCCCCGGCACCGAGGTGCTCGCCGGCGAGGGTTCCATCGTCACCGCCGGTGCCATCGACACCCACATCCATTTCATCTGCCCCCAGCAGGTCGAGGACGCGCTGATGTCGGGGGTCACCACCATGATCGGCGGCGGCACCGGGCCCGCGACCGGCACCAACGCGACCACGTGCACGCCCGGCCCGTGGTACCTCGCGCGCATGCTCCAGGCGGCCGACGCGCTGCCGATGAACCTCGGCTTCCTCGGCAAGGGCAACGCGAGCCTGCCCTACGCGCTCGACGAGCAGGTCGCGGCGGGCGCGATCGGCCTCAAGCTCCACGAGGACTGGGGCACCACGCCCGCCGCGATCGACGCCTGCCTCACCGTCGCCGACCGCCACGACGTCCAGGTCGCGATCCACACCGACACGCTCAACGAGTCGGGCTTCGTCGAAGACACGATCGCCGCCTTCAAGGGCCGCGCGATCCACACCTACCACACCGAGGGTGCGGGCGGCGGTCATGCGCCCGACATCATCAAGGTGTGCGGCGAGTCCAACGTGCTGCCGTCGAGCACGAATCCGACGCGCCCCTACACCGTCAACACGATCGACGAGCACCTCGACATGCTGATGGTCTGCCATCACTTGAACCCGTCCATCCCGGAGGACGTCGCCTTCGCCGAGTCGCGCATCCGCCGCGAGACGATCGCCGCGGAGGACATCCTGCACGACCTCGGCGCGTTCTCGATGATCTCCTCGGACTCGCAGGCGATGGGCCGGGTCGGCGAGGTCGTGACGCGCACCTGGCAGACGGCGCACAAGATGAAGGTGCAGCGCGGCAGCCTCGCGGGAGATCCGGCGACGCACGACAACGCGCGGGTCAAGCGCTACGTCGCGAAGTACACGATCAATCCGGCGGTGACACACGGGATCGCGCACGAGGTCGGGTCGGTGGCGGTCGGGAAGCTCGCCGATCTCGTCCTCTGGAAGCCGGCGTTTTTCGGCGTGAAGCCGAGCCTGATCGTCAAAGGCGGCATGATCGTCGCCGCCGCGATGGGCGACCCGAACGCGTCGATCCCGACGCCGCAGCCGGTGCACTATCGTCCGATGTTCGGCGCGCTCGGCGCGGCGCGGAATGCGACCTGCGTGTCGTTCGTGTCACGCGCGGCCGCCGATGCCGGCGTTCCCGAGCGGCTCGGGCTCCGCAACCGGATCGGGATCGTGCGCGGCACGCGCACGGTCGGGAAGGCCGACCTCGTCCACAACGACTGGCGGCCGCGGATCGAGGTCGACCCGCGCACCTACGAGGTGCGCGCCGACGGCGAGCTGCTCACCTGCGAGCCGGCGCGCGAGCTGCCGCTCGCGCAGCGCTACTTCCTCTTCTGATGCTCGAGCTCGTGGAAAAGGCCGAGGGCGACGGGGTCGTCGACGACACGGTGGTGCTCCCGTTCTCGCTTCGCCAGAAGAGCCGCCAGCGCGTCCGGCTCGCGAGCGGGCGCGAGGCGGCGATCGTGCTCGCGCCCGGCATCCATCTGCACGACGGCGACCGCTTGCGGTCGGCCGACGGCACCGCGGTGCGCGTCGTGGCCGCGGCGGAATCCGTCAGTACGGCCCGGACCGACGATCCGCTCCGCTTCGCGCGCGCCTGCTACCACCTCGGGAATCGTCACGTCGCGTTGCAGATCGGGTCCGGGTTCGTGCGCTACCAGCCGGATCACGTCCTCGACGACATGGTGCGCGGGCTGGGACTCACGGTCACACGCGAGGTCGTGGCCTTCGAACCCGAGGGCGGCGCGTATGCGGCGCACACGCACGGTGCATCGCATTCCCACGGCCACGACCACGCTCACGGCGACGGCCATGCGCATGGCGACGGCGGGCACCGCCACTGAGATGACCTCGCTCGACGCACCGGCGCTGCTGCGCCTCCTCCAGCTCGCGAGCCCGGCTCTGCCGGTCGGCGCATACGCCTACTCGCAGGGGCTCGAGTGGGCCGTCGAGGCCGGGTGGGTCGCGGACGAGGCGACGCTCGGCCGCTGGCTCGACGAGCAACTGACCGAATCGTTCGGCCGCGTCGACCTCCCGCTCCTGGCGCGGCTCCATGCCGCCGCGGGCGATCGCGACGACGAGACGATGCGGCGGTGGGCGCGCGAGCTCATCGCCCGCCGTGAGACCCGCGAGCTCGTCGCGGACGATCGCGACCGGGGGCGCGCCCTCGCTCGCCTCATCCGCGACCTCGGGCTCGCTTCGGCTGCGCCGTGGGTCGAGCGCGACGACGCGCCCTTCGCGGCGCTCGCTGCGCTCGCCGCGGCCGCGTGGGACGTGCCGCTCGATGCGCTGCTCCATGCCTACGCCTTCGGATGGCTCGAGAACCAAGTCCTCGCGGGCGTGAAGCTCATTCCGCTCGGCCAGGTCGCGGGCCAGCGGCTCCTGTTGACGCTCACGCCGCGCGTTCCCGCGGTCGTCGAGAGCGCCCTGGCGCTCGGCGACGACGAGATCGGCGGCACGATCCCGATCCTCGCGATCGCGAGCAGCCTGCACGAAACGCAATACACCCGGCTCTTCCGGTCATGAGGAGGATCGTCCGATGAGCATCCCCGCAACGAAGCGCCGCCCCGTCCTGCGCGTCGGCGTCGGCGGCCCCGTCGGCTCCGGCAAGACCGCGCTCATGGACGCGCTCTGCAAGCGCCTCCGCGACCGCTTCGACATCGCCGCCGTGACGAACGACATCTACACGCGCGAGGACGCCGAGTTCCTGATCCGGAGCGAAGCGCTCCCGGCGGAGCGGATCGTCGGCGTCGAAACCGGCGGCTGTCCGCACACCGCGATCCGCGAGGACGCCTCGATGAACCTCGCCGCGATCGACGACCTCTGCCGCAAGTTCCCGACGCTCGACCTCGTGCTGGTCGAGAGCGGCGGCGACAACCTCGCCGCGACGTTCAGCCCCGAGCTCGCGGATCTCACGATCTACGTCATCGACGTCGCCGAGGGCGAGAAGATCCCCCGCAAGGGCGGCCCCGGCATCACGCGCTCGGATCTGCTGGTCATCAACAAGATCGACCTGGCGCCCTACGTCGGCGCCTCCCTCGAAGTGATGGAGCGCGACGCCAAGCGCATGCGCGGCGAGCGGCCGTTCGTGTTCACGAACATGCGCGAAGGTATCGGCGTCGACACGATCGTCGACTTCATCGTCCACGAAGGAGTGCTGTCATGAGTCTGCGTCCGTTGCTGATCCTCGCCGTCGTCGCGTTGCTCGTCGCGACCGGCTGCGCGACCGTCACGTTCAAGGCCGGCGCCGGTCCCGGCGGCGCGAAAGCCGACGAGGACGCCTGCCGCGCGAGCAGCGCGACGCAAGCGGCCTACGTCGCGTGTCTCCGCGAGCGCGGGTGGATGGTGGGCGGCAAGGCCGCCGAGGCGGCGCCGCGCAAAGCCGCGAGCCCGGCGTCCGCGACGCCTGCCGACCCGGCGCCGCACGCGACCGCGGCGCCCGCGAAGCCGTCCACCCCCGCACAACCCGCGCCGGCCGGGGCGCCCGCGCAGTCGAAGGCGATGACGCCGCCCGCCGAAGGTCCCGGTCGCGCCCCGAGCGGCGAGCCCGACACGCTCCGCCCCGGCGCCGGGGGCACGTCCGAGACCGTCCCTCCTCCGCCTGTCGAGGCAGCGCCGGCGAAATCCACACCGCCGGCCCGCGCCGGATACCCCGACCCCAAGGAACCGGCCGCCGAGGAGGCGCCGCTCGACCCGAACACGAAGATCAACGTCTCGAGCTGGTGGAAGCTCGGCGGCACCGCCGCCGACCTCGACCGCGCGGTCGCCGCGTGCGTCGAGGAGCTCGGGGCGGCGCACGAGCCGAACCCCGCCGTCACCGAGGTCACCGTCGCGCTGAAGGACTGCCTCCGCGCCAAGAAGTGGATCGCCGTCGGAGGCACCGGCCCGCTCTAGCATCGGGGCACGACTTCCCCGGCAGGGTCGCCCTTGCGCGCCAACGTGCGTGATGGCGATGTCCGGGAAGGAGGTTCGACGATGCCGACCCGACGCTTTCGACCGATCGCGCTGCTTGCCTGTCTCCTCACCTTCGGCTGCGGCGGCGACAACGACGCCCCCGACGACCGCGGCCCGACGCTCTCGGTCATCGGCACGACCGTCCGCATCCGCTGCTTCGGCGGCGATTGCTTCACCGGCGTCTTCCAGGACGACGGTGCCAACGTCGTCGCCGAGCGCACCATCGGCGGCGTGACGGAGCGGCGTAGCGTGCTCCTCACGTCACACATCACGGACATCACCGTCGAAACGGGCGGCGGGAACGACACCTTCCGCATGTACGACCGCTACAGCTTCGGTACGCTGCGCCTGTCGATGGGCGGCGGTGACGACGTCGTCGACTTCGACGACGGTGCCGCCACCGGAACGACGCACATCGACCTCGGCGACGGCAACGACAGGCTCTCGTCCAATGCGTCGTTCCCGCCGCAGCGCTTCCGCATCGACATGGGCGCGGGTGACGATTCGGTCTGGCTGAACCACGTGCCGTTTCCGAATGCCAACGAGATCCTCGGCGGCGACGGCACGGATGTCCTCCAGGCTCCATCGAACGTCCGCGACCACGCCCAGCGGATCGACGGCTTCGAGGACGTCGAGTTCTTCTGTCTGACCGTCGAATCCTGCCCGGACAGTGAATGAACGCCGTGGCCGCGGCGGGGCCGATCCCCGCCGCGACCACGCATTCGGCTTGCCCCGGCAGGAGTGAACGCCGGGGCGCCCTCGCTCATCGCCGTTCTACTGCGGCGGAATGTAGATGCCGCAAGCGCACGAGGTGCTCGGCGCCGGCCCGCTGGGGAGACACGTGAGATTGATCGGGCATATGCCGCCGCACTGGCCCGACGTGTTCATACCGCAGGGTGTCGGTCCACTCGGCACGCACTCGCAGCCGCTGTCGTCGGGCTTCACGCGGCACGTCTCGGCCGCCGTCGGACAGAGCCCACCGCATTGCCGGATGCCGATCGGACCGCACGACTTCGAGATGCAATCGCAGGTGCCGGCGGTCGTGAGCCGGCACTCGTCAGCCGGATTCGGACACGGGCCGCCGCAGGTGCGGGTCGCCGCGTCTTCGAGATGGCAGCCGTCGACGATCGGATCGCAGGTGCACTCGAGCGTGCCGTCGGCGAGCGTGATCACCTGGCATTGCTGTCCATCGTGCGGACAGGTGCCGCCGCACGTCCCGGCGGCGTCGAGGCCGCACGGTTTGTCGCATTCGCAGGTGATCGTGCCCGGGAGCTGCACGCACTTGGCCCCGGGATCGGTGCAGTCCCCGCCGCAGATCGGCGGCAGGCCCGGCGCCGCGGAGTTGTGACAGAGGTGGCTCTGCTTGAACGCCGGCACCATCAGGAACATGTGGTTCCCGATCGTCACGGTCCGCGCCGCGAACTGATCGTTCACTGCCAAGGCGTGGCTCGGCAGCTTCGCGCATTTGATCTTGTAGACGAGGTAGTCCTGCGCCTTGAGCCCGTTCACCGCCCCAGGCGCGGGCGGCTGGACGTTCGTCTTCTGCACCGGGATGCAGAAGAGCTTGGCGGGAACCAGCACGGCGCAGCCGGGCTCCACTTGGAACGGCGGCTGCTGGAGCGGGACGAGATCCGCGACGTACTTCGCCTTCGTCGGGTCTTTGATCTTGTAGCACTCGAGATGGTCGAAGGGGTTCCCGACCTGAGCGAACGACGACGAGGGAACGAGCACGGCAAGGAACATCCATGCGACGAGAGGCACGAGGCGCATCATGGCGATCCTCCTGGCGGTGGGGGGCGCGGAGCAACGCACGCGCCACGGTTCGACCGACGCATCTGCGACAGGAGCACGATCAGGGTACAGCCCGTTCGCATGCTCTCTCGACGGCGAGAGTGTCAACCAAAAGAACAGGTGACTCGATATGGGGCGCTTCGAAAGGTCGTCGCTTTTCCCCGCCGGACACGAGTGACACCAGGATGCGGACGCAGGGTCAGCGGATGGTGCCACGTCCCGGGATCAACGGCAGGTCGAGCGCCGTGACCCACCCCGGCGGCAGCTCGTTCACGTACGGCACCGCGTTCAATGCCCGGAGGCCCGTCGCCATGCAGCCCGCCGTCGAGGCGTCGCGCTTCGTGCCGTCGGTGAAGCGGAACGCGGTCTCCTGGGTGATCGACGGCGAGCCCTCGATCTCGACGCGGTAGACGTCGTTCTGGTTGCCGCGCGGCCAGTCGGGGGCGGCGTCTTGGCCAACGCGATTGACGTGCTCGAGCTGGATGCGGGTCTCGCCCTCGTAGATGCCGTTGATCGTGAAGTGGATCGCGGCGACCTCGCCCGGATTGATCGTGCCCTTCACGGTCTCGATCAGCTTCGGCGTCACCCACTTGTCCCAGGTGATCGTGATGTCGTCGAGCTCGATGCCGGCGGCGTGCGCGATCATCGGAACGGTCGCGCCCCACGACATCACGAGGATGTCCTGGTTCTCGAGCAGGCACTGGAAGTCTGGCGTCTTCCCGATGCCCATCTCGATCTCGTAGTCGCCCTCGTAGTTCAGGTAGTCGAGGATCTCGAGCGCGCGGACGATCCGCACCTCCCCGCAGAGGCCCATGAGCGTCAGCGGGAAGAGGTCGTTCGCGAAGCCCGGGTCGATGCCGGTGGTGAAGCAGGACGCGCCGCCGGCCTCGCAGGCCTCGGTGATCGGCGTGATCCACTGGGGCGGGTTCTTCGTCATCTGCGGCCACACCCACGGCGTCATCGCGGTCGAGCAGACGTCGATGCCGGCCAGCAGGAACTGCTTGATCAGCCGGATGTTGTCGCGCGCGTACGCGGCGGTCGGGCCGTAGTGGACCAGCGCATCGGGCTCGGTCGCGATCAGTGACGCGACGTCGTCCGTCGCCTTCAGGCCGATGGGGTCGATGCCGCAGATCGTGCCGACGTCCTGCCCGACCTTCTCCGGATTGCTGACGCCCACGCCGACGAGCTCGAAGCACGGGTGCTTCACGATCTCCGGGATGACGAGCTTTCCGACAAAGCCGGTGCCCCAGACGACGACGCGCTTCTTCTCGAACGAGCCGCTCATCTCATCATCTCCCCGGAGTTCACGAGCAGGTGCTGGCCGGTCACGGCCTTCGCATAGTCGGAGGCGAAGAACATGACGACGTCGGCGACCTCGCCGTCCTCGGTCATGCGGCGGAGCGGGAAGCCGCCGACGATCTCCTTCAGCGCCTCCTCCTTCGCGATCTTCTTCTGCTTCGCCTGCCCCTTCACGAACATCTCGACCGGCGGACCCCACATCCACGACGGGACGACCATGTTGCAGCGGATGTTGTCGGGCCCGAGCTCGTCCGCGAGGTAGTACATCGCCGAGAGCAGCGCCCCCTTCGACGCCGCGTACCCGGCCTGCGGCAGCGACGGCTTGAACATCGATTGCGACCCGATCAGCACGATCGCGCCGCCGCCGCGCGCCTTCATCGCCTCGGCCGCGGGCCGCGCGACGGTCATCGCGCCGACGACGTTCGTCTCGAACGCCTGGCGCCACGTCCCGAGGTCGGTCGCGAAAAGCCCGCCCCACGAGTGCTCGTAGGCCGCGACCTGCACCAGCGCGTCGACGCCCCCGAAGCGGTCCTTCGCCTTCTGCACGAGCGCGGCACAGGCGTCCGCGTCGTTGATGTCGGTCGCATGGGCGGCGAGGCGTTTGCCCTCGGGATCGAGCTCGGCGAGCGCGGCGTCGAGGTTCGCCTGCGTACGCGCGGCCATGACGACGTTGGCGCCTTCACGAAGGGCGGCCGTGACGCACTCACGGCCGAGCCCGACGCCGACGCCGGTGACGATGACGGTCTTGTTTTTCAGAATCATGGGCGCGCACCCTACCACGGTCGCGACGAAATTCGATCCGGCGTCCCGCGAGCGCGGCGCAGAGATTCCGTGCTCCAAAGTGACGCGCGCCGACTCACGGTGGGGCACTTTTCTCGCGTCGCGTGTGTCGTCGCAGTGTCGCGGCCCCGCACCGCATGGCACGGTCCGCTCTCCGATTTTCCCGCACTGGAAGGTGGCCATGCGAACCACGACGATCATCACTCTCCTCACCCTCTGCCTGTCGACCGTGCCGGCGGACGCGCTGTCCGGTGCGGTCGGCAAGGCGCAACTGAAGTGCGAGACGACCACGGGGAAGGCGTTGTCGACGCTCGCCGTGGTCCATGCCAGCTGCACGCGGACGTGCCTCGCCGCCGGCCGCAAACGCTCGCACACGTACACAGGTTGCTTCGCGCCGCTCGCAGGCGCCGCTCAGGTCTGCATCCACGATCCCGAGAAGGGAGCGGTCGCCAAAGCACGACGCGCGGTCGCCAAGGCCTGTAGCGCCCTCCCAGGAAGCGACGCGTGCCCGGCCTGCTACCCGACGACCACCTGCGCCACAGGCGACCCCTTCGTCGCCGATGCGAATGCCTACCTCGCAGCGCTCGCGCCGGACGTGCACTGCGTCGAGTCGGGGTCACGTGCCCCAGCCGTCGCTGCACCCCCTGCGACCCCGACTAAACGCGAAGCAAAATGCGAAGACGGCCTGTCGAAGGCGCTCGGCAAGCTCGTGGGAGCAACCACCAAATGCTACGCCGCATGCAACGCGCGATCCTTCCGCGGCAAGATCACCCCAGAGAGCTGCCAGCCTCCGAGCCCCGGTGACGCCAAGACCCGCGCGTGTCTCGACAAGGCGCGCAACACGGCGGTTGGGGCCGTCGACAAGGCATGCTTCCGTGGGCGCGCCCTCGCCCCGTCCTGCTATGACGGTTCCGCGCTCCGCCCGACGTCCGCGCTGGGGTGGGTCACCCGCATCGAGACGGTGCTCCACGCACGCGCCGCGGCGATCACCTGCCTGCTGCCGTGCGGAAACGGCATCACGGATCTCGGCGAGGCCTGCGATCCGCCCGGTTCCATCGCGCAATGCGCCGGCCGCGCCACCTGCTCGTCGTCCTGCCAATGCCCGACGACCCTGACCGACAGCGCGGGCATCGGGACGAATACGATCCAGAGCGCGAGCTCCGTCGCGGGCTCGGTCGCGGACCTTGCACCATACGGGCAGTACGACCTCCGCGTGCGCCGCCACGACGGCACCGAGGTTGCGTATCTGCGCCTCACCGCAGACGGAAGCGGGACGATCCCTCTCACCATCCTCGCGTACAACCTCGCCGCCGGCACCTACACCGTCGAAGTCCGCGGCATCGCCACCTCGGTCGGCAACGTCGAACTGACCTTCGTGGTGTCCGACGTCGTCGCGAAGCCGCAGGGTCTCCCATCCGATGCCGGCGGCACGCTCCGCACGAGCTACGACCCCGGCGAGGACGTGTATCTGAGTGGTCGCGGTTTCATCCCGAGCACGCAAGTCGATCTCTACGTGGTCACGGATCAGGCCGCGTGGGTCGGCGGCGACGTTTTGATCGACCGCTCCGGCACCATTCCCGCCACCGAGCCGGACCCCGGCCTGCCGCGGGCCCGGGACGCCGTCGAGTTTTCGGGAACGGCCGACACAGTGACCGTCGCCGCGGACGGTACGATCCCCCCGACCCGGCTCTGGGAGTCCGTCGAAGGCGTAGGGGGTGTCTTCGACGTAGTGGTCGACGTCGATCGCAACGGCATCTTCGATCCGGCGGTCGACGCCGTGACCGATCACCTCACGACCGGCTTCGTGATCCAAGTCTCGAGCGCGCCGGCGCTCGGCCGAGCGATCGGCGACGACCTACTCGCGAACCTCTCCCACGACCGCTCGTGTCGCACCCGTGATCAGTACACCCCGGCCGACGACGTGCGCGTCCTCATCAATCCCACGGTCCGCATGCAGCTCGGGGGTGACCGGACGGTCAAGAAGTACATCGTGGCCCATCAGCTCACCTGGACTGCCGGCGATCCGCTGGTCGACGTGTCGGGCGCCAACTCGCCCTGGGATGCCGATACCGTGCAGACGGGTTGTACGAACGAGGGCTGCGTCTTGACGTGGCCCGCACCGCTCACGGCGGGCGAGTACGACGTGGTGATCGACGTGAATCGGAACGACCACTACGACCCCGGCGTCGACATCCTCGACGGCGGCATCTGTCCCGGGTTCATCGTCTCCGATCGAACACCGGCCCGCAAAGATTGGACCGTCATGGTCTACATGGACGGAGACAACGATCTCGAGGGCCCGGCGATCGAGGACCTCAACGAGATGGAAATGGTCGGGAGCAGCGACCGCGTCAACGTCGTCGTCCAGCTCGACCGCATCCCCAACCACGACGCGAGCAACGGTGACTGGACCGAAACTCGCCGCTACTTCGTGACCCACGACACCGACCCGGAGCTCATCGGATCCCAACAACTCACCTGTCCGAGCAGCGAGGTGAACATGGCCGATCCGCTCGTGCTACAGGACTTCCTCTCGTGGGGAGCCGCCAACTACCCCGCCGACAACTACGCGCTCGTGATCTGGAATCACGGACGCGGCTTCCGGCTCCGCGAGACACGGCGCGCCCGCATCACGCGCGACATCGCGTGGGACGACACGAACGGCGGCGCCCTCGACATGCCGGAGGTCGAACACGCCATTCGCGCGAGCGGCGTCTCGCTGTCGCTCCTCGGCTACGATGCGTGTCTCATGGGCATGGTCGAGGTCGCCGAGCAGACCGCGGCGCTCGCAGACGTGACGACGTTCTCCCAAGATCTCGAGCCCGGCGACGGATGGCCGTACCACACGATCCTAGCGGACCTCGTTGCCGCGCCCGCGACCGACGCGGTCGGTTTCGGACGGACGATCGTGCAGCGCTACCGCGAGGAGTTCGCTTCAGGCTCGGGCATCACGTACTCGAGCGTGCCGCAGGCGGGCCTGGTGCCCCTCGTCGACGCCATGGATGCATTCGCGACGGCGATGATCGACGGCATGGACGCCGCGCGGGATACCCTTCTCGATGCGCGCGTATCGGCTCAAGGATTCGACGGCGGGAGTCCCGATTATGACGACTACCGCGACCTCCACCACTTTGCATCCCTCGTGCTCCAAGGCGTCACGGGAGCCGACCCAGCCTCGACCGCGATTCGCGTTGCGGCCCAGGGCGTCGTCGATGCGGTCGTCGCGGCCGTCGACGCCGAGCAGCACTCGGCCGACGTGCCGAATGCGCACGGATTGACCGCGTGGCTTCCGGACTGCGCGTTCTTCAACAACCACGTTCGGAAGTACGGCGATCTGCGCTTTGCGCGCAACACGCGA
This sequence comes from Thermodesulfobacteriota bacterium, assembly GCA_036781285.1. Lineage (GTDB taxonomy): Bacteria > Desulfobacterota > Binatia > UTPRO1 > UTPRO1 > UTPRO1. The sequence continues at coordinate 21,114 of DAIQBH010000035.1, read as the reverse complement.
TGGGACGACTTCCTGGCCACCCTTTGCGGCCAGCTGGTGCGGGTCGAGCTCACGTGGGGAGCGCAGCCGTCGGATCTCGACTCGCACCTGTGGGACGCCGAAACCGTGCCGAATCACCTCTACTATTCGAGAAAGACCATCCCGAGCGCCGACCTCGACCTCGACGATACGACCGGTTTCGGCCCGGAGAACGTTCGGATCACGCCGATCGTCGGACCGCGGAATCGCTATGACTACGCCGTCCATCATTTCGGCGGATCCTTGCCGCCGTCGGGTCCGATCACCGTTCGCGTCTTCCGCGGCAGCGCCACGGTGCCGGTCGCGACCTTCACCCGTACCACCTGGCCGATCAGCCGAGGCTACTGGCACGTCTTCTCGCTCGACCCGGCGACCGCCACAGTCACAACGATCGACGCGATGGTCGCGAGCGCTCCGTTCGCCGGGCGCGCTCGCGAGGAGGACGCAGCGGTGAAGAAATAGCAGCGGGCGTTGCGCGCGGCAGCGGTGACGCTGCCGCGTTACTGAATCTCGCCCATCACCCAGCGCGCGGTGTCCTCGGGCAGATCCGGCAGGTGCTGGAGGAACTCCTCGACGTTCTCGCCCGCGACGCGGCCGCCGAAGTTGTCCTTCAGGAAGCCGTGATAATGCGTCGCGACGCGCTCGGACAACAAGCCGCAGCGTCGGAGGGTCGGGATCACGAAGCCCTGCACCGGCCCGAGCCGGCGGCCGCGCGGCATGTCGCGGGTGATCTCCTCGCGTTCCGCGTGCATGCTCTGGAAGAGCGCCGAGGAGTCGATGCCGACCTCCTGCCAGATCTGGAGGAGCGTCGTGAAGAAGCCCTGCGCGTTCCGGTCGATCAGGCTGCGGGCGCACTCGAGCGCGAAGTCCTCGAGCTCGACGCGGGCCGAATCGGAGAGCTGGGGCACGCAGCGCTCGATGTAGAGCACGCCGTACGCGTGGTGGCGCGACTCGTCGCGCGCGACGTACGTCAACAGGTCCTTGAGCAGCGGCTCCTCGGTGAGGTTCCGCATCTCGCGGAACGCGTAGAGTGCCAGGCCCTCGACGACGATTTGCATCCCGACGAGCTTCTTCATCCAGTCGTCGGTCTGGAGGGTCTGGTCGAGGATGCCCTTCAACGAGGGCGCGATCGGCCGGATCTCGTCGAGCTTCTCGATGTACCTCGCGAAGACCTCGACGTGGCGCGCCTCGTCCATGGTCTGCGTCGCGGCGTAGAATTTGGCGTCGGTGTGCGGCACGGCGTTCACGAGCTGGGCCGCGACCATGAGCGCGCCCTGCTCGCCGTGCAGGAACTGCGAGAGCCGGAACGCCGCCGTCCGGCGCACCAGCTCCGACGTCGTCTCCTCCGGCAGCGACCGCCAGTACGACGTCTTCTCGAGCGGGATGCCGGCCCCGAGCGGGGTCGTCGAGAACTTCACGAGGTCGATCGGGCGGTCCCAATCGAGCACCTTGTCGCCGATCCACTGCGCCTCGGCGGCTTTCACGTAGAGGTTCCGGAGCTCCTCCACCGCGGGATCGTAATCCCACTGGTAGACGACCTGCATCGCGGTCGCGAGGTCGGGCTCCTGGGTCGGGGTCTTCAACGTGAATTCGGCCATGGGCGATCTCCTGGCGCGCGGGACACGAGCGCGACGATGGCCATCTGTGAACGGGAGCCCGGCTCAGTCAAGACGAGCGCGGCACGGTCTGGTGCTCGCCCTCGTCCGACACCCACCCGGTCGGACGAGACGCCGGCAGCGTGTAATCGGCTTCGATCGCTGCGCGCATGCGGCGCCGGCTGACGTCCGGAGAGGCCCCGGCATTCTCGATCGCCTCGGCGGCCGCCGCGAGCGAGCTGTCCTTGATCATCTCGCGGAACCACCGCGAATAGTCGTGGTTCTCGAGGTGGTACTGCCACGTGTCGTCGTCGACGCCGTCGCCGATCTGCGAGAACAGCATCAGGTTCTGGGCTTGCAGATTGAGCTTCCCGTCGCGGCCCCGGAACCAGAAGCTGCGGTCGGGTCCGAGGTCGCCCTCGGCGTACTTCCGCGTGTGGCGCTTCCGGGTCTGCGTGCCGAACTGGACCTTGACCCGGCACGGCTCCGCGCCGCACCGCAGGTCCCACACGAGCGCGTGCCCGGTTTCGAGCACCGTCGGCGCCGAAACCGCGACGGCGCGCCCGCTGATGCTCGCGAACGTCGCGAGCGCCTTCTCCGGCGACTGACCGACGGCGACGACCACGTCCACGCACGCCAGCGCGGGCTTCGCCATCAGGTCGGGGTGCACGGTGATGTAGATCATGCCCCCGAGCGTCTGCGGCACCGTCAGGCCCGCGGGCTCCCAGTGCTCCGGCAGCAGATGATGCGCTTCGTCGACCATGATCCAGTGCGGGCGGCCCGTCTTCGTGCGGAGCTCCTGGAGCTGCGGGAAGAGCTGCGCGAAGTACGCCGGCCGGTCGTGGAGCGGCACGCCGAGGAGGTTCACGACGAGCGCGCGGTCCGGGGCGCGCAGGACGTCCAGGATCTCCGGGGACGTCGGCGCGTGATCCTTGCCGCCGAGGACGATCGCGTCGAGGAACTGCTCGTAGTCCCCCTCGGGGTCGATGATGCAGTACTGATAGCCCGCGCCGGCGAGGCGTTCGACGAGCCCCGTCGCCGCCGTCGATTTTCCGCCGCCGGACGACCCGGTGAAAAGCACGCAACTGCCCGCGAGGGGGATGACGTGCGGGACCCCCGACGGCACGTCCCATCCGAGCGCGGCCTGGTACCGGTCGGCCGAGCGCCGCACGCTCGCGAGATCGTCGTCCAGGAGCCGGTCGACGAGCTCGACGACGCCGGCCCCGTGATCCGACGGCGTCACGAGGTCGACCATCTTCCGCACGCTCGGAAGCGCGTTGGCGACCGCGACGCCGCACTCGCACATGCGCAGAAAGGCCTGATCGTTCTCGGCGTCGCCGATGCCGACCACGTTGTGCGGCGAGAGACAAAGCCGTTCCAGCGCCGCGGCCAGGCCGCTCGCCTTGTTGACGGAGGACGGTAGCGCCATCACCGCGCCCTTGTTGAAGATGATGTGCCACTCGAGCGCGAGCTCGCGGATCACCTCCAGGACCGTCGCCTCGTGCGGTGCCCAGGTCGCGACGATCGACCGCCCGACGCTCAGGTCGTCGACGCCGCGCGCTCGCAACCGCTCGACCAGGGCCTCCGGCGGCGCATCGCCGAGCGCCGTTTCCTGCTTCGACTTCGGGTCGTAGAGCAGCGCCCCGTTCTCGGCGACGACGAGGTCGAACACCTCGAGCTCGGGGAAGATCTCGATCAGCTGACCGAGCTCCCGCCCCGTCACGAGGATCAGCTTGCGGCCGGAGGCCGTGACGCGCTTCAGCGCGCGCACGACCTCGGCGGGTACCCGCCCCTCGGTCGCGATCGTGCCGTCATAGTCGGTCGCGAGCGCGACGTATCGCATGCGGCGCAGCCTACGAGCGCGTACCTACGAGAGCAACGTGCGATCCCGTCCAGGCTCGGCCGCGCCTCGGGGCGGCGCGCTCGCCTACTGGGTCACGTTTCCGGTCGCGATCTCGAGGCGATAGGCCGACGTGCCGCCGTTCCCATCGGTGGCGGTGACGTTCGCGAAGCCGGAACCGTCGAAGGTGAGCGCGAGGCTGGCGAATTGCTCGCTGATGTCGCTGTCGGCGAGGTCGACCGTCACCGACCCGCCCGTGAGGACGCCGTTCGTCACGACCGCGCCGTTGAAATCGATCACGAAGGTGCTGGCCGACTCGGTCGTCACGTCGACCTGGCCCGTCAACGAGCGGCCGGCCCCCGACGTGCCGAGCGCGAGCTCGCCGTCGTAGTCGGCGATGAAGTCCTCGTCGGGGACGGTGTCGGCCTCGAAGAAGCCGAACACCAGCGAGCTCGAGCCGACGGTCACGTCGCCGTAGAGGATTACCTCCCCGACCTGACAGGTCGTGAAGCTCGTGGTCGTCTCGCCCTCGAGCGTATCGACCTCGACCGTCCCGTCCACGGGGTTGTCGCATGCGGCGACGGGGGAGCTCGTCGCGTACGCGACGCCGATCTCGAGGAGCGTGTGGATCTCTCCGAGCACCGTCGCGGGCTGACCTGCGACGCTGCCGCCGCAGTTCTCGACGATCGTGAGGCCCGCGGCCTTCCGCAGCACGTTGACGCCGTCGGTCACGGAGACGCTGCCGTTGCCGTCGACGTCGCATGCCGCGACCGTACACAGGCTTTGCAGCCCGGCCGCGGCGCGCAGCGTCTGCACGCCGTCGAGCACGCTCACGGACCCGTTGCCGTCCGCGTCGCCGCACTCTTGGGCGGCGGCGGGTGCGGCGAATGCGAGGAGACCAACGGCGAAGACCAACACCATCGACGTTCGGGACATCCCCGCGTGATAGCCCCGGGTCCGGTGCCGAACAAGCGGGGGTCGCGGGTCGAAATGACCCACGCCCCTCTTCATTTGGTACGCGTCCCCTGGGTGACGTTCCCCGTCCCCGGGGCGATCGCGAGACGCGTCAACGCGGCATCGAGCTCGCGGCCCTCGTCGTCCCGCGCGACGCCGCGCGGCCGCTCGGCGTAGAAGCGCTCGATGTCGGCGCGAAGCGCGGGCGGCGGAGGCCGCGACGGCTCGTCCGCGAGCTTCTCGACCAGCGCCGCATACGCCTCGTCCGCCGGTGGATACTCGCCGAAGCGGGTGGGCTCCGCCGTGTCGAGGTTCTGCGGCGGGAGCTCGAGCGCCTTCCGGCGGCCCGCGGTGGCGACCATCGAGCGGTAGCGGGCGACCGCATGGTCGAGCGCTGCGACGTACCGCTCGCGCGCCTCGGGAGGCAGCGGCTTCAGGACGGACCGCCGGAGCGGGCCGACGTCGGGCACCAGCTTCACGAGGAAGGCGAAGAACCGCGAGAAGTAACCGGGCTCGGCGTAGACCTTTCCGAACTCGGTCTCGAAGTCCTCCCGCGAGAGATCGTAGACGAAGCCCGCCGGGGTCATCTCGGGATCGAGCTTCTTGATGTCGGCCTCGTAGAGCTGCCACGCGATGCCGGTCGCCTCGTGGATCAGGCCGCGGAAGGCATATCGGTAGGTCAGGACCGCCGCGTCGGTGCTCGTGAAGAGGTCGTCGAGTCCGAGGCCGTACGTGCTCCGCATCGCCTCGTCGAGGGCGCGGGTCGCGACCTCGAACTGGAGCGCGTGATGGAAGAGGTCGCGCCCACCCTTCACCCGCGAGAGCTGGAACACGTCGAAGCGGAACTCGGTCTGGAGGTGCGAGCCCTGATCCTCCGCGTAGGTCACCTCGTCGCCGAACTCCTCTCGCAGCTCCGGATAGAGCTCGGCCACGACGCGATTGGTGGCTTCCGGGTGGCCGGTCGTGTCGGCGACCCAGTGCGCGAGGGCGCCGAGCGCGAACGCGTACTCGTTCGCGTCGCGGGCCGACGCGATCAGGTTCGCGATGAAGTCCCCGGTGCGGACGTAGTGGAGCAGCTCGGTGAAGAGCTCGCTCCCGAGCGGGAAATACCCGAGGTCGGCGACGTGCGATCCGCCGTACGCGAACGCGCGCGCGCGGGCCGGGTCCCCGAGCGGAAAGCGCCGTTGCAGCGCCGGCATGATCGCCGCGTCCCAGCTGCGATCGACGACCGCCTGGTGTGCGAGCACCGAGAACGCGCCCGCGGCATCGGGCCGCGCCGCCGCCACGACGGCGGCCACCGCCATGGCGAGCAGGACACGACCGGGACCACTCATGCCTCGGGGATAGCGGCGCGCTCGATCGCTAGTCAAAAGTGCATACGGAACTCGTCGAGGGCGAGGGGCGAGTCCCGCCCCTGTAGGGTGGGGCGGCATGCCGGCTCGTCACCACCCTTCGGGCGCCCCCCGTCCCCGCCGATCCCCTCGTGACGCGCGCGGTCGCGGCCTCGGGCTCGCGATCGTGCGGGAGCTCATCGCCCGCCATCACGGCACCGTCCGCGCGGAAAGCGCCGGCGTCGGTCGGGGCGCGCGCTCCACCGTGCTCCTGCCGACCGTTCCCGCCGCGCGCACGCCGGTACAGCCGGCGCTCCGGTCGGAACCGAGCGATCTGTCGATGCTCGACCTGCTGCTCGTGGAGGACGACCGCGACACGCGCGTCGCGGAGCTGGCGAAGGCGCCGCGCCGCGACTAGAACGCCGCGCATGGACATCGGACGGATCGGGATCTGGACGGCGGCGTTCGACCTGCAACCGGCGGCGCGCGCGCAGGAGCACGCCGCGGAGCTCGAGGCGCTCGGCTACGGCGCGATCTGGTTTCCCGAGGCGATGGGGCGCGAGGCATTCACCAATGCCGGGGTGCTCCTCGCCGGGACGCGGCGGATCGCGATCGCGACCGGCATCGCCAACATCTGGGTCCGCGACGCGACCGCGATGGCCGCCGCGCAGAAGACGCTCGCCGAGGCCTACCCGGACCGCTTCCTTCTCGGCATCGGCGTGAGTCACGCGCCGCTCGTCGGCATGCGTGGACACGACTACGCGAAGCCGCTGAGCGCCATGGCCCGCTACCTCGACGCCATGGACCAGGCGCCGTTCGTGGCGCTCGCCCCCACGACGGCACCGAAGCGGATCATCGCCGCCCTCGCGCCGAAAATGCTGGCGCTCGCCGCGGAACGGAGCTGGGGATCGCACACCTACTTCGTTCCCCCCGAACACACCGCGCGCGCGCGCGCCGCGCTCGGCGCCGAGGCGCTCCTCGCCCCCGAGCAAGCGGTCGTGCTCGAGACCGACGCCACCACGGCGCGGACGATCGCCCGCGGCCACATGGCGATGTACCTGGCCCTCCCGAACTACGTGAACAACCTCGCGCGGCTCGGGTTCGGCCCCGACGACGTCGCGAGCGGAGGCAGCGATCGGCTGGTCGACGCGATCGTCGCGTGGGGCGATCTCGAGGCCATCGTCCGCCGGGTGCGGGCGCATCACGACGCGGGTGCGAACCACGTCTGCGTGCAGGTGCTCGACGCCGATCCGCGAGCGCTCCCCCTGCGGCAGTGGCGAGAGCTCGCGCCGGCGCTCCTCGGCCAGGGACGCTGACCCGAGACGACGATCGCCGAGTCCCTCGCGCGGAGTACGTCAGTCGACCGCCATCGTGAAGCGCCCGACGGGCGAAACGGCCTCCTCGTCCCCGAGGGGCCCCACGCGCGTGCCGCCCAGATACATCGTCACTGCTACCCCCACTCCGGCGATCGCGACGACGACGCCGCTGCCCTCCCCTCCTCCACCAGACCGCCGTCGTCGGGATCGCATCGTGGTCGCTACTCCTTCCGATCGCGAACGACGATGCGTTCGCGAGCTCGTGCACGCCGGAGAGAGCAACCGCGATGCCACGCGCGGGCGCGACGCCGTCCGCGCGATCGCGCGGCTCGCCGGATCCGCGAGTGCTCCGTCATGCGCCGCTGCTGCCCGCGCAACCGGCAGCCGAACCATCATCATGCCGCCGCATGCGATGCATCCGGCGTCGCGATCCGGAGGGCGCGGGCGGCACAGCGGACGCGCGGTCGCATCCCACGCCGACCGCGTTTGTCTAGGAACGGCCGCGCGACGACACTGCGCGCGTGCGAACCGAGACCACTACGAGCTCAGCGCGAACCGAACGGCGGAGGGTGTCGCGTGTCCTGGCCGCCGTGCTGGCGGTCGGCGCGCTCGCGGCGTGCACACCGATCCGGGCCCCCGAGCACCTGCCCGCGCTCCGCGCCGGTGATCCCGCGTTCCACGCGACGGTCGCCGCCCACACCGGCGCGCGCTTCGTGCCCGGCAACCGCGTCGACGTCCTCCTGAACGGCGACGGCACGTTCCCGCCACTGCTCGCCGCCATTCGCGCCGCCGAGCGCAGCGTCACCTTCGCGCAGTACTTCTACGCCGACGGTCCGATCGCCGAAGAGATCGCCGGGGCGCTCGCGGAGCGCTGCGCCCAGGGGGTGAAGGGCCACGTGCTCCTCGACGCCTTCGGCGCGAGCGGCATTCCGGCGGCCCTCGTCACGCGGATGCGCGACGCCGGCTGCGAGGTCGAGTGGTTCAGGCGGCTCAGCCTCGTTCGCTTCCTCACGCCCTGGTCCCTCCTCCGCTACAACAACCGCAGCCATCGCCGCATCGTGGTCGTCGACGGCGCCGTCGGGTTCACGGGCGGCTTCGGCGTCAGCAGCGCCTGGATGGGCGACGGCCGTCATCCCGACGTCTGGCGCGACACCAACGCGCGGATCGAGGGCCCGGTCGTCGGCGACTTGCAGGCCGCGTTCGCGCGGGACTGGCGCGGCGCGACGGGCCGCGTCCTCGGCGGCGCCGACTATTTCCCCGCCGGGGCGGGCGCGCTGGCCGGCACCGTGACCGCCCAGATCGTCGCCAGCTCCCCGATCGACGGCGCCTCCGAATCGTATCTGCTCTTCCTCCTCGCGATCGCCTCGGCCGAACGCTCGATCCTGATCACGAATCCCTACTTCGTGCTCGACCAGGCGATGACCGACGAGCTCGTCCGCGCGGTCCAGCGCGGGGTCGAGGTCGTGGTGCTCGTGCCCGGACGGCTCGAGCACGCGCTCGGACGGCCGGACCAGAACCTCGTCCACCACGCCGGCCGCGCCGGATTCGGCGCCCTCCTCGAGGCGGGCGTCCGGATCCTCGAGTACCGCGCGGCGCTGCTCCACGCGAAGACCATGGTGGTCGACGGCCGCTGGGCGACGATCGGGAGCACGAACGTCGACGCGCGCTCCTTCTCCCTGAACGCCGAGCTCAACCTGACGGTCGCCGACGCGGGCGTGGCCGCGCGCCTGGAAGAGATCTTCCGTGACGACCTTCGCCATGCGCAGCCGATCACGTACGACGAATGGCGGACGCGCGGGTTGAAGGCGCGCGTGTTCGAATGGTTCGCGTTCCCGGCGAAGAGCCAGCTGTGAGCCGGATCCGCCCGTGGCGGCTCGTCGGGCTCGCACTGGCAGCGTCCGTCGTCCTGCTCGTCGCGTGGGTGATCCTCCTGGATCGGCGGGTCGTCGCACGCTTTTCGGCAGGTCCCGACCGCATCCACACGAGGTTCTTCTCCGATCGCTTTCGTTTGGAGCGGGGCATGGACACCGACAGGGTCGGGCTCCACGAGCGCTTCCGGCGCCTCCGCTACCGTGAGGACCCGGCGCTGAGCGAAGCCGGCACGTGGCGGCGCCGCGGCAACGAGCTCGACGTCCGCGCGCGCGGCTTCACGGATCCCACCGGCACGCTCCCCGAACGGACGGCCCGCGTCCGCCTCGCCGGGACGCGCGTCGAGTCCGTCCACGACGTCCCGACGGGCGAGCAGCATTCGCAGCTCTCCCTCGAGCCGGCGTGGCTCGGCGCCACGTGGAACGACCGCTGGGAAGTCCGCCGTCCGATCCGGCTCGCGGAGCTCCCGCCCCACGTCGCGCAGGCGCTGATCGCCACCGAGGACACCCGCTTCCGTCGTCATTTCGGCGTGGACCTCGCCGGCGTCGCGCGCGCCGTCGTCGCGAACCTCCGCGCCCGGAAGCTCGTCGAGGGCGGCAGCACCATCACGCAGCAGCTCGCGCGCAGCGTCTTCCTCAGCACCGCGCGCACGTGGCGGCGGAAGGCCGAGGAGCTCGTGCTCGCGCTCATCCTGGAGGCGCGGCTCGGAAAGGATCAAATCCTCGAGCTCTACTTGAACGAGGTCTACCTCGGACGACACGGCGGTCTGAACGTCGTCGGGTACGGCCAGGCCGCCCACACCTTCTTCGGCAAGGACGCGGAGGACCTGACGGTCGGCGAAGCCGCGGCGCTCGCCGGCATCATTCGCGCGCCCAACCCGGCCTCCCCGCTCCGCAACCTCGGCCGCGCGCTCCGCCGCCGCGACCGGGTCCTCGACCGCATGGTCGCCGAGCGCATGCTGACGCCCGCGGCCGCGGCGGCGGCCAAACGCGCCAAGCTCGCCGTGAACCCGAAGCCGCCGACGACGCTCGAAGGCGCGTTCCTCCTCGAAGCCGCGCGCCAGGAGCTCGAGCGCGCGGTCGGCGCGGACACGGTCCGGGACGGCGGCCTCGACGTCTACACCACGATGGATCCCGCGATGCAGCGCCATGCCGAGCGCGGGGTCGCGTCGGCGATCGCCGCGCTCGAGAGCGCGCACCGGTGGCTGCGCGGCCGGAAGGCGCCGCTCGAGTCCGCGCTCGTCGTCGTCGACCTCGATCGCGGCGAGGTGCGCGCGCTCGTCGGCGGGCGCGACTTTCCGCGCCGCCCGTTCAATCGCGCCGTCACGGCGCGACGCCAGGCAGGCTCGACCTTCAAACCCCTCGTCTACCTGAGCGCGTTCCAGCGCGATCCCGTACGCTTCACGACGACGAGCACCCTCGAGGACCGCCCGCTCTCGATCCGAAGCGGCGACGACGTCTGGGAGCCGATGAATCAGGATCAGCGCTTCCGCGGCGAGGTCACCGCGCGAACGGCGCTCGAGCGGTCATTGAACGTCCCGACCGTGCGCCTCGCCCTGGCGGTCGGCGTCGACGCCGTCGCCGAAACCGCCGCGGCCGCGGGCTGGCACGGCGAGCTGCCGCGCGTCCCCGCGCTCGCGCTCGGCGTCGCCGACACGACGCTGCTCGACCTCGCCGGCGTGTACACGGCGTTTCCCCGCATGGGCGCGCGCCTCGCCCCGCATCTCGTCCGGGGCGCGACCAGCCGCGACGGTGCGCTCGTCTACCGGCGCGACACGACGCCGCTCGCGGCCGGCGACCCGCGAGCGGCGTATCTCGTGCACCATCTCATGGAGGGCGTCGTCGACCGGGGCACCGCGCGCCGGCTCCGCGCCCAGGGATTCACCGGAGCGCTCGCCGGCAAGACGGGCACCACGAACGACTTCCGCGATGCATGGTTCGTCGGCTACGCACCCGACCTCCTCGCCGCCGCGTGGGTGGGCTTCGACGACGGCCGCCCGGTGAAGCTTCCCGCCTCCGCGACGGCCCTCGAAGTGTGGAGCGCGGCG
>DAIQBH010000035.1:0-10134 GCA_036781285.1 Thermodesulfobacteriota bacterium | reverse complement strand
GGCGATGAAGCCGATCCTGACCGCGCGCCGCTCCGGCCGCTTCCCGATCCCGGCCGGCATCACCTTCGCCGACGTCGATCCCGCCTCCGGCCTCCTCGCGACCGCCGCCTGCCCCGGCGTCCGCGAAGCGTTCCGCGCCGGCACCGAGCCGCACAGCTATTGCCGCCAGCGCTGGCGCGACGCCGACGCCGACTTCGAAGAGCCGCTCGAAGCGCCGCGCCGTCTCATCGAAAGTTGGATGCGCGAGATGGGCAGGATCTTCCGCCGCGGCCGGTAGGGATCGCCGCGCAGATCGCGTGCGGCCTCACGCCACGGCGAACAGCCGCCACTCCCCCGGAATCCCTTTCAGGGCATGCGTCCCGTGGTCGCGGAACGCGAGCCCGGAGCCGGCGACGAGATCGCGGACCGTGCTGGACACGACGATCTCGCCCGCGCCGGCCGTCGCCATGACGCGCGCGCCGGTATGGACGGCGATGCCGGCGATCGTATCGTCGACGCGCTCGCACTCGCCGGTGTGCACGCCGGCGCGGATGGCGAGCCCGAGGCCCGCGACGGCGGCGCGAATGGCGGCCGCGCAGCGAATCGCGCGCGCGGGCCCGTCGAAGGTGGCGAGGAACCCGTCGCCCGTCGTCGCGACCTCGCGCCCGCGATGGCGGTCGAGCTCGTCACGGACGACGGCGTGGTGGCGGTTCAAAAGATCGCGCCACGCACGGTCCCCGAGGGCGACCGCGCGCTCGGTCGAGCCGACGATGTCGGTGAAGAGCACGGTCGCGAGGACGCGCTCGGCCTCGACCGCCCCGACCCGCGAGCCCGTCAAGAACTGACGCACCTCGCCGACGAGCGCCGTCGTGTCGCCGAGCCAGGGTGGGTGCGCATCGCCGGGAAGCTCGACGAGGCGGGCCCCGGGGATCCCCGCCGCGAGCGCGCGTCCGAGGGCGATCGGGATCAGCCGGTCGTCGACCCGGTGGACGACGAGCGTCGGCACCTGGAGGGTGCGCGCGACCGGGCGGACGTCGATCTCCTTCACGAAGCCGAGGTGCGCGCGGCCGGCGCGCGGGCTCACGCACATGCGCTCGTACCGTCCCATGAACGCGCGCGCCCGCGACGAATGCACGAGGCCCGGTGCCATCAGGTCGAGCGTCGTCCCCTGCCCCCACGCGGTCGCGAGGGCCTCTCGCAACCTCTCCATGTTGCGCCCGCCCTCGACGCCTTCCGGGTAGTCCGGGGCTTCACTGATGCAGGCGAAGCTCGCGTACAGCACGAGCTGCCGGACCCGCTCGGGATACGTCGCGGCGAAGAGCATCGAAAGTGCCCCACCTTCCGAGAATCCCAGCACCGCCGCGCGCTCCGATCCGGCGGCCGCGAGCACGGCCCGGAGGTCGTCCATGCGCTCCTCGAGCGTCGAGTCGCCGACGTCGCGGTCGGAAAGACCCGTCCCGCGCTTGTCGAACACGATGACGCGAGCGAACGCCGCGAGCTGGCGCATCCACTCGCCGTACCCCGGATCCTCCCAGGCGAAGTCGACGTTGGAGATCCACCCGGGGACGACGACGAGGTCGCGCGGACCGTCCCCCACGACCTGATAGGCGATGCTGACGTCGCCGCTCTTCGTGTAGCGCGTCTCGGGCCGGATCACGCGCGCGACCCTACCGCGATCGCGGCGCGCGGACCAACGACGCGGGTCGCCGCACGCCCTCCATCAGGAGGAGCAGCACGAGCGCGAGCACGCCGAAGAGCTCCGCCAGCTCCTCCTCGTAATTGGTCGGCAGGTCGAGCATCAGCAGGCCGCCGAGCAGGAAGCCACGGGTGAGCGCGAGCGGCGGGACGAGCACGCCGAGCGCTTCGAGCCGCGCGACGCTCCAGCGCGGCGCCGCCTCGCCATCCACGAACGCGGCCGCGAGCGCGAGCGGCAGGAGCGCCCCATAGGCGACGTAGCCGAGGCCGACGGGCCACTTCATCGCGACGCGCGTCAGCTTCTGCACGACGTTGTGGACGTTGGTTTCTTTCTGGTCGCTGTACCGGACGAAGAACTCCGGGTTCTCGATCCCGAAGATGCGCTGGCCCCAGCTGATCTCCTCGAGCGCCACGAACCCGCAACCGGCGGCGAGCGCGGCGAAGACCCACACCCGGCGCCGGCTACGCTCGCTCCGCGCCCGCCGCGTCGCGAGGACGGCGGCGATACCGAGCCCGACGACGGTCGCCCACTCGACGACGCCGTCCTCGATCACGAGCGCGACGAACGCGTCGCGGTCGACGAGCAGCACCGCGAGAAAGACCAGGAACAGCGCCGGGAAGAGGACGAGCGCCGCCAGGTGCACGTGCCGAAAGCCCGGCTCGATCGCGTCCGGATAGGGCCGGCGATCGATCGCGACGAGCGAACCCGTACGCGTCGGCACGGGCCAGACGATCACGGCGATCAGCAGCGCCGCCACCCGCCCCAGGATCGACCCGTCGCTTCGCCGCACGCCGAGGGGATAGACGACGCGTCCGACGAGCGAAAGCGCCGTGAGGCAGCTGCGTCGCGCCGCCGGGACCGACCATCGCGCGAAGCTCGCCCGCGTTCCCTCGCGGGGAGTCGTACGCTAAGCGACGCGTGCATGGACGCGACCGCGCTCGGGCCGGAGGCCATCACGCTGCGAGATGGGCGGCGAGTCCTCGTCCGCCCCGTCCGGGCGGACGATCGCGACGCGTTGCAGGCGGCGATCCGTGGGCTTTCGGTCGAGGCCCGGCACGCGCGTTTTTTTTCCCCGCTCCGGGAGCTGCCGCCGAGCCTTCTGGAGCGGGCGACGCATCCCGACCCCGAGAACGAGCGGCAGCTCGTCGCCGTCATCGCGGACGCCGGCGGCGAACGGATCGTCGCCGGCGCCCGCTACGCCGCGACGGCGACGCGCGACGACTGCGAGTTCGCCGTCGTGGTCGTCGACGACTGCACGGGCCAGGGCCTCGCGCGAAGGCTGCTCGAGATGCTGATCGAGGACGCGCGGGCGCGGGGCTTCCAGCGCATGGAAGGGTTCGTCCTCGCCACCAATGCGAGCATGCTCGGTCTCGCGCGGCGCCTCGGATTCGTCGAGTCGGCGAGCAGCGAGGGTCCGACGGTCCGTCTCGTGCGTCGCGGCCTGTCGATCGCCGGCTGACCCGCGGTGACCGCCGTCCGGTTGCTGCTGCGCGCGACGCTCGCGCTCCTACTGCTCGCGACGACGACCGAGATCGCCGTGCGGTTGGCGCGGCCGTTCTCGCCCGGGCTTCGCCGCCTGCTCTACGAGGCATCGCTGCCGGCGGCGTTCGCGCCGATCTCCACCCTCCCCGCCCTCATGGAGACGACCGTCAACGGCTGGGCGCCCTCCGCCGAACGCGACGGGTGGGTGCTGAGCTCGCGCTCGCTCGCGACCCCGGAATACGGAGAGGCGAAAGCCCCCGGCACGCTCCGCCTCGTGCTCCTCGGCGACTCCTTCACGGCGAGCCGCTTCCCGATCGCGCGGCACTGGACGACGCTCGCCGCCGCGGACCTCGCCGCGCGGACGGGTATGCCGGTCGAGCCGATCCGCCTCGCGGTCCCCGGCACCGGCCCGCAGTTCCAACTCCGGCTCTTCGAGATCGAAGGGGCGCGGCTCGGGCCGGATCTCGTCGTCCTCGCGTTCTTCGTCGGCAACGACTTCTTCGACGAGCTCGGCGGTCGCTTCGCGCGCGGCAGCCTGGATCGGATCGCGCTCGCGCTCCGGGCGCGGAGCCTCGCGTGGCGGTTGGCGGGCAACGTCGTGCGCGTCGCGACCGGGCTCGCGCCCCGGCCGGGACCGCCCGACCGCGGCCCGGTCACGACCGCCGCGGGGACCGGCGGCTACGAGATCGCGGACTTCGCCCGCGACTTCGACGAAACCGTGCCGTCGTTCCAGGAAGATGCCTATCTGGCGGTCGAGGCGGAGCGCCTCTCGCTCTGCCGCACGGACGAGACGGGCCGTTTCGCGACGCGCCTCGGGCGCGTGCTCGAAGCGATCGACCAGCTCGACGCGCGCGTCCGCGCGACCGGCGCTCGCCTCGCCGTCATGCTGATTCCGGACGAGTACCAGGTCGACCCGGAGGTCTTCGCGGCGGCCGCCCGCCACGCCGGAACGGAGCGCGGCGACTACGATCTCGACCGGCCGCAGCGCGAGCTGGCGCGGGCGCTGGACGCGCGCGGTGTTCCGGTCCTCGACCTCCTCGGCCCGGGCCGTCGCGCCGCACGCGACGCCGCGCTGTATCTCCCGCGCGACACGCACTGGAACACGGCCGGCCACCGGCTCGCCGCCGCCGAGCTCGTCCGCTTCGTCACCGAACGGCGTCTCCTGCCCTGACCGCACTCGGACGCGATTGCCGCGCCGCCACCACCGCGTGCAGGAGCTCCTCGGTGCGCGGCGGCTTCGCCACGTGCGCGTGGAATCCCGCCGAGAGCGCATGCGCGCGATCGTCGGGCGCCGACAGCGCGGTGAGCGCGATCGCCGGAATCGCGCCGAGCCGAGCGGTATCCGATCGTACGCGGGCGAGGAGCGCGTAGCCGTCCTCGTTCGGCATCGCGAGGTCGCTGACGAGGACGTCGGGCACCCAGCGGGACAGGACGGTGAACGCCTCCTCCGCGGACGCCGCGGTGCGCACGTCCGCGCCCGCCGACGCGAGCACGTTCCGGACCGCGTCGTTCGAGTCGGCATCGTCGTCCACGACGAGCACCCGCGTCCCCTCGAGTCCCGCGCCCCGCACGACCGGCGCGTCGGTACGCGGGATCGCGCGGCGCTCGTCGTCCAAGAGCGGCACGTCGACCGTGAACGTCGCACCCTGCCCTTCGCCCGCGCTCTCGACCACCACATGACCGCCGTGCAGCTCCGTGAGCTCGCGCGCGATCGCGAGCCCGATGCCGAGACCGCCGTGGCGCCGGGTCGACGAGGTGTCGACCTGCCGGAAACGCTCGAAGACGAAGGGCAGGAACGACGGGGGGATCCCCTGGCCCGTGTCGGTGATCGTGAGGCGGACGCGCCGGTTCGTCCGCTCGACCGTGACGCCGACACTGCCGCCCGCGGGCGTGAACTTGATCGCGTTCGACAGAATGTTCCACACGACCTGGCGGAGGCGATCGGCGTCGCCGAGCACCGGGCAGCCGTCCGGATCGACCGCGGTCGCGAGGGCGATGTGCTTCGCCTCGGCCGCGGACCGAATCACGTCGACGGCCTCGAGCACCACCCGCCCGAGATCGAGCGGCTGGAGCTCGAGGCGGAGCTTGCCGGACTCGATCCGCGACACGTCGAGCAGCTCGTCGATCATGCGCGCCAGGTTCGCGGCGTTGCGCGAGATCGCCGCGAGGCCGCGGTCGGCGTCTCGTTGGGTTCCGGTCCCGCGCCGGAGGAGCTCCGACCACATGAGGACGGGCGACAGCGGGGTGCGGAGCTCGTGCGAGAGAGTCGCGAGGAACTGGTCCTTCGCAGAGCTCGCCGCTTCCGCCTCGCGCCGCGCTTCGAGCTCGGTGGCGAGTAGGGTCTCCCGTTCGGTCTCGACGCGCCTCCGCGCCGTGACGTCTTGGAGCAACACCATCAGGTGGTCGATGGCACCGTGCGGACCCGGGAGGCCGCGCACGTCGACCGTCGCGTCGATCGTCACGCCGTCGCGCCGGACGAACCGGGCCTCCTCGAGATGGGTGTCGTCCGACCCGGCGAGCGCGTTCCGGGCGAGCGCGCGGACCGCGGGACGATCGTCCGCGACGGGGAGTTCGAACCAATTCCGCGCCACGAGCTCGTCGCGCTCCAACCCGAGCACGCGCCCGAGCGCGTCGTTCACCTCCAGGAAGCGTCCGTCGGGGTGGATGATCGCGCTCCCGACCGGCACCAGGTCGAAGTAGCTCTGGAGGCGCGCCTCGCGCTCGGTGAGCGTCCGCGCGAGATGGAGGCCCGACCGCATGTACCCGGCGTACAGCCCCGCGCCGAACACGCTCATGGCCACCATCAGGACGAGGTACGTGCCACCCGCCGCCCACGTGAGGACGTCCACGGTCGCGAGCGCGAGGTGCAACGGATACAGCGCGACCGTCCCGACGGAAGCAACCGCCTGGTTCACCCCGCCCCAGCGCAAGAAGACCGCGGTCGAGCAGAGCAGCCCCGTCAGCGTCCAGAGGCACATCGCGACCGACGCGCCGACGATCGCGTGGTACGCGTTCAGCCCCATGCCGACCAGGTTCACGAAGAGGATCAACGTCGGCGTGCTGTGGCGCGGGTAACGTCGCACGAGCAGGAGGCACAGCGTCGCGATCGCGAGGAACCCGCCCGCGAAGCTCAACATCCACGGCGTTCGCTGCGGGAAACGCGCGATGTCGAAGATCGCGCTGACGACCACGCATACACCGAAGAAGAGGAGGCCGGATCGCGCACGCTCGCCGACCTGTCGAGCCGTCTCGACGGCATACGGGTCGTCGCGTCCACGCAACCAACCGACGGTCATGAGGGGGCCCTCGCGGGAGTACCCGTGATGCATGCTCCCCGGGTCACGGTGCAGTCAAGGGCGCGCGAGGACCACGATGACGTTTCGCCCCGCAAGGCCAAACGTCATCGCGTCGTCACGTTGCTTCGAAAAGGGCGCGCCGAAGTGGCGCGGGCCCGCGCGCGCGGCGCGAGCCGGCCATTACCCCATCCGGTGGAGGGCGCAGAGCTTGTTGCCGGACGGATCGCGCAGATACGCGAGGTACATCTTGCCGAAGCCACCCTCGCGAACCCCCGGGGGATCCTCGATGCTCTTGCCGCCGTTGGCGACGCCGGCCTCGTGCCAGGCGTCGACGCCGGCGGTGTCCTGCACGGCGAAGCCGATGGTCGCGCCGTTGGCGACGGTCGCGGCGTTGCCGTCTATCGGCTTCGTGATCCCGAACACGCCGGTCGGCGACAGATAGAAGATGCGACCCTTCTCGTCGGCCACGCCGGCCGGGTAGCCGATGGCGCCGAGGATGGCGTCGTAGAACTTGCGAGAGGCGTCGAGGTCGTTCGATCCGACCATGATGTGACTGAACATGGAATGCTCCTCCTTCGTAGTGGTGGCGGCTCCATAGCCGACGCCCCGAGCCCATTCGATAGACAGACCCGCGCGCCGATCGCTAAGAGCGCCCCATGGCTCTCCCACCCGTCGATCTCACCGGCCGGCGCCTCCTCATCACCGGGCCGACCGGACAGGTCGCCCTGCCCGTCGTCGCCGCCTATGCGAAGACGGCCGAGGTGTTCGCGCTCGCGCGCTTCCACCGCGACGAGGACGCGGCCCGCATCCGCGAGCTCGGCGCGACGCCGATCAAGGCCGATCTCGCCGACCCCGCGAGCCTCCGCGCGCTGCCGTCCGAGGTGGATTACGTGCTCAACTTCGCCGTCGCCAAGAGCGGCCGCTGGGCGGTCGATCTGAAGGCGAACGCCGAAGGCATCGGCGATCTGATGATGCAGGTGCCGGGCGCCAAGGCGGTCCTCCACTTCTCGTCGGCGGCGGTCTACGCGTACGGCGGCCCGGCGCCGCTCCGCGAGGAGGCGGCGCTCGGCGACAACCATCGCGCGCTCTTCCCGACCTACAGCATCAGCAAGATCGCCGCGGAGACGATGGTCCGCTTCTGCGCGCGCCGCCTCGGCGTGCGGGCGACGATCGCGCGCCTCAGCGTGCCCTACGGTGACAACGGCGGGTGGCCCTTCTACCACCTCGTCATGATGCGGAGCGGGGCGCCGATCGCCGTCCACCCGGAGCGTCCGAACCTCTACAACCTGCTGCACGTCGACGACTACGTGGAGAAGATCCCGCGCCTCCTCGCCGCGGCGTCGGTCGACACGACCACCGTCAACTTCGGCGGCTCCGAGGCGACCAGCATCGAAGAATGGTGCGCCTACCTCGCCGAGCTGACCGGGCTGGAACCGGTCTTCAAGGACGACCCCGAGGCGTTCGGGAGCCTCTGCCTCGACACGACCCGCATGCACGAGATCGTCGGACCGACCCGCGTCGGGTGGCGTGACGGCATCCTGCGCATGGTCCGCGCGCTCGCCCCGGACGCGCTCGCCGCGCCCCATCGCGGATAGCACCCCGGGGCCGGAGCTCCCGTTTTCGCTCGACAGCGCACGGTCGGACGTGCGACGGTCGGGGCCATTTGAGCGGTACGCCCCACTCACCGCCCGCTTTCGCCGAGGAGGATGCCCCCATGTACCGTTCGACCTTCGCGCTCGCGCTCGTCCTTTCCACTGCAGCCGCGACCTTCGCCGCGGCCCCGCAACCGTCGGGCACCATCGATTGTAGCGTGACGATGAGCCGCCCCGAGTACGCGCTGCAATTCAAATCCCCGTATCTTCGTACGGAGCCGGCGCTGCACGGCATTCCCATGAAGACCGACATGGACGGTCCGTGCGACAGCGGCGGCGTCGTCGGCGGCAAGGCGCCGATCACCAACGTCGAAGTGAAGCTCGTCGGGCGGCTGGCGGACGGCAGCACGTGCGACACGCTCACCAGCTCCCCGCAGCTCGAGAAGATCGCGTTCAAGATCAAGTGGCAGGGTCTCAATCCCGCCGGCAACATCCGGACCGTGGCGAAGAGTCTCGTGCGGGCCGGAAGCGTCGCGTGGGACGACGCCGCCGAGGCGCTCGTGTTCACCACGGAGCCCTTGAAGGGCGGATTCGAGGGGAGCACCGCCACGATCACGCTCACGCTCGACCCGGGCAGCGTCGTCGGGGACGGCGGGCCGTGCCCGTCGTATTCGGGTCTCGACTACGGCAGCGACGGCGAATCCTCGATCACCATTCCCTAGTCGCGCCACCCGTCAGAGCATCGCGTCCATCTTCGAGCTCCGGTGCCGGATCGACTGCGCGGAACGCGAGAAATCGATTGACAGCAGGCGGTCGAGAGAGCGACTGAACCAGCCAACGGAGGTGCCGCTCATGACCTGGCACGCGCGACTGGCTTTCGTCATCGTCCTCTCTGCGCTCCCGTCTGCGTTCCCGCCTTCCGCCGCGATCGCCGCGGACGCGGTCGTCGACTCGATCGGTCCCGCCACCGAGCCGCGCACGGCGGCCCCCGCGCCTCCGACCGCCGACGTTCCCCTGGACGCGACGCCGAATGCCGTCGTCCCGGGCGCGTTCACCGTCGACCTCTCGGCGCACGAGCACGCGACGACCGCCGAGATCGGACCAGACGGTAAGGTCCGGATGCGCTGTCAGCACGCGGCAGAGCCCGACGAAAAGGAGTGAGCCATGCGAACGCCTAGATTCGCGGCCACCCTCGTCGCGCTCCTCTCCTTCGCCGCATCGACCAGCAACGCGGCCGTCAACATCACCGTCATCGACGGACCCGCCGAAGGCTTCAACGATCCGACCATGGTCGCGGCGGTGCCGGGCAATCCGGCGACGACACGCGGCGCGCAGCGTCTCGCCGCGCTCCAGGCCGCCGCCGACGCGTGGGGCCTCGCACTCAACAGCCCCGTCGACATCGAAGTACGGGCGAGCTTCGACGAGGACCTGCCGTGCAGCGACACGAGCGCGACGCTCGGCGTCGGCGGCCCGGGCGCCGGCTTCCTGGATCTCACCCCGCCGCCCGGCATCGATCCGACCCTGATCTACCCGATCGGGCTCGCCAACAAGATCATCGGCATGGACGCGTGCCCGAACGGCGGAGGGTGCCCCTCCGAGTACGACGTCCACATCCGGTTCAACTCGCTCCTCGACACGAGCTGCGGGTTCCCCGACTGGTACTACGGCCTCGATGCGATGCCCCCCGGCAGCACGCGCGACTTCTACGCGGTCGCGATCCACGAGCTCGCGCACGGCCTCGGGTTCAGCTCACTCGTGAACCCGTCGACCGGCGCCAAGCCGTCGGTGATCGTCATGGGCATGCCCACGCCCTTCGACGATCCCTACAGCCTCCACCTCGAGGACCATTCGACCGGCGAGCTGTTCCCGGGGATGACCGATGCCGAGCGCGCGGACGCCGCCACCAATACCGGCAACCTGCACTGGGTCGGCCCGGCGGTGACCGCCGCCTCGACCTACCTCACCGTCGGGCGCTCGCCCGAGGGCCACGTGGAGATGTACGCCCCGCCGACGAAGGCCAGCAGCGCCGCCCACCCCAGCGGCGCCAGCCAGCGCGGCTCGGCCAGGCCGGCCGCCACGGGTCGCGCCG
>DAIQBH010000034.1:5069-35471 GCA_036781285.1 Thermodesulfobacteriota bacterium | reverse complement strand
CCGAGCTCCGAGCTCGGTTCGAGGTCGCCGGCGACGAGCCGGCCGTCGAAGTCGACGACCGAAACCTGCTTCGCCGTCAGCTCGGCGAGCGACGCTCCCGTCGGCGTGATCGCGATGAGGTCGCCGTCACGAACGCTCACGTTGCCGGCCGTCGCGGGCACCATGCCCGAGCTCGCCAGTCGGCGGCTCACCTCGGCGACGGCCTTGCGCGCGGCGGCGAGCGTCGCGCCGCGGCGGGCAGGTCTCTGGTCGCGTCGCCGCGGGGGGGCCATGGCGGAGAAGGTAGGCCAATGCGGGCGATCCTTCCAGCCGTGACTTCGTCGGCGACCTGGCGCCCCCGCGTCGGCGGTGGCGGACGCCATCGGGCTCGCGCGGCTCGGAACGCTCAGAGCACGGCGTCGAGCCGGCGCAGAATCTCCTGCTTCGGCACCGCGCCGACGATGCGGTCGACCTCGCGGCCGCCGCGCAAGATCAGTAGCGTCGGAATGCTCTGCACGCCGAAACGCGATGCGGTCATGGGGTTGTCGTCGACGTTGAGCTTCCCGACGAGCACCCGCCCGGCGCGCTCGACCGCAATCTGATCGACGATCGGACCGACCGTCCGACACGGCCCGCACCACGGCGCCCAGAGATCGAGCAGCACGGGCAGCGCCGCCGCCGCGACCGTGCTCGCGAAAGTCGCATCGGTGACGGTGACCGGTCCCGTGCCGGCGGCGCTGCCCGCCAGCGGCGCCTTGCAGCGGCCACACACGGGACGGAGTCCCTGGCGGAGCTTCGCGCGCGGAACGCGATTCGCGGTGCCGCAGGCGGCACACCGAACGACTTCGACGTCGGGGGCGTTGCCCGTCGCGGCCATGCCGCAGGATTACGTCACGGCCGCGCGCGAGGAAACAGCGGACCCCGCCGGCGATCCTGGACACCGACGCAGGCACCGGCGCGAGTCGGACGCGGGCATCCGCCTCCTTCAGCGCGACGTGCGGAGCACGCCCGCGGACGCGAGCCGGTCGATCCGCTCGCCGTCGAGCGCGAGCCACTCGCGCAGCACCTCGGCGTTGTGCTCACCGAGCGCGGCGCTCCGACCGCGGACGCCGCTTTGCGAGTCGCGGAACCGGTACGGGAGCTGCACGACGCCCCGCCTCCCACCGGCGCCGTCGTCGACCTCCGCCACCACGCCGCGATGGCGCGCGGTCGGCGACGCGAGCGCTTCTTCGGGCGTCTTCAAGACACCCCACGGAAGTCCGGCCGTCTTCAGGACCGTGAAGACCGACTCGCGATCCTCGAACGACGCGAGGAACGCGGCGACCGCTGCGCGGCGTCCCGCGGTCTTCGTTTCCAGACTCGCGTCCTCGGCGACGCCGTCTTCGAGCCCGTAGAGATCGGCGAGGCGCTTGTACACGTGGTGCAGGTAGCCCGGGATGATGATGTAGCCGCCGTCGGCGAGCTGCCAGTACTGGCCGGACAGCCGGCGGATCGGCGAGCCGTCGATCGCGTGGTGGATGTAGTCGTCGGTGCCGAGCATGGCGTCGAGCATCGCGATGTCGATGCGGTCGCCGACGCCGGTCGCGCGCGCCTGGAGCAGCGCGGCCAGGATCGCGATCGTCGCGTGCAAGCCGGCGTCGTAGTCGGCGAACGACACGATGGGATCGGTCGGTGGCCGCTGGTCGAGCGCCATGAGCCGTCCGATGGCGCCACTCTCCGCGTGGATGACCGCCGCGTACGCCGCGCGCTCGGACTCCGGACCCTCCTGGCCGAATCCCGAGATCGACGCCATGACCAGCCGCGGATTCCGCGCCGAGAGCGACTCCCACGTGATGCCGAGACGTTCGAGGACGCCGGGACGGAAGTTCTCGACGAGCACGTCGGCCGCGCCGGCGAGGTCGTGGAGGAGTGCCACCGCGCCGTCGGTCTTCAGGTCGATGCAGACGTTCCGCTTGCCGGCGTTCTGCTGGAGGAAGAAGCCGGCGATGCCGTTCCGCTCCTCGCCCCAGAGCCGCGTGACGTCCCCCTCGGGCGGCTCGAGCTTCACGACGTCGGCGCCGAGGTCGGCGAGCGCCCGTCCGACGACCGGACCCGACACGACGTGGGTCAGATCGAGGACGCGGACGCCGGCGAGCGGCGATCGGAGCGGGCTCATCACGGCCCCGCTACGTAGCGGAGGCCCAGCGCCGAGGCCACCGGCGGGCAGTCCCGGCGCAGCCGCCGTCGCGTCAGATCCGACGTACGGGCGGCGCCGCGCCCGGGTGCAGCGACAGCACCTCGGCGAACCCGCGCTCGAGGCAGCTCGCGAAGAGCTCCGGATCCGTCACCGCGGCGGGATCGACGTTGGCGCCGATGCAGCAGGTGTCGCGGTGGGTGTTGAGGGTGATCATGGTCGCGCAGCCCGGCAGCGGTCCGAAGCCGTAGGCGCGCTCGACGAGCGCGCCCGCGAGATAGAGCTCCTCGCGGAGCCCTGGCACGTTGCTCGCCTGGAGGTCGTTCGACTTGGTCATGCCGCCGGCGATCGCAGTCAGGATCGCCGCCGGGAGCCGCGCGAGCGCGGGCGCCAGCACCGACATGCCTTCGAGCCCCGGCTCGCGCCGGATCGAGCCGACGAGCGCGCCGATCGCGCGCATGCGCTGGCGCGGGTCGGCGATGCCGACCGGACCGACGAAGCGTGCGCCTGCGATCTTGTTGCCGCCCTCCGCATCGCCCTCGCGCCGCACCGAAATCGGGATCGCCATCGGCAGCTCGGTGATCGGGTGGCCGAGCGCTTCGTGGTAGAGCCGGAACGCGCCGAGGAGCGCCGCGACGAACGCGTCGTTCAATGACGCGTCGGCGGCCTTCGCGGCCGCGCGCAGATCGGCGAACGCGACGTCGAGCGCGATGAAATGCCACGAGAGGCTCCGGCGACGGAGCAGCGGCGACCCCTTCACGCCCGGCTCGGCGGTGACGCGCGCGAGCGAGCCGACGAAGCCGGCGAGCCCCGCGACCGTCGCGTAGGGGCTCAGCATCATGCGGAGCGCGATGCCCGCCGCCGACAGCACCAGCCCGGGGAGCGCCTGCACGTCGCGTACGAGCTGCTCGAGGAGGAGATCCATCGGCGTCTGCCGCTCGGGAAGCGGCGGCGACGGTTGCGGCTTGAAGGGATTCGACTCGCGCGTCCGCGAGTGCAGGCGCGAGAAGAGCTGCACGCTCCCCATCCCGTCGGTCGTCGCGTGGTGCATCTTCAGGAGATGCGCGGCGCGTCCGCCGGGCAACCCTTCGATGAGATATGCCTCCCACGGCGCGCGCGCGCGATCGAACGGCGTCATCGCGATCTGCTCCGCCAGCGCGAAGAGCGCGCGCCACCCGCCGCCGGCGGGGAGCCGCATGCGCCGCACGTGGTAGTGGAGATCGAAGTCGGGGTCGTTCACCCACGACGGATTGCCGATGCCGAGCGCCGGCTCGACGACCTTCTGCCGGAAGCGCGGCGCCATGCGCGTGCCCCAGTCCGCGGCCGCGAGGAAGCGGCCCCAATCCGGTACGCAGTCGAGGATCTCGATGCCGGTGATCGTCGAGCGGAGCCGCGGATCGGCCTCGACACGCCACATGAGCGTCTCGAGCGCGTTCATCTCGCGCGTCTCGCCCCAGTGCAGGCGTCCGTCGGTCTCTGGTGGGCGGCCGGTCATGACGGGATGGAGCTGGCGTAGCGCACCTTCCCGCACCCGCCAAGAAGCACCGGAGCGGCCGGCTCTCGAGGCCGCTAGGCGTCGATCGTCGCCCGCGCTAGGAGCGTGCCGTGACGACGAGGCGAATGGCGCCGCTCGTGCTCTTCGTGATCGTGGTCGCGGTCGTCACGGCGGTGCTGCGACGGCCGAACGATCCGACCCCGGTGCCCACCGGCGACGCGCCGCGCGCCGGGGCCACGCCGGCGACGGTCCGCGCGCCGACCACCGGATCGACGGCGGTCCCGCCGGAACGCCCGGCGACGCCTCCGCCCGTGACCCCATCGCGGCCTTCCCCGGTGGCCGCTGCGGACGGCGCCGCGCTCCGCGCCGAGGCCGACCGATTGATCGCGGACGGCAAGGTCATCGAGGGGATCGACGTCTTTCGGCAAGCCGTCGAGGCCGCACCGACTGCGAAGAACCACGGCGACCTCGGGAGCCTCCTGTATCGCCTGACGGCTTTCGACGAGGCCGCGCGCCACCTGCAAGCGGCCGCGGAGCTCGAGCCCGGCAACGCCGACCGCTGGATCGCGCTCGCGAACGCGTACTATCGGAAGATCGATCCAGGCGCGGCGTGGAAAGCCGAGAAGCGCGCGCGCGCAGCGGAGCCCGGACTCCAGCTCGGCCGCGACGGCGACGGAATGCGGGTGCGCAAGTGAGCGCGCACGCCGCGTCCCGAACCGCGGGTTACGGTTGCGCGGCCGCCGGCCAGTCCGGGCGCGGCGGGACACGGTCGTAGATCGCGGGCGGCGAGAACGCGAGATCGAAGTTGCAGGTGTCGCCCTGGACGCCGCCCGGAAGCGCGAGGCACGCGTTCGAGATGTCGGCCGCCGTCGGCTGCGTTCCGTACGGACCACCGACCGGGCCGAGCCACTCGAAGTACTTCGTAAAGAGCGCCGTCGTCTCCTGCTCGCTGAAGACGCAATGGCCGTACGTCTCGATCCAGGTCTGCGTGAAGGCCTTGTTCCCCGCCGCCGCCGCGTCGGCGTACACGCGGTTGAACTCGGGGATGACGAGCCAATCGTTGGCGCCCGCCATCGAGAGGATCGGATAGCTCACCTTCTTGCCGCGTCCCTTCGTGAAATCGGGATGGAAGTTCTTGCGGAGCTTCTTCCGGCCCTTGCCCGCCGTCAGCCGCTCGACGTTCGCGTGGTAGTCGGCGGCGAGCATCGGATCGGTGCCGAGCGAGGTGTAGTCGAGCGTGTCGTTGAGGCCGATGCGCTTCAGGTTCAACCGCTTCTTGTCGAACGCCATGTCGCCGAGGCCGAGCACCGGAAACCCGATGGCGCTCGCCACGTTCACGCCGCTGCCGCCATGGCTCGCGTCGCCGGTGAACTGGGTGAGCGCGAGGAACTTCGCCAGCCGTTCGGCCTGGTGGCCGTCGTCCGCCGCGATGCCGAGGACGCCGAAGCAGCGGTCGACCCTGAGCGCCACGCCGAGCGCGTCCTTGTCCGAGTCGTCACTGTTCATGTTGCCGATGTCGGAGGGGGACAGGAACGTCGCGTTCGGCACGCCGGCGCAGACGTAATCGTAGACCATGCGGACCTCGTGGGCCACGTCCCACGTCGTGAGGCCGCCGGCCGCAGCGGCGCAGAGCGGCACCGCGCCGTCGATCTCGAGCTTCATCGTGGCGTCGGCCGTCACCGCACCGCCGCCCGAGAACCCGGTGACGATCACCCGCTTCAGCTGGTCGCCGAAGCCCGAGACCTTCTTCACGTGCTTCAGGATGTCCTTGATGTCCTTCGCCGAGTGGAACGGCGCCCAGCCGCTGTCCGTGTAGGTGCTGGCCGCGACGGCCTTGCCCATCGGCAGCAGCACCTCGTCGAGGCCGAGGTAGGAGATCTGGTTGCAGAACCGGTTCGGCCCGCAGTCGGAGTCCTGCTCGCACGCGATCCCGTAGTGATGGCTGCACGATTCGTGGGGGCGGATGTGGCGGTCGTTCAGGTCGAATCCGTGGTTGATGATCACGAGGTCGCCGTCCCAGTCCGACGGGAACGTCACGCGGAAGAAGCCGCCGGTCTTCCCGGCACCCGTCTGCTCGGTGCAGGTGTAGCCGTCGGCGACGTGATCGGCGGGGCAGTCGGAGAAGGCCGGGGCGACGGCCGGCACGGCGGCCAGCGCGAGCGTCGCGGCGAGCGTCAGCAAGGATCTGGGGGCGTTCACGGGGACCTCCGAAAGTGCGGGGATGCGCGACGGTACCAAGGCGACCGTCGCAGACCAAGCGAATATTCACGGCGCGAACCCGAACAGCCCCGCGAAGTTGTCCGCGAGCCGCGCCTCCACGTCCGCGACCGAGCAGCGCCAGAGCTCGGCCGCGTATTCGGAGGTGCCACGGACGGTCGCGGGCTCGTTCGGGCGCGTCTTGTCCGGCCCGAGGTACGGGCAGTCGGTCTCGAGCAGGATTCGCTCGCGCGGCAGCGTCTCCAGCATGCGCGTGAAGCTCTCCGAGCGGCGCGCGTTGGCAGGAATCGACAGCCAATGGCCGTGCTCGGCGATCTGCCGCGCGAGCGCAACCTTGCCCCCGAAGCAGTGCCAGTCGACGCGGGTCGCGCCCATCTCGCGGAGGATCTCGAACGCGCGGCGCTCGCGCTTCCGGGTATGGACGATCATCGGCCGATCGGCGTCGAGCGCGATCGCGACGAGCGCACGAAAGACCGCCTCCTGGCGCGGCCAGAGCTCCTCCGGCACCCAGTATCCGTCGAGGCCGATCTCGCCGATCGCGACCGCCTCCTCCGCGTGGGCGCGCACCCACGCGATCCCTTCCTCGGCGGTGCAGGCGTCGCCCTCGCGCGGGTAGCGCTTTCCGAGCGCGCGCAGCTCCGGCAACACGGCGTCGACGGGATAGAGCCCGAAGGCCGCTTTGACCACCGTCGACCGGGCAGCGAGCGCGCGCGCGGCCTCGTTGTCGCGCGGGTTGAGACCGTTCGTCAGGATCGTCGTCACGCCGTTCGCAGCGGCGTGGATCAGCACCTCGTCTTCGAGCGGTACGAGCGTCGGGTGCGTCAGGTGTGCGTGGACGTCGGCGAGGCCCATGGCGCGCCTAGGCGGCCCCGCGACGTGCGCTGGCAGGACTCACGGCTCCGCCGTTCACGTCCGGTCGAAGAACAGAATTTCGCGCACCTCGACCGTGCCCCACTGGGCGTGCGGGTAGTCGCAGGCGAGCGCGATCGCGGCGGCGCGGTCGGCAGCGCGCACGAGGCTGTAGCCGCCGACGACTTCCTTCGTCTCCGCGAACGGGCCGTCCACGACGAGCGTCTTGCCGCCTTTGCGGGTGACGCGTGCGGGCGGCGGCGTCGCGGCGAGCGGCGTCGTCTCGAGAAGCTGGCCTTCGGCGGCGAGGCCGTCGGCGTGCGCCAGCATCGCGCGCAGCCTCGCACCGCCGCAGTCCTCGAAGCCGGGCTCGACGAGGAACGCCAGAAGGTACGGCACACCGCGCTCGGAATCCGCGTAGAGATGGCGCGTATCGACGGCATGCACCTCGACGAGGTGATCCTCGGAGTGCGGGCACCGCGTGGCGACGTCGACGGCCTCGGCGCGATCGGCGACGTCGACGATCCAGAATCCGGCGACGACCTCCTTGGACTCGGCGAACGGCCCGTCCACGACCAGCGCCTTTCCGTCCCGCTTTCGCACTCGGGAACCCTCGCGATCGGTCGCGAGCGGCGCGCCGCGCCGGAGCTTCCCGCGCGTGCGGAGGTCCCCGACGAACCGGCCCATTTCGGCCATGGCGTCGGAGGTGGGCGTCGGCGCGCCCGTTGGAAACATGAACAGCAGCATGAACTCCATCGCGACTCCTCCTGGTGGTGTGTCATTCCGTCGAACGGCGGCGGAGCGGTTCGACATCCACGCCGTCAGGAGCGGGTCGCGAGGAGATCCTGCACCTGCGCGTCGCTCATGCCGATGCGCGTCCAGTTCTCGAGCGCCGCCGCTTCGTCCCAGGCCGCGCGCGGCCCGACGGTGAGCCCGCCGTCGACTGCGAGGAACTGCCCCGTCACGAACCGGCTGAGATCGCTCGCGAAAAACGCGACCGTATTGCCGATGTCGTCCGGCGAGCCGGCGACGCGGATCGGTTGGAACCCGTGGGCGCGCTCGCTGATGTCGCGGGCGCGGCGGTCGGCGTCGGCGATCGATTCGCCGAGGGCGCGACCGAAGATCGCCGTCGGGATGAGCCCTGGGCAGATCGCGTTCACGCGGATGTTGTGCTTCGCGAGGGAGGCCGCGGCGACCCGTGTCAGATGGACGACCGCGCCCTTCGCGACCGAGTACGCGAAGGGCCCGTAGCCGGCCTGGAGGCCCGCGACGCTCGCCGTGTTGACGATGGACCCACCGCCGCGCGCGACCATCGACGGCACGGCGTACTTGGTGCCGAGCACGACGCTCGTGACGAGCAGACGGTGCACGCGCTCGAAGAGTGCGACGTCGAAGGGGTCGGAGCCGAGCGGTTCGGCCGCGCCGGCGTTGTTGAAGAGCACGTCGATGCCGCCGAGGCGATCGACGATGCGCCCGAACGCGGCCGCGACCTCGGCCTCGTTCGTGACGTCGGCGTGCGCGTAAAGCCCGTGATCGCCGAGCTGCTCGGCGAGCGCCTCGCCCTTCTCGTCCTGCACGTCGACGCACGCGACGCGCGCGCCCGCGCGCCGCAGCACGTTCACGGTGCCGCGTCCGATGCCGCTGCACCCGCCGGTGACGACGGCGACCTTCCCGGTCAGATCGATCATGCGTGCATCCTCCGTAGCGGCTGCGCGTCGCGCGCCGGGCTCGCGTCCTCGCGCTCCAGCGCGGCGGCCACTTCATACGCCGCGCCGTACCCAGGCAAGAACGTCACGCCGGGTCCGGGATGGCAGGACGCGCCGCAGAGGAAAAGGCCCGGAATCGGCGTCGCGTGGGCAGATCCTGGAACGAGGAGCCGGCCGCCGATCATCTGATCGGGATGGATGAGGCCGTGGGTGAAATCACCGTTGGTGGCACCCTGCATCGCCGCAAAGTGGTCGGACGAGAAGATCGCGCGCTCGACGATGCAATCGCGGAGGTCGGGCAGGAACTCGGAGAGCCGGTCGAGGATGCGCTCGGCCATCGCGTCCCGAAGCCGGCCACGCTCATCGCGCGGCGCCTCGCACGGGAAGAAGAAGCCGTACGTCGTCGCGATGTGCACGCCCGGGGGCGCCAGGCTCGGATCCATGATGGTCGGGATCTGCATCCCGACGGCGGGATGCTCCGGGACCTCGCCGCGCCGGCACGCCTCGTAGCTCTTTTGTTGCAGCTCGGGATCGGGGACGAGCGTCGTGTTGAAGCGCGTCCGCGGGTCGGCGTTGAGATGCTCGAACGGCGGGCCGTAGCTAGGGAGGCGCTTCAGCTTGAAGAGGAGGTGCATGTACGCGCCGCGGTGCTCGACGCGCTCGATCTTGTCGACGGTCGCGGCATCGAGGTGCTCGCGTCCGACGAGCCCGAAGAACGTCGCCGGCTTGTCGAGGTTCGAGACGACCGCACGGGCGGTGATGACGCGACCGTCGCGGAGCTCGACCCCGACCGCGCGGCCGTCGTCGACGAGCACGCGCTTCACCGGCGTCTTCAGGAGCACCTCGCCGCCCTTGTCGGCGATCGACCGGCAGAGCGCGTCCGAGAGCGACCCCATGCCGCCCTTCACGCGCCGCATGAGCCCGCCCCCCTCGTTCTGCGCGAACGTGTAGACGAGGCAGAGCGCGCTCCCCGGCGTGAACGGTCCCTTGTACGTCGACTGCACGGCGGCGAACGCGACCAGCGCGCGGAGTGTGCGGTGGCGCTTCGGATCGGGGAGGAAACGATTCACCAGATCCATCGCGCTGCCGGTGAACGCGAGCTCGAGCTGGGCCCGCTTCGCGGCGGTCGGCGCGGCGGCGAGGACCTCGTCGAGCGTCGGCGGGATGCTGCGCGGCGTGAACCGATCCATGACGCTCGCCGGATACTTGCAGAACGCCATCAGGCGCACGAAGCCGATCATCGCGCCGACGCCGAAGTGCCGGAGCACGTAGCCCGCCATGCGGAGCGGGTTCGCGTAGAAGATCGCGGGCGGCGACGTCTTCGAGTTCAGGTTCGACGCCATGATCGGGAGCTCGATCGTCTCGACCCCGTAGCGCCCGAGCTCGAGCTCCTCCCAGAGCCCTTTCGCGAGCGGGAACAGCAGGCTCGCGCCGACGTCGTTCCGGCAGCCGCTCAGGATCTCGCGCGTGCCGGCCATGCCACCGGCGTACGCGTTCTTCTCGAGGCAGAGCACGTCGAGCCCGCGCCCGGCGAGGAGCGCCGACGCCGCGAGGCCGTTGTGGCCCGCGCCGATGACGACGACGTCACGGTCGGGCATGGGTCCCGCCGCCGGCGAGCGCACGTGCATGGCGAACCTGGCGTTCCTGCGCCGCGAGATAGAGAGCCATCGCGCAGCTGAAGCTCGTGAAGAGGCTGATGACGAAATAGAGCCAGCAATGGCGGAGGCCACGCCGCGGGCCGTCGACGATCGTCCAGAGCGGGAACAGGAGCACGTTCGTGATGATCATGTCCTGCCCGACCGACCCCGCGGCCGGATTCGCGAAGAGCATGCTCGTGAAGTGCCACCAGCTGTAGTCGTGCGGATATCCGAAAACGTAGCGCACGTTGAAGAACCACCCGGCGCCGACCGAGACGCCGGCGAGCACGTAGTAGACGAGCTCCAGGAACGTGACGCCCGAGCCCTGCCAGTCGCGCCGGTAGAGGTGGGCGTTGACCGCGAAGAAGACGCCGATGGTGACGAGGCCGAGGACGGCGTGGACGACGAGCGAGAGCATCGCCCTGGCTGGCTACGCCCGCGCGCAGGCTTGGGTCAAGCTCACGACCCACCGCCTGCTGCCACCGACGCCCTCGCTCGCGTATTAGTCTATTGACTAACATCCGGAGATCGAGTTATACGCACGCCTAACTCGACCCGAATGGAGGATGCACCATGAGCTCTACGTCGACCCGTCCCGTTGCCGGCCGCAAGCTGACGCTCAGTCACTTCGGTCTCGGCTGCTTCGACCTCGCGAAGATGGAGGACTTCTACACGCGGGTGCTGGGCATGACCGTGTCCGACCGCGGCGAGGTCGGCGGCGGCATCGCCACCCTCGTCTTCCTGACGACCGACCCCGCCGAGCATCACCAATTGGTGCTGGCCTCCGGACGCTCCGAAGGCTCGGTGCTCGACGGCCCCGTGCTCGGCGGCAGCTTCGGCGCCGCGATCTTCCAACTGACGTTCCGATTGGACGACCTCGCGACCCTCCGCCGCGTACAGCAGCGACTCGTCGCCGAGGGCAACACCAACTTCGTGCCGCTGAACCACGGCAACTCCTGGTCGCTCTACACGCGCGACCCCGAGGGCAACGCGCTCGAGCTCGTCGTCGACAGCCCCTGGTTCGTGCACCAGCCGAGCGGCGAATACCTCGACCTCTCGCTCGACGACGACGAGATCCTCCGTCAGACGGAAGCGCTCTGCCGCGCGACGGGTGACTGGAAGCCGTACGAGGAGTGGCGGACGGAGGTCGCGGAGCGGATCGCGAACGATCAGGCGGGGCTGCGCTGATCATGGTCGACGTCATCGACACGACCGTGCTCGTCGTCGGCGCCGGGCCGGCCGGCATGACGGCGGCGCTCCTCCTCGCGCGCCTCGGCATCGCGTGCCGAATCGTCGAGCGGCGCGCGACGCCGCAGACCGCGCCGGCGGCGCACGTCGTCAACGCGCGGACGTTCGAGGTGCTGCGCGCGGCCGGCGTCGACATGGAGCGGATCGCCGCCGCGAGCCAGCCGCCGGAGGACGCGGGCTCCGTCTACTGGGTCACGACACTCGCGGGGCAGACGCTCGGCCGCCTGCCCTTCGAGCGTCAGGGTGACGACCTCTCCGACGTCACACCCACCCCGCTCCGCAATCTGTCGCAGCATCGTCTCGAGCCGATCCTCGCCGACGAGCTCCGCGCCGCGGGCGTCGCAGTCGCGTACGGTCGAGAATGGCAACACGCGGAGCAGGATGCCGACGGCGTCACGTCGCAGCTGCGCGACGCCGCGACCGGCGCCGTCGTCGAGGTGCGGAGCCGGTGGCTCCTCGCCGCCGACGGCGCCGCGAGCCCCGTGCGTCGCATGCTCGGCATCACGCCGATCGGCCCCGACCGCCTCCAGAGTTTCGTGATGATTCACCTCGACGCCGACTTCCGTTCCCTGGTCGGCGACCGGCCGGGTGTCCTCTATTGGACGACCGCGCCCGACGCGACCGGGACCTTCGTCGCGCACGACGTCGACCGCACGTGGGTCTTCATGCACCCGTTCGATCCCGACACGGAGTCGGCGGCGGCGTACGACGAGGCGCGCTGCACCGCGATCGTCCGGCGCGCGCTCGGCTCGGACGCGCATCCCTTCACCGTTCGCACGGTCCGCACCTGGACGATGACCGCGCAGGTCGCCGAGCGCTATCGCGAGGGCCGCATCTTCCTCGTCGGTGACGCCGCGCACCGCTTCCCGCCGACCGGCGGCCTCGGGCTCAACACCGGCGTGCAGGACGTGCAGAACCTCGTGTGGAAGATCGCGGCGGTCGAAGCCGGCTGGGCCCCCGCGGCGCTCCTCGACACCTACGAGCGCGAGCGCAGGCCGGTCGCGCAACGGAACGCCGACGTGAGTCTCCAGAACGCGATGCGCCTCATGGAGGTCTACCAGGCGCTCGCGAGCATCGACCCCGCCGCGCGCACGGCCGGCACCGTCCCGCCGAGCACGGAGCTCGCGACCGCGATCGCGAATCAAGCGGAGCACTTCGATCAGCTCGGACTCCAGCTCGGGTTCACGTACGAGGGCGGCGCGCTCGTCGCCGGCGGAGCGAGCGACGGCGACGCGGACGAGCCGTCGTCCGTGCGCGAGTACCGTCCGAGCGCGCGTCCGGGCGCCCGCCTGCCGCACGCATGGGTGACGCGCGACGGCCGCCGCGTGTCGAGCCTCGACCTCGTGGCGCTCGACCGTTTCACGCTGATCGTCGGGTGCGACGGCGCGCCCTGGAGCGACGCCGCGGCGACGGACGCCGCGCCGCCGCTCACGACGATACGGCTCGGCCACGACGTCCTCGACCCGGACGGCACGTGGACGACGCTGCTGGCACTCGCGCCCGACGGTGCGATCCTCGTCCGCCCCGACCAGCACGTGGCATGGCGGAGCGCGCGCACCGATGCGAACCCGGGGGTGGCGCTCGCGAGCGTCTTCGCGATCCTGCTCGACCGCCCGGCGCTCGCGCCGCGCGCCGCCTGAAAGGAGCTCGACCCATGGAGACCGGAATCGCCGGACGCACCGCCCTCGTCTGCGCCTCGAGCAAAGGGCTCGGCCGCGCCTGCGCCGCGGCCCTCGCCCGCGAAGGGGCGCGCGTGTTCGTGAACGGCCGCGACGGCGCCCGCCTCGACGAAACCGCGGCCGCGATCCGCGCCGAGACCGGCGCCGCCGTGACGGCGGTCGTCGCCGACCTCTGCACCGAGGACGGCCGCGCGGCGCTCGTCGCCGCCTGCCCCGACCCCGACATCCTCGTCACGAACAACGGCGGGCCGATGCCGGCCCGCTTCGAGGACTGCGATCACGCCATGTGGCTCGGCGCGCTCGAGCAGAACCTGCTCGCGCCCGCGCTCGTCATCCGGGCCGTGATCGGCGGCATGCGGGCGCGCCGCTTCGGCCGCATCGTCAACATCACGTCCGCCATGGTGAAGGCGCCGCACCCGTTGATGGGCCTCTCGACCGCGGCGCGGAGCGCCCTCACCGCCGTCTGCAAGAGCCTCTCGCGCGAGGTCGCGCGCGACAACGTCACGATCAACAACCTGCTCCCCGAGCGCATCGACACCGACCGGCAACGCTTCATGGCCGGCCTCCAGGCGGCCGGCCGCGGCATCACCGTCGAGCAGGCCTACGAGGAGATCGCGGCGTCGATCGCCGCCAATCGTCTCGGCACGCCCGAGGAGTTCGCGGCGGCATGCGTCTATCTCTGTAGCGCGCAGGCCGGGTTCGTCTCGGGGCAGAACCTCTCCGTCGACGGCGGGACGTTCCCGGGCCTGCTGTAGCGCACGATCCTGGTCACGGCGCGGTGGCGGCGCGGCACTGCTGCGCTTCCCGGCCGACCCGCAGCCACGTCGTCGTGCGCCCGAGGAGCGGGATCCCGACGTAGCCGCGGAGGAACGCGCGATCCTCGCCGTCGAGCGCCAGCGTCGCGCGATACGTCCGACCGCTGGTCGGATCGTAGATGCTGCCGTCGACCCACTCGCCCTCGCGCCCCGGGAGCGGCACGAGCCCGCGCACGATCTCGAGGCCCTCGATCGGCCGGCCGCGCAGCGTCGCATCGGGATTCCACTGGTCGCGGAGCGGACATCCGTGCTCGTCGAACGGCGAGCGCAGCCACACGACGTCGCCGCAGAGCGCCGCGCCGCAGGCCCGCAGCTCGACCTGCGCCGCGCCGCCCTCGGCGTACCAACGTCCGAGCGGCGTCGCTCCGAGTGCCGGCGTCGCACCGGCGAGGACGAGCGCCGCCACGATCGCCGCACGCGCCGCCGCCGGGAGACGCAGCGGGCAGACGCGCGGCCGCATCCCGAACGCGAACCGCAACGGCGGCAGCGGGCGCACCAGCACGTGGTACGCCGCGAGCGTCGCGGCGAGCGACGCCACGACCAGCACCAGGAACTTCGCGGCGACGCCCCACGCGAGTCCGACCAGCTGGTAGCCGATCACGACGATCGCGAGCTGGTGCAGCACGTAGACGGGGAACGCCGACTCCGCGAGGTAGGCGAGCACCGGGCCGTCGGGCAGCCGCCAGGTGCGCGCGTGGCCGAGGAGCGTCAGCACGAAGCACCACGCCGCGATCGCCGACCCCGCGAGCGGCACGAGCGGGGTCGTGATCACGCCGAGCACCACGAGCAAGAGCACGAGCGTCGTCCCGACCGCGATGGCGAGCGTGCGACGCCGTTCCGCCACGACGATCGTCTCGAGCGCCGGATGGCGCGCCAACAGCACGCCCGCGAGGAGGAACGTCGAGTAGTACGCGACGTTCGCCCAGTCGTCGTACAGGTTCTGGATGCCCGGCCAATGCGGCCGGAGCAGCACCTGCGCGAGGACGAGCGGCACGAGCGGCGCGTAGATCCACCCGACCGCCGGCCGCGGCCACTCCCGGCTCGCGAGCACCCGCCGAACGAGCGGGCGATAGAGCAGCGTGAACGTCAGGAGATAGGCGACGAACCACAAGTGCGCCCACGTGAACCGGTCGAGGCGCGTGTAGAACGTCGGCAGGAATCGCACGAACGTCTCGGAGAACGGCGCCATCGCGGGAAGACCGTTCGGAATCACGCGCCGGAAGCCCTCCTGGAGCGCGGGGCTCACGAAGAGGCCGCGATGATTGAGGTCGAGGCCGCTCGAGAGCTCGAGGTACTTGATCGGCGGCATCAGGAAGACGCACCCGAGAAGCAAGGGCACGCCGAGCCGGAGCAACCGCTCGCGCGTGAAGCCCTCCTCGCCGCGCGCGCGCAGCGACGCGACGATCGACCAGCCCGCGAGCAGGAAGAAGAGCGGCATGTGCCACAGGCCGATGAAGCCCGTCACCACGAGCAGGACCATCGACAGGTCCGCGTTCCGCACGTGGTAGAAGGGCGCCGGGCTGAACACCATGCCCGCGTGGAAGACGAAGAGCAGATAGGTCGCGAACACGCGCAGCCAGTCGACGTCGACGCGCCGGCTGGTCGCGGCGCCGTTCGTGATCTCGTTCATGCTCGTTCCTCCTCGACCAGCGCACCCGTGACGAAGCGGATGACGGTCGCCTTGGCGGTGGATTCCTCGATCGGGTCGGGGTGCGCGTCCCAGTGCCGGTGCACCGCCCAGAAGACGATGAGCTCGAGCACGAGACGCGTCGCCGCAGCGAGATCGGGCACGGGCCGGAAGTGACCGCGCCGGAGGCGCGCTTCGAGATAGCGGCCGAGCAGCGCCACGAACCCGCCGCGCGCGCCCTCGAACCAGAGCGCCGCGAGCTCGGGCATGTCGCGGGCGGAACGGTCGATGAGCTTCAGCCCGCGGCGATTGCGCGCGAGCACGTCGTAGATCTCGCCGACGATGGCGCCGAGCTCGGCGCCGGGGTCGCGTACGCGCGTGCGGGTGACGGCGGCGGCGAGCAGCGGGACCGCCGCTTCCCGCGCGAGCCGCTCCCCGACGTACGCGAGCGTCGCCCCGGGTGGCGGGGTCGGAACCGGCAGGACGTCGGGGCGCGGCAGCGGCCGGGGAGCATCCGCCCACCGGCACGCCAGGTCGAAGAGCGCCTCCTTGCTCTCGACCGCGAGATACAGCGTGCCTTTCGCGACCCCCATCGCGTCGGCGATGTCGGCCATCTGCGTCCGCCGATAGCCTTGCTCGATGAAGACCTGGGTCGCGGCGTCGATCAACTGATCGAAGCGGTCATCCGGAGTCCTGCGGGCCATGCGGCCAACATATCTGACCGACTGGGTCAGTCAAGTTATCTGTCGTTCACGTTGCGCCTACGCAGCCGCCGGCGACGGCACGACCCCGTACGTTCCTTGGAATGCCGGTGGCCGGGCCAGCAGCGCCGGACCTCCCGTGCTCTCGAACGCGCGCACCAGCTCCTGTGCTTCCGGCGGCGCCTCGGCGGGCGTGCGCTCGGGGAACGGCGGGTTCGGGTAGTACTCGACGCCGAGCTGGAGCGTCTTCCCGAGCATCTCGCCGCCGATTTCGCGCGCGAGGAAGAGCGCGGCATCGAGGCTCGCGGAGACGCCGGCGCCGGTGACGTACTTGCCATCGCGGTGATAGCGGACCGGCACGAACTCGGCGCCGAAGTCGGCGAGCCGATGCTGGTAGAACCAATTGGTCGTCGCCTTCCGGCCTCGGAGTAGACCCGCCGCGGCGAGCGTCGCGCCGCCGTTGCACACGCCGAACGTCCACGTCGAGGTCGCGTCGAGCCGCCGGAGGTGGCCGAGGAACTCCTCGTCCGTCTCGAGCCGCGCGGCGCCGGGCCCGCCCGGCACGTACAGGATGTCAGTGCGCTCGACGTCCGCGAGCGCGCGCCAGGCGAGCACGCCGAGGGCCCGCGTGTCGGCCGCGATGACACCCGCCTTCGGGGCCACCCACTCCGTCTCCATGCCGGGAATGCGCGACAGCACCTCGTACCCGCCCACCGCATCGATGCTGGTGAAGCCGTCGAAGATCACGATCGTGAGTTTCATCCGTGAGAGTCCTCCTGACGGATGCGGATAGTGTCGCCCCGCCGCCGACGGAACGGCGGTCGACGCGAATGGCGGAATCGGTGGCGCGTTCGTCCGTCAGACGGCGGACGCGAGGGCGTGCCGTCGGATCTTGCCGGAGGCCGTCCGGGGCAACGCGGGGACGGGCACGATCGCGCGCGGGATCTTGTAGCCGGCGAGCCGCTCGCGGCACCAGGCGCGTACCGCGTCGGCGTCGAAGGCGGCGCCGGCGCGGATGACGACCGCCGCCTGCACGCGCCTTCCCCACTCCGCATCGGCGACGCCGTAGACCGCCGCCTCGGCGATCGCCGGGTGCCCGAGCAGCACCGACTCGACCTCGGTCGGGTAGACGTTCTCGCCGCCGCTGATCACGACGTCGGAACGGCGGTCGAACACTTCGAGGCGGCCGTCCGCGTCGAGTCGGCCGACGTCGCCGGTGTGCAACCAGCCGTCGCGGATCGCCGTACGCGTAGCGTCGTCGTCGCGGAAGTAGCCGCGCATGATCGTCGGCCCCGAGACGTTGATCTCGCCACGGCCGTCGGCGTCGGGGTCGGCTATCCGGACGCGCGTGCCGGAGAGCGGCGTCCCGACCCCGGGATCGGTCGAATCGTCCGGGGTCGCCGTCGCGACCTGCGACGCGGCCTCGGTGAGGCCGTACGTGGGCGCGATCGGCCAGCCGCGGGCGCGCGCCCGCGCCGCCAGCTCAGGCGCGAGCGCCGCGCCGCCGATCAGCACGCACCGCAGGGACGCCGGCGCCGGGTCGTTCCCCGCCTCTTCGAGCAACCGGTGGAGCATGGTCGGCACGAGCGACAGCAGCGTGATGCCGTCGTGCGCGAGCGCGTGCCGCACCGCCATCGGGTCGAAGCGCGGGTGAAGCACCAGCGGCGTCCCGTCGAGCACGCTTCGCATCACGATCGAGAGGCCGCCGACGTGGTGCAGCGGCAGGACCGAAAGCCAACGGTCGTCGCGCCGGAGCCCGAGCCGTTCACGCGACGCACGCGCGCTCGCCTCGTGGTTGCCGTGCGTGAGGACGACGCCTTTCGGCCGGCCCGTCGTGCCGGACGTGTAGAGGATCGTCGCGATCGCGTCCGAGTCGACGCCGATCGCCGATGCGAGCGTAGCGGCAGCGACCGCGTCGAGCGCGGCATGCGCCTCGACGCTCCGAGCCGCGCTGCCGGCGAGCGTCTCGCCGTACGCGGCATCGTGCAGCACGAGCGCGGGTTCGGCGTGATCGACGAGCACCGCGATCTCGAGCGCCGTGAGGCGCGTGTTCAGGATCACGAGCGCGACTCCGCTGCGCTGCGCCGCGTGCACGAGCTCGACGAGGCGGATCGACGGGTCCATCAAGAGCGCGACCCGATCGCCGG
Source organism: Thermodesulfobacteriota bacterium (assembly GCA_036781285.1). Lineage (GTDB taxonomy): Bacteria > Desulfobacterota > Binatia > UTPRO1 > UTPRO1 > UTPRO1. The sequence goes on along the minus strand of DAIQBH010000034.1, from coordinate 17,198 downwards.
GACGGACCCCCAGGGCCGCCAGCCGGGCAGCGACGGCGTCGACGCCCGCCGCGAGCGTTCGCCAGTCGACTCGGGTCGTGCCCGCGACGAGCGCGAGCCCGCCGGCATCGCGTCGCGCCCGCGCGGCGAGCCACGGTTCGGACGACGGCGGCAGCGCCTCAGCCATGCGCAACCTGCGGCTCCGCGCCCGTGGCGACCGCGATCGCGAACCCGAGTCCGGACGGCCGCACCCAGGGACCGCGGAACGCGGCGAGCGCGTCCACCAGCTGCACGCCCCCGAGGCCCACGGCGAGACGCGTTCCGATCGCCGCGGCCGCGTGCACGGCGACGCCCGTGCCGACGGCCCCTTCGATCCCGTCGGTCACGATCACCGGCATTCCCGCCGCCCGCGCACGGCGCGCCAGCGCCACCAACCGTGTCGGTCCACCGACCCGTCCCGCCTTCAGCACGACGTGCACCCGCGCGTCCGCGTCGAGCAGCCGCTCGAGATCGACGGGCCCCGCGACCGACTCGTCGACCGCGATCGCGACGCCGGACGTCCGCGCGAGCTCCGCGAGCGCGCGCGGGTCGGAGTCGCGGAGCGGCTCCTCGACGAACGCCGGAGCCGCCGGGGCAAAGGCCGCAAGCGCGCGCCGCGCCTCCTCGGCCGTCCAGGCGCGGTTGGCGTCGAGGCGAAGCGCGACCGTGGTGCCCGCGCGTTCGCGGATGGCGTCGACCCGCTCGCGATCGTCGGCAAGCGAGCCATCGCCGATTTTCAGCTTCACCGTGGTGAAGCCGGCGGCGAGCGCGCCGTCGACCGCGGTCGCGAGCGCCTCCGCGTCGCATCCGCCGACCAGCGCCGCGACCGGGAGCGCCGCGGGCACGGACACCGCTTCGTCCGCGGCGAGCAGCGCGCAGGCCGGCACCCGCGCGCGTCGCGCCGCGAGATCGACGAGCGCGGCGTCGAGCGCGCATGCCGCGGCGCCATCGAGCTCGCGCCCGCGCGCCCACCAAGCGCGCAGCTCGTCGATGCTCGGGCGATCGGCGACGCGCGCGACGATGCCGCGCAGCGCCGTCTCGGTCGCGGTGAGCGAGCCCTCGCCGATCCAATACGCGGGCGCCGCCTCCCCTTCCCCGTAGGCGCCGTCTTCGGCCTTCAGACGGAGCAGGAACGTCTCGCGCGCCGTGATCGCCCCGCGCGCCGTCGTGAGCGGGCGGCGGAGCGCGAGCCGCACGGCCTCGACGTCGGCGCCGACGATCGTCACCCGAGGAGCCCGAGCGCGAGCAACACGCCGAACGCGAGGTGCAAGCGCGCGGTGCCGGCAAGGCTCGCGTTCAGCGCGGCGCCGTCTCGCTGGCGGAGGGCGCGCACCTCGCGGACGGCGAGCGGCACCGCGAGGAGCGTGAGGAGCAGCGCCGGCCCCGCGATTCCGGCGAGCAACAGCGCCGCGACGAACGGAACGGCCACGAGGGCCGCGTACTGGAGGCGCGTCGCGGCGGCGCCGATCCGGACCGCGAGCGTCCGCTTCCCGGCGCGCGCATCGGTCGCGATGTCGCGAAGGTTGTTGACGACGAGGATCGCCGTCGCGAGGCACGCGACCGGCAGCGACACGGCGAGGGACAACGCCGAGACCTCTCCGGTCTGGAGCAGGACCGTGCCGTTCACGGCGATGACGCCGAAGAACACGAACACGAAGACGTCGCCGAGCCCGTGGTACGCGAGCGGATACGGCCCGCCGGTGTACGCGACCGCCGCGATCAACGACGCCATCCCGATGAGAAGGATGGGCCAACCACCGACCGCGACGAGCCACGCGCCCGCGACGGCCGCCGCGCCGAGCGTCACGAAGGCCGCTGCCCGGACGGTCGCGGGCGCGGCGAGCCCCGCCTGCGTGATGCGACGCGGACCGAGGCGCTCACTCGTATCGGCGCCTGCGACGAAGTCGTAGTAGTCGTTCGCGAGGTTGGTGCCGATCTGGATCAGGATTGCCGCGAGCAGCGTGACGGCGGCGACGCCGACGTCGAGCGGCTCCTCGCGCGCCGCCAGCGCGAGACCGACGACGACCGGCACGACCGCCGCCGGCAGCGTGCGCGGCCGGGCGGCGCCGATCCACGCCGCGACGCCGCCTTCGGTCGCGGCACTCACCACGCGATGCGCCCCCTCAGGGGACACGGGGGAACCGCGAGAAGTCCGGCGGCCGCCGCTCCTTGAACGCGTCGCGGCCCTCCTGCGCCTCCTCCGTCATGTAGAAGAGCAGCGTCGTGTTGCCGGCGAGCTCCTGGATGCCGGCCATGCCGTCGGTTTCGGCGTTGAACGCGGCCTTCATGCAGCGAAGCGCCATCGGGCTGAGCGCCAGCATCTCGCGGCACCATTGCACCGTGGTCGCCTCGAGGTCGGCGAGCGGCACGACCTCGTTCACCAGGCCCATCGCGAGCGCTTTCTCCGCGTTGTATTGGCGGCAGAGAAACCAGATCTCGCGCGCCTTCTTCGGCCCGACGAGGCGCGCGAGGTACGACGCGCCGAAGCCGGCGTCGAAGCTGCCGACGCGTGGACCGGTCTGGCCGAAGATCGCGTTGTCGGCCGCGATCGTGAGATCGCAGACGAGGTGCAGCACGTGGCCGCCCCCGATCGCGTAGCCCGCCACCATCGCGACGACGGGCTTCGGCAGGCTGCGGATCATCCGCTGGAGGTCGAGCACGTTCAGGCGCGGCACGCCGTCGCCGCCCACGTACCCTTGCGAGCCGCGGACGCGCTGGTCGCCGCCGCTACAGAACGCCTGGTCGCCGGTGCCGGTCAGGATGACGACGCCGGCGCTGGGATCTTCTCGCACCCGGCTGAAGGCGTCGATCAGCTCGATGACCGTCTGCGGCCGGAACGCGTTCCGCACCTCCGGCCGGTTGATCGCGATCCGCGCGATCCCTTCCGCCTGCTGATAGGTGATGTCCTCGTACGTGCGCACGGTGCGCCATTCGATCGCCATGGTGTCACTCTCCTCGTGAGGCTGTGCGCGCGCCCGCGGTGCCGGCGAGGAAGTCACGCACGGCACGCAGGAAACGCGCGGGTTGTTCGAGATGCGGGACGTGCCCGGCCGCCGCGACGATCTCGTGCCGGGCATCCACGAAACGGGGCAGCAAGCGCGTCGCGGCGCGCGTGAACTTCGCGTCGCGCTCGCCGGTGAGCAGGAGCACCGGTATCGCCAGTGAGGCGAGCCGTCCGCCGAGCCACGGTTGCGACCCGAGGCCACACCAGCGGAGGCTCGCCGCGAGACCCGCGGGATCGCACCCGAGCCGCTGCCGGCGAAGCCCCTCGCGCACCACCGCCGGTTGATCGGCGAGCGACCGAAAGAGCGGCAACGCTTCCCAGCGCCGCACGAACGCGGCGATGCCGTCGCGCTCGATGGCGGCTGCGAGCACGGCATCGGCTGCTCGCCGGCGAGCGCGGGCCGCGGCGCTCGCGAGGCCGGCCGACGCGCTCTCGAGGACGAGGCTCCCGACGCGGCCGGGATGCGCGAGGGCGAGCTGAAGCGCGATCCGTCCCCCCATCGAGTAGCCGACGAGATCCACCTCCGCGATGCCGAGCGCATCCAGCGTCGCGGCGACGAGATCGATGGTGCCGGCGAACGATCCGTCGAACGCAGGCGCCACGGTGGTCGCGCCGTGCCCGGGAAGATCGAGCGCGACGACCCGGCGCGTCGGCCGGAACGCGGCTCGCACCCCGGCCCAGCTCGCGGCGCTCCCGGTGAAGCCGTGCAGCAACACGAGCGGGCGCGAGGCGCGACCACGACGACCCGCCGGCGGGCGTTCGTCGGTGCACGTGACCGTCCCGACATCGAGCTCGATGCGCCGGATCATCGCGCCTCCGCGCCGCGCGTGGCCAGCGCTTCCGCGTCGTTCGTCATCGCGGCGCAGGCGGCGGCGATGAGCCGCGCGTGCAACGCACGGGTCTCGGCGCGATCGCTCGGGACCTCGATCACGGTGAACGCCGGCGCGTCGCGCCAGGCGTCGATCGCCGCGGCGACCTCGACCCGCCGCCGCGCGAGCACGTACCGCCCTCCGCACATCTCGACCGCGCCCGCGAACGACAGACCGTGCGGCGTTCCGAAGAGCGTCTCGAAGGTGTCGCCGAGCGCCGCTTGCGGCAGGAACGAGAAAATTCCCCCGCCGTCGTTGTTGACGACGACCACGAGGAGCGGGAGCCGGTGGCGGGCCGCGATCTGGAGCGCGCCGACGTCGTGCAGGAAACTGAGATCGCCGACGACGAGCACCGTCGGCCCTCGCCCGGCGGCGCTCGCGCCGAGCGCGCTCGCGACGACCCCGTCGATGCCGTTCGCCCCGCGATTGCACGCGACGTCGAGACGGCCCGGCGCGCCGCCCACGAAGGTATCGAGCGCTCGGATCGGCAGGCTGTTGCCGACGTGCAGGCTCGTCCCCTCGGGAAGCCGCGCGATGAGATCCGCGAGCACCGTACCCTCGAAGAGTGCCGGCTCGTCGGCGAGCGCGCGATCGAGCGCGTCGCGCGCGCGCATCCCCGGCCCCATCCAGCGCCCGAACCAGTCACGCTCCGGGGCGGTGCCGCCGTCGCGCTCGGAGACGCGCTCGTCGTCGCGCCGGGCGCGCTCGTCGTCGCGCTGGGCGCGCCCGTCGTCGATCGCAGCGGCCACCGCATCCGCGAACGCGCCGGCATCCGCCCGCACCACGTCCGTCGCGCGCTGGAGGGGGTCGGGCCAGACGCCCGGCGGCGCCACGACGACGTGGACCGGAGCCCGCGCTGCCGCGAGCAGGCGCTGCGTGCTCGCCGAGACGAGCGGCGCTCCGAGCTGCAGGACGGCATCGGGACGATGTTCCGCGCCGAGCGCCCCGCCCTGAAGCAGCACGTCGTACGCGTCGATCACGTGCGAGCGATCGTGATCGCCGGAGCGGAGGCCTGAAAGCGGATCCGCGAGGATCGGCCAGCCGAGGCGAGACGCGAGACGCGTGACTGCGGCGGCGGCGGTCCCATCCTGCGCCGCGTTCGGTCCGGCGACGATCAGGCCGCGGCGGCAGGTCGCGAGCGCCTTCGCGATCGCCGTGACGGCCGACGCCGACGGCAACCCGCTCGCCCCGAACACGCGGACCGGCGGCCATGTGGCCCCGGTCGACCCCTCTCCGGCCGAGAGCCGCGCGCGCTCGGCGGCGACGTCGACCAGGGGCTCGCGCATCGGCAAGTTCACGTGCACCGGGCCCCGCGGCGCTTCGTTCGCCGCGGCGACGGCGCGCGCGGCCAGCGTGCGGAACCAGTCGTCCAGGTCGGCGTCGGCGCCCGGCGCGGGCGCGTCGACGCTCCAGCGCACGTGACTTCCGAAGAGATGGACTTGGTCGATCGTCTGCGCGGCGGCGCAATCACGGAGCTCCGGCGGACGGTCGGCCGTCAGCACGACGAGAGGCACCTGCGAGAGCGACGCTTCGACGACCGCCGGCAGATAGTTCGCGGCGGCCGTCCCCGATGTGCAGAGGAGGACGACCGGACGGCGCGCGGCGCGCGCGAGGCCGAGCGCGAAGAAACCGGCCGCGCGCTCGTCCGTGATCACCCACGGTCGGAGCCCCGCCTGCACGAGTGCCAGCGCCGCCGCCGTCGACCGCGACCCGGGCGAAATGCAGGCGTCGGCCACGCCCGCCGCGCGCAGCGCGGCGGCCAACGCACGCATGGCGACCCCGTTCGGATTCTCCCGCACCGCGGATGCGGATCGTGCGCCAGGCGCAGCGCTCACGACGCACCGGCCATGCCGGCGTCGGCGAGGCCACCGCCCCGCGCCAGCGCCTGATCGGCCGCGCGCGGCGGCGCGAGAAACGGCGTCACGAGCGCGCGCATCTTCGCTTCGGTCTCGGCGAGCTCCGCGTCCGCGTCCGATTCCGCGACGATCCCCGCGCCCGCCCAGAGCGTCAGCTCGCGGCCGGCGACGAGCGCGCTCCGGAGCGCCACCGCGAGCTCGCCGTCACCCGCGCGATCCATCCAGCCGAGCGCGCCCGTGTACCATCCGCGCTCCGGCTCCTCCTGCTCGATCAGCGCCCGCGCCGCGGCGGACGGCGCGCCGCACACCGCGGGCGTCGGGTGGAGCACGCCGCCGACGTCGAACACGGAGGCCGGCGTGCGGAGACGGCCGGTGACGACGGTCGCGAGGTGGTGAACCTCGGGCAGCGTGAGGAGCGCGGGCGACGCGGAGGCGGTGACCTCGTCCGCGACGCGCGCGAGCGCGGCCCGCACCGCGTCGACCACGATCCCATGCTCGTGCGCGTTCTTCACGCACGCGAGCAACGTCGCCCCGGCCAGCGCATCCGCGTCGGGATCGCGTCCGCGTGCCGCCGACCCGGCAAGCGCGCTCGCGGTCACGGCATCACCCGTGCGCCGCGCGAGAAGCTCGGGCGTCGAGGCGACGAGGCTCGTGCCGCCGCGCTCGCGGACCCACACGTTGAAACACGTGGGTCGCGTCGCGCGCGCCCGCGCGACCAGAACCGCGGAATCGATCGGGGCGTCAGCAACGAGCCGGCGGCGGCGCGCCAGCACCGCCTTCTCGAGCGTGCCGGCCGCGATGCGCGCGCGGACGCGCTCGACCCGCTCGGTCCACCGCGCGCGCGCCGCCGGATCGACGGGCGCAGCGTACAACCGGAGCGTATCGTCCGTCGCGGCGCCCGGCGCGACGGCGAGCGCCGCGCACGGCGCATCGCCGTCGTCCCGGATCTCGGCCAGCGTCGTCCGGCCGGCGGCTCGGATCCACAGGAGGCGCGGGAGCACGAGCCGGGCCGCCGGCCACGCGGCCTCGGACGCCTCGTCGGAGAACGCGAAGCCGCCGACCACCCGTAGCGCTGCGAGCGCGTCGTCGTCGCCGTCGATCGCGCCGAGGAGGCGGCGCGCCGCCGCCGACGCGGTCGCGAAGCGCTCCGGTCCGCGCGTCCGGATCTCGCGCGCGACGCCGACGCCGAGGATCGCCTCGTCCCGCGCCGGATGCTCCCACAGGAACAGCGGCGTCGTGGGTTCGCATGCGCGCGCGATCGCCAGCAGGTCGAGCGGCTCGGCGATCGTACGCACGCGCGCGCGGAGCAGGCCGGATTCAGACACGTGCGCTCCGTTCGGCGACGAGCAATTGCGCCGCGCCGGCGAGAAACGACCGCTTCCGCGGCGCGCTGAACCCCGCGGCCTCGAGCATGGCGGAAAGCGCCGCCGAGTCCGGCAGGTACGCCGTGGACTCGGGGAGGTAGGCGTACGCGGCGCGGTCGGAGATCAGCGCGCCGAGGATCGGGACGATGCGCCGGAAATAGATCCCGTGCCCGAGGCGCAGGAGCGAGCTCGCTGGGCGATCGACCTCGAGGAGCGCGATCCGCCCGCCGGGCCGCAGCACGCGCGCGGCTTCGGCGAACGCCCGCGGCAGGTCGACGAAGTTACGGAGCGCGAACCCCGACACGACCGCGTCGACGCTGGCGTCGGCGAGCGGCAACGCGAGCGCGTCGCCGCGGACGAGCCCCACGCCGAGGCCGCGGGCGGCCGCCGTCCGCAGCATGCCCGCCGAGAAGTCGAGGCCGATCACGCGGGCTCCCGCCGTCTCCGCCGCAGCCGCCAAGTCGCCCGACCCGCACGCCAGGTCGAGGACCCTTTCACCGCGATGCAGTCCGAGCGCCGCGATCGCATGCCGCCGCCACGCCCGATCGACACCGAACGTCATCAGACGGTTCATGAGGTCGTAGCGAGGCGCGATGCGATCGAACATCGCCTCGACGACCGCGCGCTTCTCGGCGGCGGCTGGCAGCGTCATGGTCGGCTCACTGCCAGCGGATGCCGAGCCGCGTTTCCGAGGCGACCTTGAGCGCGATCGCGAGCGGCTCCCGATCGCCGCTCTTCTTGAGCCGCTTGAGCGCCCGGTTCACGAGGACGCGCTGGAAATGATGCGCCACGAGCCCGGTCACGAGCGGAAGGATGTCCTTGAACGCCGCGGCGACCGCGTCGGCATCGGCCTCGGCGCCGCGCGTCCGGCTGCGCTTCCGGACGTACTGATCGAAGAGGTCGATCGCGCCGTCGACGGTCTTCCGGATCGCCCGATCGTGCTTCACCGCGAGCGCCAAGAGGCGCGTCAGCGGAAACCCGTATCCGAGAATCTTGAGCGCCCCGCGCGCGACCCGCAGATCCCCCTCGCTGTAGCGCTTCGACCCGTCGCCCTGCTCCTGCGCCTCCGCCAGCCCCGCCCGCTCGACGGAAGAGAGCAAGGCATGCGGAATCCCCAACTGCCGCGCCGCCGCCGCACTGTCGTACCCCGGCTCGGTCGACTCCTCTTCGATCGCGGTCAGCAAAGCGCGATCAGACTCGGCTCGCTCCCCTTTCGCGAGCAGCATCCCGATGACTTTCAGCGAGAGCCCGCGACCAGCCATCGATCGTATGAGCCGCAGCCGATCGAGGTGTGCGTCGTCGTAGACCGCGTTCCGCCCCTCCCGCGCCGGCCCGGGCAGCAACCGGATCGTCTGGTAGTAGCGAATCGTGTCCACAGGAACGCCCGACTGCTCGACGATTTCCGCAAGCGAGTACGCCATGAGCGACGACTCTTAGAGTAATCACTCGAAGTGTCAATGGATCCCGAGTCTGCGAAGGGCGGAGCCGCAACCTCGATGCGCGACCGAGATGATCTTGCCGAGCCCCGCGACGGCGGGCGCGTCGGGGATCGCTCCGGGGAGCGGCTCGTCGCCGGATGGACGTGAGCGCTGTGGCGCTCACCCCCCGGCGGTCAGCTCGCGTGTGCGCAAGCCATGGAGTCTCCGGCCATCAGTATGCGCCGGCACCAGGAACCCCGCGACCGTAGGAGCGTATCCCCGACGCGCCCGCCGTCGCGCGCAGCAGCAGCGACAGCGGCAGCAGCAACGAGAACTACGACGACTCTTTCCAGTGGGTCGCCCCGAGAAAAATCACCCGCAACTGGAGCACGAAGTTCTCGACCAGCTCCTGCTCCACACGCGGCTGATCCGGAGGAAGATCCAGAAAGTCCGATGCCGCGTTCAGCATCGTGTTCACGACCAGCCCGCAGATCATCTGCAACGTCGGCATCGACAGCGCCGGCACGAGGTTCAGCTCGCGCAGGTCTTGCGCCATCTCGGTCGCGAAGTGCTGCACCTCGTAGCGGATCGCGCGCCGGATGAGCGGCGAACCGCCCCAGCGTTCGCCGGCCATGAACGTGATGTGCAACCGATGCTCCTCGACGAACTGCTTATAGATCTGCACCGAGTGGCGGATGATGTTGATCGGCGGCACGCCGGCCTGGCGCGCTTCGCGGAGTAGACGCCGGAGCGTGATTCCCGTCTCTTCCACCAGCGCGAGCGCCAGCTGATCCATGTCCTCGAAGTGCCGGTAGAACGATGTCGGCACGACGCCCGCCGCGCGCGTCACCTCGCGCAGGCCGAGACTCGTGAAACTCCGGCCCTCCTGCATCAGGCGCAGCGCCGACTCGAGCAGATGGTTGCGTGTGCGTTGCTTGCGCTCGGCGCGCGTGACGATGCCGTCCTCGTCGACCGCCGAGCGCTCACGGCGCTCCTCGCGCGCGTGGTCCCGCAGCACGGCACGCACCACTCGCTTCGCGGCGCGTTTCACAGAACGCTTGTGACCACGGTAAGTCATCGATCCAGCGGATGTATCATGGACTCCACCAGGCTCACCAGTGCCGTTCAGTAAACAAGTGTTGACTCGAATGATCGGTTCAGGCAACAAGCGTTCACTGAAACGGAGGTGACGCGCCATGACCCTCGCCACGACGCTGCTCGCAAGCCCTTGGCTCCGGCCACTGAACGACGTCGACGCGATCGACGATCTGCTGTCCGTCGTGCACCCGACCTGGGCGCTCGGCCGCATCAAGGCACGCGTGCAGCGCGTGATCCCCGAGACGGCCGACGTGAAGACCTTCCTGCTGCGGGCCAATCGCCGCTGGCCGGGGTTCACGGCGGGACAGCACGTCGGCGTCGCCGTCGAGGTCGACGGCGTGCGCTGCGAGCGCCGCTACAGCGTCTCGTCCGCACCCGACGGGGGCCGGACGCTCTCCGTCACCGTGAAGCGGCAGCCCGGCGGGCGCGTCTCGAGCTGGCTGCACGGCCGGATCGTGGCGGGCGACGTCGTCGAGCTCACCGCGCCTGCCGGCGACTTTTGCCTTCCGAATCCGCTCCCGCCAAGCATCCTGATGCTCTCGGCAGGCAGCGGCATCACGCCGCTCATGTCGATGCTGCGCGCGCTCGCAGCCGCCGACGCCCCGACGACCGTCCGGTTCGTGCACGTGACGCGCGATCGCGGCGCGACGATTTTCGGCGACGAGCTCCGCGCGCTCGCGGCCTCGTCTCGACGCCTCGAGCTGCACGTGCACGACTCGACGAAGGACGGCCGCTTCGACGGCGCCGCGCTCGCGCGCTACGCGCCGGATTGGGCGGAGCGCGTCACGTTCCTCTGCGGTCCGGCCGGCTTCATGGACGCGCGCCGCACGGAATGGAACGCGGCAGGCGCCGAGGCGCGCCTCCACGCGGAGTCGTTCGGCGGCGGCCGTACGGTCGCCGCCGCGGACGAAGCAACCGCCGAGGTGCGGTGCGCGAAGTCGGAACGATTGTTCACCACCGACGGCTCCACCTCGCTCCTCGTCGCCGCCGAGCGTGCGGGCCTGCGTCCGAAGTACGGCTGCCGGATGGGCGTCTGCCATACCTGTACTTGCGTGCTGCGCTCCGGCGCCGTCGAGAACCTCCGCACCGGCGAAATCGTCCGTGAGCCCGGCGCGCGCGTCCAGCTCTGCATCGGCCGCGCGCGCGGCGACGTGACGCTCGACCTCTGACCTCCACCGCCCCCTCTGAAAGGACACGCACCATGCGTCTGACGAAGGAACAGATCGACGAGCTCGGCCGCGAGCTCGACGCCATCCGAAACGAGATCACCGCCGACCTCGGTGCGCGCGACGCCGCGCACATCCGCCGCATGGTCCGCATCGCGCGCGGCAGCGCCATCACCGGCCGCACGCTCCTGATGTTCGGGATCGACCCGATCACGTGGACCCTCGGCGTCGGCGCGCTGGCGACCGCCAAGATCCTCGAGAACATGGAGATCGGCCACAACGTGATGCACGGCCAGTACGACTGGATGAACGATCCGACGCTCGCCTCGGCCACGTACGAGTGGGACAACGTCTGCGACGGCGGCCACTGGCGGCGCTACCACAACTACGAGCACCACACGTACACGAACATCCTCGGGCGCGATCGCGACGTCGGGTACGGTGTCATGCGCGTCAGCCCGGATCAGTACTGGCGGCCCTTCCACGTCGTGCAGCCCGTCTCCAACGTGGTGCTCTCCGTGCTCTTCCAGTGGGGTGTCGGCATGCACGGCCTCGACGTGCCGCGCGCGCTGCGCAGCAAGATCGGCCGCGTCCGGCTGCGTCGCGAGAGCACGAAGTTCCTACGCAAAGCCGGGCGCCAGATCGCCAAGGACTATGTCCTCTTTCCCGTGCTCGCGCTCGGGAACGCGCCGCGCGTCCTCCTCGGCAATCTCGCCGCGAACGTGATCCGCAACGTCTGGAGCAACGTCATCATCTTCTGCGGGCACTTCCCCGAGGGCGCGCGCGTCTTCACGCGCGAGGAGACGCGCAACGAGTCGCGCGGCGAGTGGTATCTCCGCCAGCTCCAGGGCTCGGCCAACATCGAGGGCGGCCGACTTCTTCACGTACTGAGCGGCCACCTGAGCCACCAGATCGAGCACCATCTCTTCCCCGACCTGCCCGCGCATCGCTACGCCGAGATCGCCCCGCGCGTGCGGGCGCTCTGCGCGCGCTACGACCTGCCGTACAACACCGGCAGCCTCTGGCGGCAGTATGGCAGCGTGCTCCGCAAGATCTGGGAGTACGCGTGGCCGACGCGGGTGCCGGCGCCGACGCCGGCCTGACGATCAGCGAACGGTGAAGACGGCGGCGCAGCCGCGATCGACCCAGATGCCGCCGCCGTCCGTCCCCCAGGTGTCGTAGCGCCGGCAGGGCGCATCGCTCAGGCGCTTCTCGATCTCGACCCGCCCCCAGCGCGGCAGGGGACAGTACTCCGGCCGGAACCGCGCCGACTTGCAGGTCACGCGATACCCGCGCTGCGGGGGCCGCTGCCGATGCGCATGCGGCGGACCGAACG
>DAIQBH010000034.1:3998-5059 GCA_036781285.1 Thermodesulfobacteriota bacterium | reverse complement strand
CCGAACGGCAGGACGACGAACACCGCCCGGCACCCGTCGCGTACCCACACACCGCCGCCGTCGCGGTCGGCGCCCCAGGTGTCGTACTCGCGGCACGGGCTCTTGCTGAGCCGCCGCTCGAGCCGCACGCGGCCATAGGCGTAGGTGCGGCAGTATTCGTGGCGCCGCGAGTCGGACTCGCACCGGATCTCGCGCGCGCCGTACCGCGACGGCGAATAGCCTTGCGCCTGCGCCGTGCCCGCGTCCGTGAGCACGAGCAGTACGACCACGACGAACCACGAAAGCCAGCACCGCGACATGTGCGCCCTTCCTAACGGCGCGTGCGCAGCTCGGTCAATCGTCGGTGCCGGCTCCCGATTCGCTCCGCGCCGAGATCGGCTCCTTCCGCGTCCCCATGCTCCGCGCTCCGTGACGCCGGCACGGGATTCGGCTTGACGGTACGTTTCGAAATCGGAACGCTCGTGCGAATGGCCGAGGCCGGGACGATTGCGTTCGGGGAGTTTCGGCTCGACCTGGCGAGCGAGGTGCTCGCGCGGGACGGCATGCCGGTGCCACTGACGCCGAAGGCGTACCGGCTGCTGCGGCATTTCTTGGCTCACCCAGACGTCCTGCTCGGCAAGGATGATCTACTCGACGCCGTGTGGCCCGACGCGGCGGTCGGGGACGCCGTGCTCAAGGTCTGCGTCGGCGAGCTGCGGCGCGCGCTCGGCGATGCGACGGCGGCGCCTCGCTACATCGCGACGGTCCATCGGCGCGGCTATCGATTCATCGCGACCGTAGGGAGCCCCGGCAATGACGAGCGCGACGCGCACGCGACCGATCTCGCGCCCCGTCGCGTATCGGGCATCGTCGGACGACGCGCCGCGCTCTCCGAGCTCGACGACGCGCTCGGCGCGGCGTGCACCGGGCGGCGCCAGATCGTGTTCGTGACCGGCGAAGCGGGCATCGGCAAGACGACGCTCGTCGACGCGTTCCTCGACGGGCTCGACCCGGAGATCGGCTGGGCGCGCGGTCAATGCCTCGAGAAGCACGGCGCCGGCGCAGGCGCCTACCAACCCGAA
>DAIQBH010000034.1:0-3988 GCA_036781285.1 Thermodesulfobacteriota bacterium | reverse complement strand
GCCACGTCCGACACGCCGGCCCCCGCCAGCTCGCCGATGATCCGGTGGAGGATTGGGTCCCCGCCGACTTGCAGTATTGCCTTCGGGAAGGTGTCCGTCACCACGCCCACGCGCCTGCCGCGGCCCGCCGCGAGAAGCACGGCGCCGGCGAGGCATACCTCCCGTGGCTCGAGGCGCTCGGAGCGCTCTCACGCGACCCACGTCACGGCGACGCCACGTTCGGGGCGCTCGCCGCCGCGGCGCCGAGCTGGGTGGCGAGCATCCCCAGCCTCGAGCGCCGCGCGACTTCCGGAACGACCGCACCGTCGCGGACGCGAATGTTGCTGGAGCTCGCCGAGAGCCTGGACGCGCTGACGGCGACCATGCCCGTCGTGCTCGTACTCGAGGACCTGCACTGGAGCGATCCCTCGACCCTCGACGTGCTGGCGCTCCTGGCACACCGGCCCGAGCCGGCGCGCCTCCTCGTGATCGCCACCTATCGCCCCTTCGATGTCGTCGTGCGAAGCCATCCGCTGCGCGGGTTGAAGCTCGACCTCGAGATGCGCGGCAAGGCGCGCGAGCTCGCCGTCGAGCTCCTGACCGAGCGCGACGTAGCGGACTACCTGTCGCTTCGCCTCGCGACCGCCGAGGTCCCCGAAGGACTCGCCGCCCTCGTGCACCAGCGAACCGACGGCAATCCGCTCTTCGTCTCGCACGTCGTCGACTTCCTCCTCGTCCATGGGTGGCTGCGCGCCGCCGACGGGGCGTGGACGTTCGACGCGGACGCGCGCGCGGCCGCGGACCTGGTGCCGGACACGCTGCGGCAGATGATCGCCGCGACGATCGCGGATCTGGATCCCGAGACGCAGCGCGTGCTGGAAGCGGCCAGCGTCGCGGGCGTCGCGCCCAGCGCCGCGGCCGTCGCGGCGGCGCTCGACGAGCCGGTTCCGGCGATCGAGGACACGCTGATCGATCTCTCGCGGCGCGGGCAGCTGGTCACCACCGCCGGAATCGACACGTGGCCCGACGGCACCCGCAGCGCCCGCTTTGCTTTCATCCACGCGCTCCACCAGGACGTCCTGCACCGGCGTCTGGCACCGGAACGCCGTTCGCTGCTGCACGCGCGCATCGGCCTCCGCCTCGAAGCCGCCTTCCGCGACGATGACGGCGCCATCGCAGCCGAGCTCGCGCGACACTTCCAGGTGGCAGGCGACCATGCTCGCGCGGTGGTCCATTTGCGGCATGCCGGTGAGCGCGCGATCGCGCGCCACGCCTACCGCGAGGGCATCGACCATCTCGAGCAGGCGCTCGAGGCCCTCGACCACCTGCCCGACGACGCCGGCCGCGCCGCGGCCGAGCTCGACGTCCGCATGCAGCTCGGGCCGGCGCTCATGATCGTGCACGGCTTCGCTGCGGCGCCCGTCGAGCGCTGCTACACGCAGGCACGGGCGCTCTGTACCGCCGTCGGCATGACGCCGGCGCGCGCGCGGGCGCTCCGCGGCCTCGGCATCTTCGCGCTGACGCGCGGCGAGCTGGTGGACGCACGCGCCCTCGCCGAAGAGTCGCTCGCCGACGCCGCGAGCGGCGGCACGCCGAATGCGCAAGGGAAGGCCCACGTGACACTCGGAACGATCCTGTACTACGTCGGCGAGCTCGCGGCCGCGACGGCACATCTCGAGCGCGGCCGCCGCCTGCTCGGCAGCGATCCGGAGCGGCCGGCGCGAGGCGCGGGGCAGGCTCCGCTCGTCAACTGTCTCGCCTTTCTCGCCATGACGCGCTGGTTTCGCGGCCAGCCCGACACGGCGCTCCGTCTCGCCGAGGAGGCACGAGCGGTCGCCGACGCGCTCGCGCATCCGCTGAGCCGTCTCTGGGCCGGACACGTGACCGCGCTGCTGCATCATCTGCGGGGCGAGCCCGCGCGGGCGGCGACCGTCGCGGCGATCGCGATCCGGATCGCGGGCGAGCTCGGGCTGCGCCAATGGATCGCGTGGGGCAACTTCTTCCACGGCTGGCTCGCGACGCTCGACGGCCGGACCGCCGAAGGCCTCGCCGGCATGCACGCGGGCCTGGACGAGTATCGCGCGACCGGTGCCGAGCTCGGCCGCGTGTACTTCACGGCCACGCTCGCCGAGGCCCACGCGCGCGCCGGCCAGGCCGAGGAGGCGCGCACGCTCCTGGACGACGCGCTCGCGGTCGCGACCACGCGCTCGGACCGCTACTTCACGGCCGAGCTGCATCGGTTGCGCGCCGGCCTCCTCGGCGACCGGGCGGCCGCGGCGGCCGAGCTCCGGCGCGCGGTGACGTTCGCGCGCCGGCAGGGAAACGCGGCCCTGGCACTCCGCGCGGCGACCGATCTCGCCACGCTCCTGTCCGGCGAGGCCGGGCGCCGGGTCCTGGCTCCGGTCTGCCGGCTCGTGCGCGAAGGGGCCGATACGGCCGACGTTCGGGCGGCGCGGGCAACCCTTGCCGCCATCACGCCGTCGCATCGTCGGCGGACGTGAGCGCGGCGAAGAACACGAGCAGCTCGGCGAGCGACGTGAAGTGCGTGGCACGCCCCGATCGGACGTGCTCCACCCGGCCTCGCAGCTCGTCTTCCTCGGGGCGGCAATCCGCGCTCAGCATCACCACGAACGCGCGCTCGGCGGGTAATCGCGGACGCTCTCGCTGGTCGTCGATCATGGGCCGGATGTAGCGGCCCGCGACCCGACAGTCCTAAGCGTTCGGTAAGTTTTCGGTAACGCGGCTCGAACCGAGTATCAGGGCAAGCAGATCAGCTTGAGCGCGTCCTTGTCCCGGATGCCCGCCGCGGTCGCGACCGTCCCGAGGGCGAGCGTCCCCTTCCCGTACGACGGCGCGCTGCCGCGGAGCGGCACGACCGCCGGCACGATGGGCGCGCAGAGGTCGGCCGACGCCGTTCCGACGAGCGCGGCCGGCACCCCGGCGAACGCCGTGCGGACGGCCGCGAGCGCCGGCTTCCGCGCCGCCGCCAAGATCGACGGCTTCGCGAGCTCGAAGGCCGAGAGCGCCGTCGGCGCCGTGCACCCGGGGACGTCGGTGTTGTTCGCGCATACCTGGACGTGGAACGTGCAGCTCCCGGGCGTCCCGCCGTCGAAGTCGCAGGCCGGATCGTCGTCGACGCAACGCTGCGTCCGTTGCATGCGTCCGCGCCCGTCGACGAGCGGCACGTTGGTCGGGTTCACGACGATCCACTCCGCGAAGCAATCCGTCTTCGCCGAGCCACCGCCCGGCACGCGCTCGAACGTGCACTGTGGCGCGCACCCGTCGCCGACGACGGCGTTGCCGTCGTCGCATTGGTCGGCGCAGCCGGGCACGAGGATGCCGTCACCGCAGACGAGGCCGGCGACGGGCTCGCACGTGCCGTCACACCCGTCGCACGGCGACGCCGTGCCGTCGTCGCAGCTCTCGGCGGCATCGGTGATGCCCTCGCCGCAGCTCGGGGGGAGACAGGAGGTGCGACATGCGTCCGGCGTCGCGTCGTCGTTGGCCGGGCCGGCGTCGCACTCCTCGCAGCGCGCGTCGAGGATGCCGTCGCCGCACGTGTGGACGTCCGGCGTGCAGAGCGAGACGACGTTCGCGAACCCGCGCCCGTCCCCGGGACCACCCGCCGTGCCCCAGACGTTCACGAAGCTGCCGCTCGGGAGGAGCGCGGTCGCGGCGCGGAGCGCACCCGGAGCGCCGATCTCGAAGCTCGGCTCCAGCGGCGTCAGGTCGGCCGCGAGCGGCAGGGCGCGTGGCGCGAGGTACCCGAAGAGCTGCGTAAAGGCGGGGTCGTAGTCGGCGGTCGCGAAGACGACGAGCCAGCGACCGAGCCCGGCGCGTGCGAGCGCGGCACGAGGAATGTCGCCGAGAGGCAGCGGCTCGACGTCGCGCTGCCGAACGACGTCGAACGCCGGACCGTACTCGACCATGCGCAGGGTCGACTGGAGATACACGCCCGCGGCCACGAAGCCGCCGCTCGGGGTCGGGGCGATCGCCTGCACGTCGTACG
>DAIQBH010000033.1:0-35584 GCA_036781285.1 Thermodesulfobacteriota bacterium | reverse complement strand
TGCGGAGGCGCCGGACGTGGACGTCCACCGTCCGCGGCTCGACGTAGATGTCGCGGCCCCAGACGAGATCGATCAGCTGCGTTCGCTCGAATACGCGATTCGGGTGTCGCACGAGAAACGACAACAGCTCGAACTCGCGGAGACTGAGCTTCACTTCCTGGCCGTCCAAAAACGCCTGGTACGTGTCGAAATCGATGCGGAGGCGCCCCCGTTCGAAGAACTCGTGGGGGCGCTTGGCGTCCGGTCCATGCGCGCGTCGTAGCACTGCCTTGATGCGGGCAAGGAGCTCGCGCGGACTGAACGGCTTGGTCACGTAGTCGTCGGCGCCCATTTCGAGGCCGACGACCTTGTCGACCTCGGCGGCTCGCGCGGTCAGCATCAGGATCGGAACCGCAGCCGTTTCGTCGTGGTGGCGGAGCGCGCGACAGATGTCCAGCCCCGACATGCCTGGAAGCATGATGTCGAGAATGACCAGTGCCGGCCGTTCTCGCTGCACGAGGGCGAGCGCGAGCTCCCCGTCGTCCGCTTCCAGCACCGCGAACCCATCCTGCTCGAGGTTGTAGCGAATGAGGTCGCGGATGTCCTTCTCGTCCTCGACGACGAGCACCTTCCGCTTGCTGCCATCGTTGCGGGCGGCCGGGGGAGTCATACGTCGCGGGGGACGTCCAAGTGGCGGATGCTCTTGCCCTTGACCATGAACACCACCATCTCGGCGATGTTGGTCGCGTGATCGGCGATCCGTTCGAGGTACTTCGACACGAACAGGATTCGCATGGCACGCGTGATCGCGTGCGGATCCTCGATCATGTAGGAGAGCAGCTCCCGGAAGATCTTCCCGTTCAGCTTGTCGACCTCGTCGTCGCTTCGACAGACTTCGAGGGCCAGCTCGGCGTCTTCCCGCACGAACGCGTCGAGGCTGCGGCGGAGCATGGCGCCCGAGATCTCCGCCATGCGGGGAACGTCGATATAGGGCTTGAGCGGCGGCTCGCTTGCGAGCTCGAGCGCTCGCTCGCTGATGCTGACCGCACGGTCGCCGATGCGTTCGAGGTCGGTGGTGATCTTGAGCGTCGTAGTGATGAAGCGGAGATCGCGGCCGGCGGGTTGCCGCAGCGCGAGCAAGCGGATGCACAGCTCGTCGATCTCGACGTCGAGGCGATTGACCTCTGCGTCTTTGGCGACGGTCGCCTGTGCGAGGGGCTGATTCCGGTCGACGAGCGCGCGGATCGCGTTGGTGATCTGCTTCTCGACCAGCCCACCCATCGTGAGGATCAGCTCGCGCAGCGCCGCGAGCTCCTCCTCGTACTGTCGGTCGGTGTGCGTCGTCATGCCTCCCCTCACCCGAAGCGTCCCGTGATGTAGTCTTCGGTCTCCTTTTTCGCGGGCGTCGTGAACACCGTACTGGTACGGTCGAACTCCACGAGTCTTCCCATATACAGGAAGGCGGTCGCGTCGGAGACGCGCGCCGCCTGCTGCATGTTGTGGGTGACGATCACGATCGTATAGCTCGCCTTGAGCTCGTGAATCAGCTCTTCGATTTTGGCCGTTGCAATCGGATCGAGCGCCGAGCAGGGCTCGTCCATGAGGACGACCTCGGGCTCGACTGCCAGGGCGCGGGCGATGCAGAGACGCTGCTGTTGCCCGCCGGACAGCTCGAGCGCGCTGTCGTGGAGACGGTCGCGCACCTCGTCCCACAGCGCCGCTTGGCGAAGACTGCGCTCCACGATGTCGGCGAGCTGGTCGCTCGCGGTCGTGCCGTGCAGGCGCGGTCCGAACGCGACGTTGTCGAAGATGGACTTCGGGAAAGGGTTCGGCTTCTGGAAAACCATGCCGACGCGCCGGCGAAGCTCGACCAGGTCGACGTCGGAGCCGTACACGTCGAGGTCGCCGACATGGACGCTGCCTGAGACCGTGACGTCCGAAGCGACTTCGGCGATGCGGTTGACCGATTTGATCAGCGTCGACTTGCCGCAGCCGGAAGGGCCGATGATCGCGGTGACTTCGCGCTCGGCGAAATCGATAGTGATGCCGTGGAGGACCTCTTTGGCGCTGTAGGCGTAGACGAGGTCGCGGACACGCACCTTGGCCATCGTTTCGGCAACCGCAGGAGCGGACGCATGGTCAGCCTTCATCGCGTGGATGCGCTCCGGCGCCGGAAGCGGTTTCGCGTCAGGATGGCCGCCAGATTCAGAAGGAACGTCAGCCCGACCAGCACGAGTGTGGTGCCGTACTGAATGGGTCGAGTGACGACGGCGTTGGTCGACTGCGTGGCCATGATGAAGATGTGGTAGGACAGCTCCATGAACTGATCCATCGGGTTGATCACCGGAATGCCGAGGATGTGGGTGATCGGCAAGCGCGGCAGGAAGTAGGCGCATCCGGTGAAGAGGATCGGCGCCGTCTCCCCCGCCCCGCGACTGATGCTGAGAATCGCCCCGGTGAGGATCCCCGGGTAGGCCTGGGGCAGTACCGTCCGGCTGACGACCTGCCACCGAGTCGCCCCGAGCGCGAACGCCGCCTCGCGATGGCTCTGCGGCACGGCGTGCAGCGCCTCCTCGGTCGCGACGATCACGACCGGGAGCACCAGGACGGCGAGCGTCGCCGCCGCCCAGAGCATGGCGGGCTGGCCGAAGAGGAGGCCGGTCTGGAGGACGCGGTCCAGGTTGCGGCCCACGAACAGGATGAAGAAGCCGAGGCCGAAGAGGCCAAAAACGATCGAAGGGACGCCGGCCAGATTATTCACGGCCGCGCGGATGATGCGCGGCCCTATGCCCTTCCCGGCATACTCGACCAGATAGACGGCGGCCCCGACGCCGAGTGGCAAGGCCATTACGATCATGAGGACCGTGATGCATATGGTGCCGAAGATCGCCGGGAAGATCCCGCCTTCCTTCATGCCTCCGCTGGGCTCCGCGGTCAGGAACTCGAGGGAGATCACTCCGACGCCGTTCACGAAGATCACCAGCAGGATGGTGATCACGACGCCGCACGTGAGTGCCGCGAGCGCACGACAGGCTGACTCGAAGACGAAGCCCTTGACGCGCGGGCTCATGACGCGAGCCTCCGCCGCATGCGCTGGATCACGATCTCGGCGATGACGTTGAGCGCGAAGGTCATCGTGAACAGCAGGGTTCCGACCAGGAACAACGCCTGGTACTGGTGGCCGCCCTGGTCCACGGCACCGAGCTCGGCGGCGATCGTCGCGGTCATGGTCCGTACGCTCGAGAAGACGTTGAGCGTGAGCAGTCCCGCGTTACCAGTCGCCATCAGTACGATCATGGTTTCGCCGAGCGCCCGTCCCATGCCGAGGATCAGCGCCGCGGAGATGCCCGAGATCGCCGCCGGCACGGTCACGCCGGCGATCGTCTGCCAGCGAGTGGCACCGAGGCCGTAGGACGCGATTCGGAGGTCGTCGGGCACTGCGCGGAGCGCGTCCTCGGTAAGGGAGGTGATCACCGGCACGATCACGAGCGCAACGCCGAGCGAGCCGAGGAACGCGTTCAGACGAAAGGTGGTGCCGAGGAGATCTTGGAGCACGCTGCCGAGCGTCGCCATACAGAGGAAGCCGATCACCACGGTGGGGATACCGGCAAGCAGCTCGATGAACGGCTTCAGCACCTCGCGGACGCGCTTCGACGCGAGCTCGGCGAGGTAGACACCGCAGGCGACGCCCAAGACACCGGCGATGAGGGTTGCTGGGAGGGCGACGAGAAAGCTTCCGCACAGCAGCGGTAGAAGCGAGTACTTCGGGTGCTCGCTCACGGGCTGCCAGAGGCGCACCACCTTCGGGTTGCCGCGGTAGTCGGTGACGGTGGTGCCGAGGAAGTCTCCCGCTGGGATGTTCCACAGTGCCTGGACGCCCTCCTTGAACAAGAAGGCGAAGATGAGGCCGATGAGGATGACGGCGACGTATCCGTTGACCCGAAGCGCGAGCTCGATCAGCCGCTCACCGATCGCCCCGTGCCGCGAGCGACGCGGCGGCGGAGCGACGTCGACCCAGGCATCCGAAGATCCGGATGTGGCCGCCCGCCCCCTCGGGGCCGGCGGCTGAACGGATGATTCGTCGGGGACGGCGCCGGGCATGGAGGACGTCGACGCGGAGAGCATCGCTATTGGGCGCTCGGTCGTGGCAGGACGCCCCTGAGTGGAATGTACTCCACGTCGGTCACGACCTGCTGACCGTCCGGCCCCATGATCCAGTCGAGATAGGCCTTCTCGTCCGCCGACGGATTTCCGGTCGTGTACATGTAGAGCCAGCGCGAAATCGGGTAGTCGCCACTCCATACGAGCTCGTAATCCGGCTTGCCGTTCTTCAGAGGGAAGACGGCGGCCGAGGTGTCGCTCTTCTTCACAGGGACGATACGAAGCGCCGGTAGCGTGGCGAAGTATGCAACCCCTCCGTAACCGATGCCGTTTGCATCACGGGAAACGGCCTCGGCGACGGCGCTCGTGCCGGGCATGGTCTGGCAGTCCGCTGCGTAGTCTCCGTTCTGGAGCACGTGCTCCTTGATGAAGACGTACGTGCCGCTGTTCGATTCGCGGCAATACCGGATGATCCTGCCGGGCGTGCCGCCGACCTCGCTCCAGTCGTTGATGTCGCCGCGGTAGATTCCGTTCAGCTGCGGCAGGCTCAGCTCCTTCACTCCGTTGGCCTTGTTGACGACGACGGCCAAGGCGTCGAGGGCGATCTTGTACTCGCCCGGCTCGACGCCCTTGGTGCTGGCTTTGGCGATCTCCTCGCTCTTGATCGGACGGCTCGAGTTGGCGAGGTTCGTGGTCTTGTTGATCAAGGCGGCAATGCCCGTGCCCGAGCCGCCACCGGTCACCTGGATGGTCACCTCGGGATGCGACTTCATGTAGGTCTCGGCCAGACGTTGCGAGAGGATCACCATCGTGTCCGAGCCCTTGATGGTGATGTTGGCGGCACGCGCGGACGGGACGGCGAACGCCACGATCGCCGTGGCCACCGCGAGCGAGTGGATCGTCTTCGAGCTTCGCATGTCTTCCTCCCTCGGGTTGGAGCGCGGCACGGTGTCGCCGGTCTGGAAGACGAGGTCCCGGTGTCTCATCATGTCCCCTCCAGGGGCGTGCGCGCCCGTGTGACAGACGGCCCGACGGTAGCGAAAGGGCGATTACGAGGCTGTTCGGGAATTGTGACGGGAATGTGAAAACGCCCGCGCGGCTGAGGCGCGGCGTATCGGATGGTCTGTTACGGGGCAGTGACAGGTGCAGTGGCGGGTGGCGGACAGATCCCGGAGAGGACGCGGCCCCGGACGGGCTCGGGAATGGGACGTGCGTCGAGATGACGGGTTTCGGGAAGGCGCAGGCAGGCTTGGACCGTGCGGCCGAGATCGGCCGCACGCACGTCGTCGCATCTCTCGCCCGGACCGATGGCGGCTCCGCCCAAGACGATCGCCGGCACGTCTCGTTCGGCCGGTCCCCCATGGTTTCCGACCAACTGCGCCTCGACGGCGCTGCCATCGACGACCTGCCATCCGAGCTTGGCGACCAGGATGAGATCGCCAGCTCGCTCGTGGTCGAGGTGCCAATCCGGGTGGTTGCCGGCGACCGTGTGGGCGGCGCCGTGGTCGGCCGGATTTGGACGCCGGTAGAGAGCTTCCTCGATCCCGGGCGTCCGCAGCGCGAGCCGCCGGGCCGAGGCGAGCAGTCTGGCTTCCTTCGCCGCTGGCGTGGCCGGCGTCACGTAGACGTGGCCGATGCCGCCGTCCCCGACCGCCGCCAGACCGCCGATGCCGTTGTCCTTCAGGACGTCGGCGAACCGAATGGGCGGGTTCCTGATGGCGTCGAACCCGTGGTCCGCCGTGATGACCACGGTCGTCGACGTCCAGTCGGGGCGCGTCGCGAGCCACTCGAGGAACGAGCCGAGCGCGGCGTCAGTGCGCCGGCGGGTTTCCTGGGCTTGCGGCGAGTACGGTCCCGAGCCGTGGCTCACGCGATCGACGTCGGACAGGTTGATGAACAGGAAATCGGCGGCGGCGTGCTCGACCAGCGACCGCGCCGCCGCGAGGGTCGTCGCGTCGTACGCATACCCCGTGACGTCGTCCCGTGACGCGTCGGACGCGGCGCGCGCGTCCCAAAGCTCGTCCGGCGGGGTCTGGCGCGTTCCGTCGGCGGAGAACATGAGGCCGAGCTTTGGTTTTCCGACTGCGGCAGCCGTTCGCAGGCCGCGCGCCGCTCGCCGTGCAAGGGTGAAGATCGTTTCGGTTTCGAGGTCCCTCGCGGTGCCGAGCTTTCGGATGCTGCGAGTACGACGATCCCAGACCGCGTTCCCCGTGATGCCGTGCATCTCGGGCTCGACGCCGGTCATCAGCGTCGCGTGATTGGAGTTCGTACGCGTCGGCATCGAGGCGCGGGCCCGGGTCCCCGGACACCATGGCGACGATCGCCAGGCCCTGGAAAGCGCCGGAGTCGTGGCGTCCGTGACGTCGCGCGCGTCGAGTCCGTCGACGACGATCAGAAGGACGCGCGCCTCGACGTCGAGCGCGCATGCAACGAAGAATGCCGTCAGTGCAACGGCGCGTCGTACTCGGCGCCCCCGACCCGTACCCACCATTCCGCGGTCACCGGCGCCGGGCGGCTCGGCGCAGCGCCGCACGACCCGGGCGACGCGCGGCCGGAGGCTTCGCGCCGCGGATGACCTCGCCGGCAAGGTAGCGCCCGATCGTCGCTCGCAACTCCTGCTGGATGGCGTCGACCGGCTGCTGCGCGTCGACGGTGACGAAGCCGAACTCCTCGCTCATGCGCTCGTACTCGCGAAGGATGCGCGCTTGATAGCGTCGGAAGGAGTCGAAGATGTCGCTGCCGAGCTTCAGATGCATGCCGGATTCCCAGTAGTCCATGCCCTTGGACTCGAGGACGCGGGGCACGAGGTGCTTCACGTCGATCTTGAGGTACATCACGAGGTCGGGAACGACGGCGAATCCAAAGAGCTTTCGGGTCCAATCCGGATCCGCGCCCATGACCGCGTTCCGTGCGAAGGCCGTGTACATGTAGCGATCAGCGACCACGATGAATCCGGCGCGGAGCGCCGGGATGATCTGGTTCTCCAGCCGGTCTGCAAAATCGGCCGCGTACAGCAGGCTGAACGTCGTGACGTTGAGCTCGTGCCCGGCCTTGGCTTCGTTGATCGTCTCGGCGAGCAGCGGCGAGCGAGTCCATCCGGTGTTCACGACGCCGTAGCCCTGCACCTCGAGCCAGCGCGTGAGCTGCTCGATCTGGGTCGAGCGGCCGACGCCATCCGTACCCTCGATGACGATCAAGCTGCCGCGCAGGGGGTTGATCTTCAGATACGGGAGGCCGTTGCCGTAGAACGCCTTATCCGCGTCGTGCACGAGCGGCCCTCCCCTCCAGACCCAGGACCGACGCCGCTAGCTGTCGCACCTGATGTTGTTGCTGTGTGATGTCCGCCGTGGCGTCGATGACGTCGAGCCCGAACTCTCGGACCAACTCGTCGTAGATGACGAGAACCCGGCTCTGAAACAGGCGAAAGCTCTCCGTGGGCTCGCGGCTGAGGCCGAGGTCCATGCCGGCCTCGTGGTACTTGAGCTTCGTGCGCCCGCTCAGGATCCGCTGAAGCGACACCTCGATCGGCACCCGAAAATACATCGCCAGGTCCGGCTTTGGCGCGAAGCTGTACAGCGCGCGCACCCATTCGTTGTCCACGCCACGCGCGACGTCACGACCGAACGCCGTGTAGACGTAACGATCCGCGAGGACGGTCATGCCGGCTTTCAGCGGCGGGATGATCTTGAACGTCAGCCGATCGGCGAAGTCGACCGCGTGCAGGACGCTGAACGTCGTCGGTGTGAGGAGGTCCTTCTTCTTGCCGCGTCGCAGCGATCGCCGCACGAGCGCCGAGGAGTTCCACTCGGTGAAGAAAACTTTCTGGCCTTGGGACAGCAGCCAGCGGTGGAGCAGCGAGATCTGGGTGGATTTACCCGAACCGTCGATGCCTTCGACGATGATCAACTTCCCGGGATACGGGTGTGGCGTCGTGAGACCCGTCATGCGTGATCGTCTCCTCTACCGTCTGCCGGCCGGACCCGTCAAAGACCGTCTCCTGTGACAGAACGGCGACGCGACGATGACAATCAGACGACGGCGAGGCTACTATGCCCGTCCATGTCGTCCGCGCCCGTCCCCGCCTGGATCACGGTCACTGAAGGCGATGCGCCGATCCTGCTCTTCGCGCCGCACGGAGGGCGTCGGTCTGACGCACGGATTCCCGGGACGCACAAGGTGAACGATCTGTGGACCGCGGAGGTCACTTGCGAGCTCGCGGAACGGTGCGGAGCGACGGCAATCGTGAATGCGACGGTGGATCGCAACGTCGTCGATCTCAATCGGCTGAGCCAGGTCCAGCGCGACGCGCCGTGGTTGCTTCAGCTACTGGTGGATGTGCTCGGCCCAATGCTCGCGCGATATGGGCACGCCACGGTGCTGGTAGTGCACGGCTGGAACGTGAGCCAACCGGCCTGTGACGTCGGTATTGGCGCCCGCGAGGACGACGATGGGAACGTCGTCGCGTGTCGCCCCGGGTCGGTCACGGCGTCGGGCGCATTCGTCGCGGAGCGCGTACGGCCGCTCCAGGCGCGTGCGGGAGCGGATGGCGTCACCGTGACGATCGGGAGCCGATACCCCGCCGCGCATCCCAACAACCTGTTGCAGCTGTTTCGTGAGGTGCCGGAAGTCGTCGGAGCCGATCCCCTGGGGGCTCTGCGGGATCGCGGTACGATCGATGCGGCGCAGATCGAGCTCGCGATCCCGCTGCGCTGGCCCGGGCCGCGCCGCGACCTGATCGTCGCGCTGCTCGCCGAGATCATCGCCGGAGCCCCTGCCGTGTCGACCGTCTCCTCGTCTTCGACACCACTTCGGACGATCGGAGGACGCATGCTTCATCGGCGCGGCCTCCAATTCGTCGCCGACGACATGCTGGTGATGGCGAGTATCGAGGCGTCGGAGTCGGGACCGACAGGAGGACGGCTCGTGGTGAGCCGCGATGAGGACCGTCTCGCGCTCTTCACCGGTGAGCTCGCCGCGTCCGGCGAGCCCTGGTGCGTGCCGCCGCTGGCGATCGGCGTGGGCTCCTCGGGCGACATGCGGATCACCTTCGATGGCCCGATGATGGGATTCTCGTC
Source organism: Thermodesulfobacteriota bacterium (assembly GCA_036781285.1). Taxonomy (GTDB): domain Bacteria; phylum Desulfobacterota; class Binatia; order UTPRO1; family UTPRO1; genus UTPRO1. The sequence continues at coordinate 26,429 of DAIQBH010000033.1, read as the reverse complement.
GCATGGTCCCTTCGTGGACCTGGAGCGTGGGCTCGCGGGAGGCACGCTGATCGAGGGCCACCTCGATATTCGGTTCCGACCCCATGCGGTGCGGTCGGGCGCGATCGAGCTGGAAGAGACCTTCGGCGACGTGGATGGCGAGCTCGTGATCGACGGCCGGCGGTCGCGCGTTGCCACGCGAGGGGTCGGGATGACGGCCATCCCGACGGGCGCTCGGCGCCTGCCGAGCTGCCGAGTAACGCTGCCGACGTCGCCGTGGGGCACGATCGCGTTGGTCACGGACGCCGACGACCCCCTGCGTGCCGATGGCGCGCGGTGGATCGGAACCTTGCGCAGTGCGGTGACGTCGCTCGACGAAGGCTCGGTGCTGCGCGTCGCCGGTGCCATGTCGTTCGCGGACGGGGAACGGTTGCTCACGCTTCGCGACGCGGGCGGGCGCGTACTGGACGGCACACTCGAGCGCCTGTTGCCGGTTCGGCGGCCTGGGCGTGAAGGCACTGTCGTCGAAACGACGTTCGCGTTGCTGCGGGCCGCGGAGACGTGGGTTGGATGGCTCGAGGTGTCGATGGTCCTCAGCGCAGATTCAGCGTGATCCAGCTCGACAGGCTCTGCCACGAGCCGGTTTCGCCATGGGAGCCTTCCCAAGCCTGCACCGCGAACGCCACCTGCGATGCGGGTGGACGCTCGGCGACCATCAGCACGCGCCATTGTCCGTCGGCGTAGGCGGCGGTCGTTTGTACGCGTGACGCGTCCGCGAGGACCACGGGAGCGGCGGTCGGCCCCGCGACGCGCTCGATCACGGCGGTGCTTTCTCCGTGCTCCGCGCGGTCGGCGGACCAGGACCAGCGCACGACGGGACGGGAGGCGTCCCCGAGATAGAGCGGCGGCAGCGTCCCCTTCGGGTCGGCTTTCTCCGGAAACTGGAGGGCGATCCGATCCGGAAGCCGCCAGGCCCCGTGCCGTGCCAGGGCGGCGGCCATCGTTTCCGGACGGCCGTCCTCGGTACCGACGGACTTGCTGGCGTCGTTCCACGCCAGAAGGATCGCCATCTGTCTGTCATTGCTGAGCACGGTCGCGTAGACGAGATCCACCGCGGGTTGCGTCCAGTAGGGCGGTACCTCGACCTGCGGTCCGAGCAGTACGGGCGTCGGCGGGATCCGTTGCCACAGCTCGGCATTCGGATCTGTCGGCAGGTCGTCCTTGGTCGTGAGCCCGAGCAACGTCGGAGCGAATCGCGGTCGCGACGGCATGTCGCGTTCCAGGTGATGCGCGAGCGCCCAGCGCTCGTCGCTGCTGAGCGACGTCGCGAAGCTCTTCATCGGCGTGCCGTTCATCCCGTTCGTGAGCGTTCGGTAGAGCTCGCCGGCGCTGGCGCCACCCTTGTAGTGCCAGCGCTTCGTGAGATCGGTCGCGATCGAGGGACGGCCGGTGTTGTCCTTGAGGGTCGCAGCGGCCGGCCCGTTGCCGCGACCAGACGGTCCGTGACACTCGGCGCAGCCGGCTTTCGCGTAGACCTCGCGCCCGCGTGCCGCGATTTCGGCGAGGGAGCCCGGAGGCAGCGCGCTCGGCGGGGTGATCGGCGGCGGAGAAGCGAACCGCTCGGGGGCGAAGGTGAAGAGGAACTTCGCCATGTCCTCGACCTGCGTCCCGCCGATGCCGAGCATCTTGCCCATGGAAGTGACGCCGAGACCGCGCGCGATACTGCCGATGATGTCGGTGTCGAGGGGGACCGCTCCGGCCTCCGTCGATCGGAAGCGGTAGTCGGCCGTCACGAAGCTCCTCGGCGCCGGCAACAGCTCTGCCGCGAGGGGGCCGTCTCCTTTGCCCGTCGCGCCGTGGCAGACGGCGCAGCGTGCCGTGTAGACGACGGAGGATGGGGCCTCGGGATCGAGCCCGCTGGCGTCTTTGCCGAAGTCTTCCAGCAGCGACACGAGCCCCCAGATCTGACGATCATCGAGCTCGCCTCCGAACGCCGGCATGGACGACTCCCAGGGGCGAATCGGCCGTGAGGCGGCACCGTCGCGGATGCGCGTGAAGCGGACGGCGTCCGTCGCGACCTCACGACTCGCCCGTCTTAGGTCGGCCGCGCGCTCGCCGAAGCTGGTCGCGTACGGACCGTCGCCGCCGCCGAGGTTGCCGTGACACGGGCGGCACGTGCGCTGGAAGGTCAGCCACGCCTCCGCCAGGGCTGCCTGTCGCGTTGCTTCATCGGCGGTGCGCAGCGGATTGTCGGTTGCGGGCGCCGTGGCGGCAGTCGTGGCGCTCGGCGGGGCAGGCTCGGCCCCCGCCAGGGTCGCCAGGCCGGTGACCATGACGGCGGCGAGACGAAGGGAACGCAGCGAGCGACCTGCCGACGAGCGATTCCAGGCGACATACGGCATGAGCGACACCTATCGTTTGGTCATTTCGAGCGAGACACGCGTCTCGGTGTTGGGATTTACGGTCACAGGGCGAGTGGTTCGGCCGAGAGTCTCGTGCCACAGCTCGAGCGTGTAGTTTCCCGGCGGAACCTCGGTGAGACTGAACGAGCCGTCCGCTTTCGTGACGGCGTAATACGGGTGCTCTTGGGCGATCCACCACGACGCCATCCAGGAATGCACGTCGCATCGGACGCGCATCGGCATCTCGGGGTCGTCGATGCGGCGCTCGACGACGCGCCGGAACTTCGGCTGCGCGATCGTGAACGACGGGTTCTTCTCGGCGACGACGTTCGTGTTGTGCAAGATGCCGTCGTTGTTCTCGATCGCGACCCGCATGCCGGCTCGAAACAGGAGGATCCGCGGCGTGTATTCGCAGTTCTTCTGGTCGATCGTCACTGACCGCTTCTTGGGAAACGGCTTGCCTCGCGGGACGTCGAGGAGGCGTGCGACGACGTTCTTGATGCCCTTGTCGGAGCCGACGATCAAGTTTGCCGCCGTCTTCTGGCGGCCGCAGACCTCGGGATCCTTCGTGACGACAATCGTCGCGGGAACCGGAGGCTCGCCGCCATAGGTGACGCGACCTCCGACCGAGCCGCCGTCCGCGACCCCGACGGCCTCGTAGGCGTGGACGGACCCCGTCGCCACCAACAGAACGCTCAGGGCCACACCGGCATGCCGCACGTCTCGTTTCCGCTCGCTCGGTCGCACGTGTCATCCGTGATCACGCGGCGTCGTACACCCGGACGGGCACCACGCATAGCCCACGGCGCGGATGTGGAGATCGAAACCGACACCCGTTCCGGGCCAGGCGCGGCTTGGGCGCTCGTCGATCCCTGGCGCGCCGCCATCCGGATCAGCGGACGTCGTCGGGCGCCGCCGCGACGGCGATCTTGCTCAGCTCGTCCATCCCGAATCGCTTCACGAAGGCGTGGAACGGCTCGTCGGGCGTGCGCTTCGCGCGATAGCATTCGGCGATGGCGGCGATCGCTCGGGGCGTGACCGCTTCGGGAAACCGGCCGCCTAGGCGCTTGCCGACGGCGTGATCATCCTCGCCGACGTGTCCACCGAGCAGGATGGAGTAGTGCGGGCGCTCCTTCCCATCCTTCCCCTTGATCATCATGCCAGTGAGGCCGATGTCGCCGACGTGATGCTGGCCGCAGGAGTTCGGGCAGCCGCTGATTTTCACGTGTAGCTCGCCGATCGCCTGCGCGGAAAGATCGTGCTCGGCGAGGTGCCGCCGGATGCGTTCCGCCATGCCCATCGAGCGCGTCACGGCGAGGCTGCAGTAGTCCGCACCCGGACACGAAACCACGTCGGTGATGTGGTTGGCGCCGGATTCCGCGAGGCCCAGATCGACGAGCTTCGCGTAGACCTGCGGGAGATCCGCGCCGCTCAGGCTCGGCAACAGAAAGTTTTGCTCGTTGGACACCCGGATCGTGCCGTTTCCGAGCTCGTCGGCGAGTGCCGCGATCGCCCGTCCCTGGGTGGTCGTGTAGTCCCCGATCGGTACGGTGACGGTCGCGAGGAAATAGCCCTCGTCGCGCTGCGCGGTGACGTTCGTTGCCAACCATTCCGCGTACGCCGCGGAGCCGTTGGTCGCGATCGCTCCGCCCTGTCGGTGTGGCGCCGGCACGCGGTGCGCCGCGATGTACTCGCGTGTCTCCCGGCGCAGCGAGTCTCCGCGGGTCGCTTCCACTCGCGCGATCTCGGCGTCGAGCGCCTTGCTGAATCCATCCGGTCCGAGCTTGCGCATGAGATACTTCATGCGCGCGCGACTCCGGTTCTTGCGTTCACCTGCGCGGTGCCACACCCGGATGATGGCTTCGGCCACGACGAGGAAATCGTCGGCCGGGATGAAATCCCGGATGCGGACGCCAAGGAAGGGCTGCGAGCCCAAGCCGCCGGCGACGGACACGGAGAACCCCTCGACGCGCCTTCCGCCCTCGTTTCGCACGTGGGCGTAGAAGCCGATGTCGTTGATGGGCCCCTGGGCGCAATCGCGCGTGCAGCTCGTGAACGAGATCTTGAACTTGCGCGGGAGGGTCGTGTTGAGCGGATTGAAGAGGAAATAGTCGTTGATGAGCTGGGCGTAGGGCCCGACGTCGAACGGCTCGGCGGCGAGCAGGCCGGCGTGTGGACACGCGGTCACGTTACGGACGCTGTCGGCGCACGCGCCGCGCGTCGTGATGCCGACCTCGTGCAGGCGTTGATACATCGTGCCGACCTCGCCGAGAGGCACCCAGTGAATCTGTACGTCCTGGCGCGTGGTGAGGTGTCCGACGCCGCGCCCGTAGTCGTCCGCGATGTCGTTCAGGCAATTCAGCTGCGCCACGGTGAGCGCCCCACCGGGCACCTTGATGCGCTGCATGTAGCTCGTGTGATCGAGCTGGTAGTACAGGCCGTAGCTGAGACGCATCGGCCGGAACTCGTCGGGGGTGACGGTTCCCGCGACGTAGCCCTCGACGCGACCCTGATGGCCGGCGAGCCCGTCGCGCAATTGGCGATCACTCGGACCTAGCATGATGGTTTCTTCTCCTGCGGGGGCGACGGGTACTGTGGGGTGTTCCGTCGCGCGACGGCCTTTCCGCCATTATCGACGGTAGGGTCGGCAAGTCAAGGTGAAGTCGCTGTCAGGACGCCAAGTTAGGGCCGCGTTGCGTTCCGGAGTCCGGGATTGTAAACCGCCCTGCTGCTTTTCTCCGGAGGTTCGATGCTGATTCCCGCGACCCAGCTCCGCGTCGGTATGCTGATCAACTACCAGAACGATCTCTATCGCATCATGGTCGTCACCCACATCACGCCGGGCAACTGGCGCGGCATGGTGCAGACCAAGATGCGGAGCGTTCGGACCGGTAGCCAGACCGAAAACCGATTCCGCTCGGAAGACAAGGTCGATCGCGTCACCCTCGACCAGCAGGAGATGGAATACCTCTACGGCGACGGCGAGGGGCACCACTTCATGAACACCGAGAGCTTCGAGCAGATCGCCCTCGACGCGGAGTGGCTCGGGGACGCGGTGTCGTATCTTCTCGCCAACATGCGCGTCATCGTGGACTTCTACGAAGGCAAGCCGATCGGTGTGACCTTGCCGAAGAGCGTTGATCTTCGCGTCACCGACACCGCTCCCGGCTTGAAGACGGCCACCGTCACCAACGTGTTGAAGCCCGCGACGACGGAAACCGGCCTCGTCGTCCCGGTCCCGAATTTCGTCGAAACCGGCGACGTCATCAAAGTGGACACCGAGAGTGGAACGTATCTGTCGCGGGTGAAGGCGGAGTAGCTTCCCGCGGAGGTCGCTGTGGACTTCCGGTACAGCGCCAGCGAGCAAGCCTTCCGGTGCGAGCTTCGGTCCTGGCTCGACGAGCATCTGCCCCTCCACTTCGCCCCCGGCGAGCTGACGGAAGAGCTGGATCCCGACGCCCGGTTCGAGCGCATGCTCGCCTGGCATCGCGCGATGCATGCGGGACGGTGGGTCGGTATCCACTGGCCCACCGGGTATGGCGGCCGTGGCGCGTCCATCCTGGAGCAAGTCGTCTACGCCGAGGAGATGGGCGCCACGGGCGCGCCGCCGCCGATCAACCCGATCGCGATCATGATGGTCGGCCCGACGCTCATGCAGTGGGGCACCGAGGAGCAGAAGCGGCGATTCATTCCCACGATGCTCTCCGCGGACGAGATCTGGTGCCAGGGCTACTCGGAGCCGGGCGCGGGCAGCGACCTCGCGGCTCTCCAGACGCGGGCGATCGAGGATGGCGATGACCTGGTGGTGACCGGGCAAAAGGTTTGGACGAGCCTTGCGCACCGCGCGGACTGGTGCATCCTGCTCTGCCGCACCGATCCCGAGGCTCGGAAGCATCTCGGCATCTCCTACCTTCTGGTCGACATGAAGAGTCGAGGCATCACCGTACGGCCTCTGGTGCAGATCACCGGCGATGCCGAGTTCAACGAGGTGTTCTTCGACGAGGTGCGCGTGCCCAAAGCCAACCTCGTGGGCCAGCTGCATCAAGGCTGGCAGGTGGCGATGACGACACTCGCATTCGAGCGCGTCGGGCTCGGCAACGTGTACCAATTCGATCGGCTGATCCGCGAGCTGATCGCGCTGGCGCGCAGCCGCGAGATCGGTGGGAGGCCCGCGGTCGAGCACGGCAGTGTCCGGCAGCGCTTGGCGGCGCTCGCGAGCGAAGCGGAGGCGTTGCGCTACACGCAGTATCGCCACGTCACGCGTCGGGTTCGTGGCGAGCCCGGTCCGGAGGCATCGGTCGCGAAGCTCTTCGGTACGGAGCTGAACCTTCGCATCATGCGTCTCGCGAGCGACCTGCTCGGTCCGGAGGGACTGGTCGAGCGCGCTCGGGGCGCCACTGACGAGTCGAGCAAATGGCTCCGCCGCATCCTGGCCGCGCGCGCGTTCACGATCGGCGGAGGCACCTCGGAGGTGCAGCGCAACATCATCGGCGAACGCGCGCTGCGCTTGCCGCGTGGCTGAACCGACGCGGTCGGCGGAGCCGATGCTGACGGTCGCGGAGCTCTGGGGCGAGCTCTTCCCCGCCGGCGGCCCCGTGGAGATCGAGATCGGGAGCGGGGACGGCACCTTCCTGATGGCGAGCGCGCGCCGGTACCCGGATCGGAACTTTCTCGGGATCGAACGCTCGCCGTCCAAAGCGAAGCGCATCGAAGAGCGATTGCGGAAGCTCGGGGCCCCGAACGTCCGGCTCCTGCAGGCGGACGCGACGTGCGTCGTCGGGACGATGCTGCCTGACGCGTGTGTCGCCGCCTATCACGTGTACTTTCCTGACCCGTGGCCGAAGCGCGGTCATGCCGGCCGACGGATCTTCCGCCCTGCCCTGATCGACGGGCTCGCGCGAACGCTACGTGTCGACGGTCGGTTGTTTCTCGCGACCGACGTCGCGTCGTATGCGCGCGTCGCGCACGCGCTCGTGCGCGGCCACCCGGCCTTTGCGGAGGCTCCGTCCGATGACGATCATCCGGGCCTCACCACGGCCTTCGCGCGGAAGTACCGCGCGGCAGGCCGTCCGCTCTACGTTTTCACATTCGACCGGCAAGGCGACGAGGCCGATGCTCAGATCTTGGTGGCCGCGTCGAAGATGAGATCGATGTAGTAGCGGAGGTTCATGCCGACGAGATAGATCGCGTCCTGGTCGCTGCGTCGCGCGTACACGGCGGTCTGGGTCGGGTTGCGCGCCCCGATCAAGACCGAGATCGGCCGGTTCGGTATGTCGCCGACCACGAGCTCGATCGTGGCGGTCGGGGATTCGAGGCCATAATCGGCGAGTCTGTGACCGCTCTCGTCCGAGATCTTCTCGGAGGCCTGCCCGGCCGTGAGCGCGGCAATCGCCGCATCGAAGAGATCCGGGGGAATGCGCGCTCCCATCGGCTCGATCGGTCGCCAGCGGCCGCTCTCGCGCGAGGCCCGGACGAGGCGACCGTCCTTGTGAAACGTCATAACGCGGACGGCGTCGGCCTCGGTGCCGAGCAATGACGCAGTCGGCGGCGGCGGAGCGGGCGCAGTCGTCGCGTCGTCCGTGACCGGGCCGTCGGAGAGCGCCAAATACCCGACGAGCACGGCGAGGACGGCGTAGATGACGGCGACGCGCGTCCAGGTCACTGTCGTCGCCGCCGCAAGAAGACGAGAGCCCCTGCTGCGAAGAACACCGCGGGTTGCAGGACCGTTGCGAGCCAGAAGGACCAGGCGCCCTGAGTTTCCGTTACGAAGAACTGCTCGCGCCCGGCCTCTTTCGATTGCGCCCGCGCCGACAGGAGGGATTCGTCCTTGGCGAGCCAGCTGATGCTGTTCACGAGCAGATCGCGGTTGCCGAGGTATTCGATCATGCCGTTCGTGGCGAAGTCGCTGTCGCCGAGTATGATCGTGCGGCCGCGGCGCTGCTCCGTCGCGACGAGCGCTGCACCGACCAGCTTGGCGCCGGGCGTCTCGCTCTCGGGCTTCGTAGTGCGCGGATCGGTCGGCGACGACGTCCAACTACTCGCGCTCGTCGTGAGAAACCGTAGTGCGTCACCGGCCTCCGGAGCCACGAGCTCGAGTGGCCGCGCGTAGGAGAAGACCGGCGGCGCCTCGAGTGTGCCGCTGACCAGAAACGACGGCATCAAGTCCGACACCATCAGCGTGACGCCCTCGCCGCCTGCCAGTCGGCGCTCGGGGTCGACGACGACCCGAGGCGGGGCGCTGACCCCCAGGCCGGCGACAAATGCGGCGATCGACGGCGGCGAGTCGGGCTCGAGCATGACGAGGAGGTTGCCGCCCCGCCCGACGTACCCTTGGAGCTGCGTGAGCTCGCCTGGGAGGTAGTCCTTACGCGGGCCAGCCATCACGACGACGGTCGCGTCGATCGGTACCGACTCCGTCTGCATCAATGGGAGGGTGCGCACGGTGAACTGCTCGTCGAGCAAGGTGTTCTTCGCGACCGACATTCCGCCCTTGCGGTCGCCATCGTCCGGAGACCGCTCGCCGTGCCCGGTCACGAAATAGACGACCCGGTCGCGATCGCGGGTCACGGTGAGGAGCGCGCCCATGAGCATCGATTCGCTCGCGTTCGACACGTCGCGCCGTTTTCCACCGCTTTGGACGACGATGGCCCCGTAGCGGTCGACACCGTAGCGCTTCGCGAGCGCTGGCGAGCGGTTGAGATCAACGATCTCGTACGTCACGCGCGGAGTCGCCTGGGTGATCCGCCAGAGCAGATCCTTCAACTGCGGGGTCCGTGGGTCCTCGCTGCGGACGAACACGGTGAGCTCCACGTCGCGAGGGAGCTCGGTCAGGATCTTCTTCGCGTGGGTCGAGAGCGTGTAGTTGCGCTGCGGCGTCAGGTCGAGGCGAACGTTGTGTCGAAACGTCACGACGAGGATCGCTGCGCTGCACGCGACGAGCCCGATCGTGCCGGCCGCGAGGGGTAGGATACGTCCCCCTGCTCGCTTCATCGCCGCCCTCGCCAGTGTCGCGACTCCATCGAGCGGAGCGTCAGGAACAAGAACAGCGCGATGAAAAGCACGAAGTACGTGACGTCCTTCAGGTCGATGACGCCGCGCGCGAAGCTGAAGAAGTGGTCGAAGGTCGAGATTTGGCTGAGCGCGGTGAGCCATGTCGAACTCACCGCGGCCTCGTTCCAGGTGATGATCCAGAAAAGGAGGAGGAGAACGAACGTACAGGACGACGCGACGACCTGGCTCTCGGTGAGCGAAGAGACGAACAACCCGCACGCAATGCACCCCGCCAAGAAAAGGATCGTACCGAGGTAGCGGGCGACGAACGGGCTCGGGTCGAACGGCTGGATCGAATACACGATGGCCGGGTAGAGCAGCGTCCCGGCGAGGAACACCAGGAATACGAGCAGGCACGCGATGAACTTGGCGGCCATGATCTCGGCATCGCGGAGCGGATAGGTATAGAGCAGCTCGATGGTGCCGAGTCGGCGTTCTTCCGCGATCAGCCGCATCGTGAAGAGCGGCACCACGATCAGCAAGTAGAAGCCGATGTGGTTGACGAAAAAGTCTTGCCAGAAGTTCTCGAGGATGTTCATCCCGAAGCCGAACGTCACGTAGCTGTTGAGGGTCGTGTAGAAGCGGTACCCCGTCGCGAGAAGAAAGGCTCCGACGACGACGTACACGAGCGGACCCGCGAAATAGGAGGTGAGCTCCTTCCGGATGAGCGCCCAGGTTCTCATGTGCCCGCCTCGCGTTCACTGCGAACGAGGCGTACGAAGAGATCCTCGAGGGTCATCGGCAGTGGCCGCACTTCGAGGAGGCCCCAGCCCTGCTCCACCACGCGCGCGGACAAGGCGCGGCGAGCCTCGTCGCCGCGGGCGGAGCGCACGACGACCGTGACGGCGCCGTCGGTTCCCGGCTCCTCGCGGACGTCGTCGAGGTCGGGCAGGGTGCGGAGACTTTGCAGGACGGCGTCTCGTGGTCCGGCCACGCGGGCGCGTGTCTCGTGCGACCCTTGCAGTCGTCGGGTGAGTCCCTCGGCTGTGTCCTCGGCGATGATGCGACCGTAGTCGATGATGATGACACGCTCGCAGGTCATGCTGACCTCGGGAAGGATGTGCGTGCTCAGCAGGATCGTGGTCGATCCGCCGAGCGATTTGATCAGGCTCCGAATGTCGACGATCTGGCGCGGATCGAGGCCGACGGTCGGCTCGTCCAGGACCAGCACCTGCGGACGATGGATGACCGCCTGCGCGATGCCGACACGCTGCCGGTAGCCCTTGGAAAGCTTGCCGATGAGCTTCGTCGCGACTTCGGTCAGACCGCACGCCTGCATGACTTCGTCGATGCGTGCGCGCCGGGTGCTGCTCGGCACGCCTTTCACTTCGGCACAAAACGCGAGAAACCGGTGGACCGACAGATCGGGATAGAGGACGGTGTTTTCCGGCAGGTAGCCGATGCGTTCCCGGACCGCCAGGGTGTGCTCTTCGACGTCGAGCCCGTCGATCGTGACACGCCCCTCGCTCGGCGGAAAGAAGCCGGTCAGGACCCGCATGATCGTCGTCTTGCCGGAGCCGTTCGGACCGAGCAGGCCCATGATCTCGCCGGCCCGTACGGAGAAGCTGACACCCGCGACGGCGCGGGTCGTGCCGAAGTCTTTGATGAGGCCCTCGACCTCGATCACTGCGACGCCGCCTTGCGCGCGATCTCGTATCCGAGGAGCTCGATGGTCGCGAGGACCTCCGCCGTGACGTTACGCTGTTCGGCGCGGACGAGACCCACGTCGGGCGCATACCAGTCCGAGTAGTAGTATACGACCCGGGGTCCGACGGACGAACCATCGGGACCCGTCGCCGAATGAATCGCCGTCGTTTCGACGCGAGCGCAGCGCTCGAAGCGTCCGGCGGGGACCTCGACCGGCTCGCGTTGCTCGTAGACGGTATGGAGATGCCGCACTTCGAAGCCCGATCCGTCGGCAAGCTGGTACGCGCTCGTGCGGCCCTCCCAGCTCGGCGTCGCCATCAGGTCGAGCGGCAGAAACCGAAGCTCTCCAGACCGCATACCGGTGTCTTCGAGTGACGCGCCTCGGTACTCGAGGGACATCACGCGGTGGAGAAATCCGCCTTCGACGCAGTAGACGACGGGCGATCGTTCGTCGGCGGGGCGATCACCGTAGCGCTCGTCCACGACCCGACAGCCATGGCCGTTGGGCCCGCGAAACTCTTCGGGCTGGACGATCGCGACGAAGCGCAGCGGCGGGCCGGCGCGCCGGCGGTCGACACGATATTCCCATCGGGAGCTCGGTGTCAGCGGAAAGAAGTCGGTATGCGCCGTGCCGCCGCGGTGGCTACGGTGTACCGCCGCCGAGCAACCCACGGCGACGACCGCGAGCACCCCGCACATCACCAACGCGCACCGACACGCGGACATCGCGCCGGATGGTAGGCAAATGCCTATGGGCATTCAATCGAGGTCGGGCGGCGAAACCCGACCTCGATCGCCGATCCGAGGAGAGCGGAAACTAGGCGAGGCTCGGCGTCCAGGTCTTGCCGCCGTCTTTCGTCTTCAAGATGGTGCCGAAACCTCCGACGATCCACCCATTGTTGTGGTCGAAGAAATCCACGCCACGGAGCCACGTGAAGAGCCGCATGCCGAGCTTCGCGCGCTTCCACGCCTCTTGCCCCGGCTCGCGCGTCAGCACCTCGCCGCCGGCGCCGACGACCCACGCCTTGCCGTCGGGGAACAGGAACGGGGCGTAGAGCGGATCCTGGACCTCGACTTTCTCGTCGACCGTGTCGAATGCCCACGTCTGTCCGCCGTCCTTGGTGCGCGCGATTTTTCCTTCGAGGCCGGCCGCGATCCCCTCTTGGGTATTGACGAAGTGAACCCCGAAGAAGGTGGGCAAGTCCAGGATGTCGACGATGCCCTCGCCGAGGAGGCTCTCCTGCTGCGCGGTCCAGGTCTGACCGCCGTCGGTGGTCGCGTGGATGGTGCCGAACTCGCCGACGATCCACCCGTGCTGATCGTCCGCGAACTCGATGTCGTAGAAGATCGGATCTTGCACGGCGAGCGCGATGTCGTCGGAGATGCCTTCCTTCGACTGCGCGACCTTGCGGACCTTCCAGTTCGCGCCGCCGTCCGTCGTCTCGAGGAGCGTCGACTTGTCACCGGCGGCGTACACGTGCGTCGGGCTCAGGGTGTAAATCGCGAAGAGATACTGATCGGTGTTGCTCTTCTGCTCGGTCCAGGTCTTGCCGCCGTCCTTCGTGTTGAGGATGACGCCGGCCTGCCCGCAGATCCACCCGTTCTGCGCGTCGGCGAAACGAATGTTGTAGAGCGCGCGATCAGTCGGGGTCTGGATCACGTTCCACGATCGGCCCGCGTCCGTCGTCTCGAGGATCTTGCCCCGATATCCGGTGACGAGGATTCGCTCCGCCGAGAGCGCTTTCACGTCGAAGAAGCGATCGCCGAGGAGAGAGATCTTCTGCTCGGGAAGCGGTGGGACCTCGACATCGTGGTGGCAGCCGCCAATGATGAAGCTTGCCGCCAACACGATGGTCGCCAATACGCGCCGCATCTCTTGCATGACATCCTCCTCGCGAAATCGCCTGACTAGTCGCAGGCGCGCGGGTCTAGTGCCTGAGATCGTTTTGGGTGTCAAACGACCCCGTCAGCTGGCTTTCTTCGCAAACCACTTCGATTGTTCGGATTTTTCGACGATTTCCTGCTGGTCGATCTTCCACTCCCCGTTTTCCTTGATCAGCGTGTAGAGCTCGTATTCGTCTGCTCCGAGCTGATTCAGGAACTTGTCTTGGGAGCTGAGGATGTTGGGAACCTTGGCCGTTTCTCCCTCGACCTTTCCTGGGAAGACTTCGTACTTGAAGATCTTCACCTCGCCGGTCTGGAAGATGTACTTCTGCTCCTTGGCCCAAGCTTCTCCGTCCTTGTTGGCCGCCATGCCCTTGGAGATCTGCTTGTAGGCTTCATCGAACTTCTGATCCTTCATCGCGGCCAGATAGTTCTTGACCGTCTCCTCCGGAGTTGCGGCTCCGAAGCTCTGACCGACGGCACCGACGGCGATGGCGCTGAACACGATGCTGGCTGCGATCACACGCTTGAGGCTGGGGACCTGTCTCATCACGTACTCCTCCTTGTCGTTGCCGTGCGAAACCACATGAGTTTCCATAGCGAAAGCGGACGCATCAAGGCAACGCCGGTGGCTCGCCGTCACGGCGACGCCGCGATGCGGTACGGGACTGCCGCTTCGTGCGCGCGCGACGCCGCTAGAATGCTGGCGCGGCGAGGGCTCGGTCGTGGCACGAGGGTTGCTGCCTGCCATGGCGGACGCCGTGGACAACACCCGGTTGAGTTCCAAGCGTCATGCGTAGGAGGTAGTGCCCAGAATGGAACGGAACCCAGAGGAGACGCTGGACGTGCTTCCCGAAGGTGACACGCAAGGGCCGCAGTCGATCCGCGATCTGCGATCCAAGCTCGGTATGACCCAAGAAGAATTCGCACACGCGATCGCGGTGACGGTGTCGACGGTGAACCGCTGGGAGAACGGTCACGCGAATCCCAGCAAGCTCGCGTGGCGCGCCATTCAGGGCCTGGCACGTAAGCGCGGCACCAGCGTCGGCGGAAAGCGCGACTGAACCGCGTTCAGCGGGTCGCCGCGCAGTGTTCGGTCGGTTCGACCTCCCGATCTCGTAGCGCGTGCTCGATGGCCTGCCGTAGCTGTTCGAGGTCGACCGGCTTCGCGACGACGTCGCAAGCCCCCAGGCTCGCTGCCAGCGCCCGCTCGGGCTGAACCGTCAGCATGATCACGGGCACCGACGACGTCGCGCCCGTGGTTCGCAGGATGCGCAGCACGTCGTAGCCGCTGAGATCCGGTAGGACCACGTCGAGCAGCACGACGTCAGGGCGTGCCTCGCGCGCGACATCGACTGCGTCGAGTCCGCGGCGGACGCATGTGACGGCGTAGCGATCGGCGAGCGCCCGTTCGAGGTCGGAACGCAGGACGTCGTCGTCGTCGACGAGTAGGATGCTGGCCGATGGTGCGTCGCCGAGGACGCCGATCGATGCGCGCGCCGGTGCTTCCTCGAACGCCGGGACGAAGATGGTGAACGTGGAGCCGCCCTGCTCGCGGCTGTCCAGCGTGATCCGGCCACCGTGGCGTTCGACGATCGCCTTCGAGATCGCGAGGCCGAGCCCGGTGCCGGGCTCGTCCGATCGACCGCGGTCGAGCCGCTCGAATCGTTGAAATAGACGGCACTGGTCCGCGGCGGGAATGCCGATCCCCCAGTCTTGCACGGCGATCGCTACCTCGGCGTCGTGACGAGTCGCGGCGACTCTCACCTGTCCTGCGGCGGGTGAGAACTTGACCGCGTTCGAGATCAGGTTGGTCAGCACCTGGATGAGACGATCGCGGTCGCCGAGGAGCGCCGGTACGTCGGCCTCGATTTCGCACTCGATGCCAATCTCCCGGCCTGTCGCGTAGGTGCGGATGCCAGCGACGGCCTCTTCGAGCAGGGATGCCGTTGGGACGCGCCCGAAGGTCAGCTCGATCTTTCCGAGCTCGAGGCGTGAGATGTCGAGGAGGTCGTTGATCAAGCGGATGAGGCGGTCCGCATTCTTCAAACTGATGTTCAGAAGCTCTGAATCGATCGCCGAGAGCGCGGTCGACTTTCCGAGCACCAACTGGAGTGAGCCTTTCACGGACGTGAGCGGCGTCCGGAGCTCGTGAGTCACGGTGCTCAGAAAGTCGCTCTTCAGCCCCGCGAGCTCTTGTGCCTGGCTCCGGTCGTGGAAGACGAATGCGCGGATCGTCGACGCGCCGTGCTCGTTAGGCAGCGGAATCGCGCGCCACTCGAACGTTCGTGCGGGAGTACCGAGATGCGTGATCTCGCCGCTCGCGGCACGATCGGCATGACGGCTTGCCTCCCCGATGGCATGCGCGAATCCTTCCCCGTCGGCGATCCGGTGCCGGACTGCTTCGATCAGGGTCGTTTGGGATGGGACGTCGATGATCCGGTCGCACAGTTTGGCGAACGCGTCGTTGGCGTAGCGGATACGGAGATCTGGATCCGTCAGGACGATCACGTCTTCGCAGTGGCGGAGAATCGGCGCGAGGATCCGCGCCGCCGTCGGTGCGTCGATCGCATCGCGGGGGGTGGTCGTCGATGTGTGCGATCGTGCGTACGCGCCAATGCACATGCCGAATGTCATGCCGATTGCGAGCATGACGAGGGCTGCCGATTGGGTGAAGGCGGCGAGCGCGATCAGGGCGATCGCGGTCATCGTCGCCAACGTGCCTCGTGATCCGCGCGACGGACGGCCGGGAAGCGAGACGACCCTACTCGGGAAAGATGTCGGCATGGGAGCGAACGCAGAGGTCGGTGACCTCAGCGGGAGCGCGATGCGAAGCAGCAAGGAGCGTGCCCCGTGGCTGGGCTCCGCACGCTGGCGCGCGCACCGCTCTCGGCGTCGAGAACATCCGCTTTCGTCACCGCATTGACGGTCCTTCGGCGTGGGGAGGCTCGCTCCGCTGCGTCGAAAAGCATCGGGAGTGCCCACGACTCGTGACCTTTTGGGAGTGTGTCATCGTGGCTCACCTCCTGGCATGCGTCTTGCGAACCTTGGCCGACGACGGTCACACCCCCGTGCACCGTACTGCCCTGGAGGCGTGGATGGCGTTGCGTGAACAGTATCGCGTCTTGGTGGTCGAAGATGATCCGGACATCCGCCGGATCCTTCAACTCTTCTTGACCGAGCGCGACTTCACGGTGACGACCGCTGACCGCGCGTCGACCGCACTCGACCTGATGGGTCAAGCTCCCGTGGACCTGATCCTGTCCGATGTACGGATGCCGGGCATGAGCGGGATCGAGCTGCTGCACCACATCAAGGAGCACGATCCGGACGTACAGCTGGTGCTCATGACGGCGTACTCGTCGGTCAAGGACGCCGTCGAGGCGATCCAGGCCGGGGCGACCGACTACATCGAGAAGCCGATCGACTTCCGGCGGCTCGAGCGCATCCTCGAGGTGGTGTTCGAGCGGCGCCGCCTGGCGCGCGAGAACAAGATCCTCCAGCAGCAGCTGCAAGGTCGTGTCGAGTTTCAAGGCATGGTCGCCCGTAGTCAGGAGATGCTCGAGATCTTCTCGTTCATCGAGCGCCTGGCTCGTTATCCGACGACGGCGCTGATCACGGGCGAGAGCGGCACGGGGAAAGAGCTGGTCGCTCGCGCTCTGCACGAGCTGTCCCCGCTCAAGGACAAGCCATTCATCCTATGCAACTGCACGACGCTCGCGCCGACGCTTCTCGAGAGCGAGCTCTTCGGCCACGTGCGCGGGGCGTTCACGGGCGCCGACCGCGATCGCAAGGGTCTCTTCGAGGCCGCGCACGGCGGCAGCATCTTTCTCGACGAGATCGGCGAGCTGCCGATGCAGGTCCAGGCGAAGCTCCTGCGCGTCATCGAGAACCGCGAGATCAAGAAGGTCGGGTCGCCGGAGCCGGTTCGCGTCGACATCCGCATCATCGCCGCCACCAATCGTGACCTGGCGACGATGGTGGATCGTGGCGAGTTTCGAGAGGATCTCTACTATCGGCTGAACGTCGGATCGATCACGCTCCCGCCGCTGCGCGCGCGCACCGAAGACATCGACCTGCTCTGCGGCCACTTCCTGCAGCGCCTGGCGCGGCGTCTCGGCAAGGACGAGGTTCAGGAAATCTCGGAGCCGGTGCTCGCGATGTTTCGGTCACATGCGTGGCCTGGCAACATCCGCCAGCTCTTGAACGTCATGGAGCGGGCGCTGATCGTCGCACGCGGACCGAGCATCCAGCCGCAGCACTTGCCCCCGCCCTTCTTTGGTTCCGTGGGAACACCCGCGGGCGTCGCACCGGTGGCGGCCGTGACGATGGTCGAACCGGCTGCATCGTCGGAGTTCGATCTGAGCATCGAGGCGGCCGAGCGCGATCAGATTCGTAAGGCGTTGGAAGCCGCCGGGGGCAAGCGCATGGAAGCGGCGCGCTTGCTCGGCCTCAGCCGCCGTACGCTGTACCGCAAACTCGACAAGTACGGGATCACCTGACCTGGACATCGCGCATGCGAGATGTCGCGCCATCGTTGTAGGCGAATGAATCTTCTCGGGCTCGGCGTCGGACGATAGAAGTAGTGTGAGGGACTGATGGAATTGCATCGGCAGACAGGATCGGGTGAAGCGGGCGCGCGGGTGCTCATCGTCGAGGATCACCCCATGATCGCGGAGCTCGTGGAGACGCGGCTTCGAATCGAAGGAATGCGACCGACGAAATGCCTTGGCGGCCGCGAAGCGATTCAAGTGCTGGCGCATGCGGACTTCGATCTCGTCATCCTCGACATCATGATGCCCGAGGTCGACGGGTACGAAGTGTTCAAGGTTCTCAAGAGCCAGGAGCGCACGGCGAATGTGCCTGTGATCTTCCTCACGGCCAAATCGACTCAGGACGACATCGAGAAGGGCCTGGCGTTGGGAGCGGACTATTACATCACCAAGCCCTTCAGCGGTGCGGATCTCGTCCGCAAGGTGAAGATTCTCCTCGAGCAGCATCGTCTGAGCCAAGCGGCCGGCGCCTGATCCGGATGCGGCGGCGATTGTCAGGCGCCGCGATCGCCGCGGGAGTGCTCCTCGTGGAGCCGACGCGGATCGCGCTCTCGGAATCACCGCTCGGCGATCCGGTGCGGCTGGAACGTGTGAGCGCCGCCCCGCTCGATCGTACGATCCCGAGCCTTCCGGTGGAGCGCGCGCCGCGACGAATCGTGGGTCACGACATACCGCTCAGCGGTGACGGCAAGCACCTGATCGTCGACGGGACGCTCAATGGCACGGTCAGCGGTCCCATGCTCGTCGACACGGGCGCCTCGTATTGCGTCCTGACGCGCGGCACGGCGGAGAAGCTCGGTCTGCGGCGCCGCGCCGCGCGGACGATCCCGGTTGCGACCGCGAACGGTCAGGTGGACGCCGACCTGGTCGAGATCCAGGCTATTCAACTGCGGAGCGCCCGTCTGTCCGGCGTCGACGCCGTCATCATGGACGCGGTCGAGCCCCCGCTGATTGGGATCATCGGGCTCAACTTCCTCACCCGATACCGCTTCTCGGTGGATCTCGCCGAGGGGACCCTGCGTCTGGAACCCTAGAGGCGCCGCGGGGCGCAGTCAGTTGGGTCGCAGGAACGGACGGTTCGCCGTCGCCGTCGGGGGCAATGGCATCATGTCGATCGGGTGCACGAGGCGCGTGAGCCGGGCGCCCCGCGGTGCAGCAAGGGCGGGCACGCGCAGCGGCTGATGCGGGACCACGGGCTCCAGCTGCCAGCTGCGAAGCCGGGCGCGCGCCATCATGGTCAGGTGCGATAGGCTCTCGAACCATCGCGTGGCCGCCGATAGGGGCTTGCCCGCCCGGTACGTCACCGGGACCTCGAAGATCCGACACTGGCGCGTGGTGAAGAGCGCGGCCAGCTCACCCGCGATGCCGCATCCCTCTGCGCGCAGAATCGCACCCCGAACGACGTCGGCGCGGAACGCCTGGAACGAGGTCGTGACGTCCGTGAGCGCCACGTTGGTGAGCCCATTGGAAACCGCCGTCAGTATCTGGTCGGAGAGGTGCTCCCAGAAGCGCGGAACCTGGCGCGTGGTTGCCACATAGCGGGATCCGTACACGACGTCCGCATCACCGGCGACGATCGGTGCCAGCAGGCGCCCCGCTTCCGACGGATCGTACGCTAGAGTCGGATCGACGACGACGACGATGTCTCCCGTGGCGAGCGCGAGGCCTGTCGATAGCGCAGCCCCCTGCCCGAGCGTTTCTGGGTGAAAACACACGCGGGCGGTGCCGACGGCCGCGACATGGCGCAGGAAAGCCGCCGTTCCATCGGCAGAGCCGTCGTCGACGACGATGATCTCGCGGCGGAGGTCCGGATGGCCGAGGTCGGCTCGGAGAATGCGGTCGAGCGCCTGTTCGATCGTCGCCGCAGCGTCGTGGACGGGAAGGATGAAGGAAACCGTGGCGGGCATGCGACGGTTCCAAGCAAGCCTCATGCCCCGTCGACGTCTGGAAAAGACGGGTGATTCCGATATCGCGCGAGCGCCCCGCAGGGCGCGTGGGTGACGGATTCCCGACGATCCGTCGCGCTCTTGACGGTGCGTGTTCCGGAAAGTGCAGAAGCAGGAAGACATACAGCAGTCGCATCAGGAACGTACGTGGTTCTGACACCTTGTCTGGATGGATAATGCATGTGCAAACACGCATGCTCCCGTCTACGGCTGAACCCTTGTCTGCGTACTATGCCGCCGCTACACTCCACCGCTAGGTGGACCGTTCAGCGTCGTAGTCGCCGGACAGATTCCACGACAGGAGGCAGGATGAACGCGAATTTGCGGCTGCAGGATCTGTACGGGCGAGAGAAGGAGGGAGAAACCAAGCTCCTTGCGCTGTACGTTCCGAAGGAGCTGACGACGCGCATTGACCGCCTGGCGAAGGACCTGAAGGCGAAGAAACGCGAGGTTATCCTCGCACTACTGAACGAAGGGCTCGATCGCTACCACCGTTCCAAAGGGCGGCGGCGCCCCAAGAAGGCTTGACGCTGGGCGCGAGGTTTCGGGATCAGTCGGCGGACCGCATGTCGGCCGGTCGAAACCGACGATCGCGGCCGCCCCGCAGCAACCCGGCGACATCCTCGAGCGTTGCCACTCCATCCCCGGTCACCAAGTACGCCGCCACGAAGTCGTAGCGCAGCCAGTAGATCACGCGGACGATCGGCTGATCGGGCGCGCTCGCGGCGAGACGGTAGGTCCACTTCTCGTTGAAGCGGTGCCCGTGTTCTTCCTGCTCGCGAGGCTCGTTGACGCTTCCCCAGGTAGCGTGCGGCGTTCCCCAGGCCTGGACGACGGTATTGCGGACGACGGGAAACGTCACGGCTCGAAGCTTTCCGGAAGCGGGCAGGCCGCACCCGTAACGTGCGCCTCGAACTCCGAACGGAACCGGCGGAGGAATCCTGTGGCTGCCCAGGCTGCTGCGTCGGAGAGTGCGCAAATCGTCTGCCCCTCCATGTACCCACCGATCTGATCGATCGTATCGAGATCGGCCATGGTCCCCTGCCCGCTTTCGACGCGTCGAAGCAGCTTGTAGAGCCAGGCCGTACCTTCGCGGCATTGCGTGCATTGCCCACACGTCTCGTGGCGGAAGAAGCGCGCGATGACGATCGCCGCGCGCACCATGCATGCAGTTTCGTCCATTACGACGATGCCACCTGTGCCGAGAAGCGTTCCGGCCTGCTTGAGTGAGTCGTGATCCATACGAACGTCGACTTGCTCCGCGGCCAGAACCGGCATCGACACGCCGCCGGGAATGATGGCCTTCAGCCGGTTGCCGTTCCGCACTCCTCCCGCATGGACCTCGATGATCTCGCGAAGCGGCGTGCCGAGGGGGAGCTCGTACACTCCGGGTCGGTTCACGTGTCCGCTGATGCCGTATAGCGTGTTGCCAGTGCTGGTCGGCGTTCCGATCGTCTTGAACCAATCGGCGCCGCGACGAACGATCGCGGGCACCTGCGAGATGGTCTCGACGTTGTTGACCGTCGTTGGGCAGCCCCAGAGACCGTAGACTGCTGGAAACGGCGGTCGCTTGCGTGGCTGCCCTTTCTTTCCTTCCGCGGACTCGATCATGCCGGTTTCTTCGCCGCAGATGTAGGCGCCGGCGCCGCGCATGACGTGGACGTCGAAGGCCCGCTCGACGCCGCAGTGACCGTGACCGAGGAGCCCCGCGGCTCGCGCCTCCTCCACCGCACCCACGAGCGTCCGAAAGGCCGTCACGTACTCGCCGCGGAGGTATACGTACGCGGCGCTCGCTCCGATTGCGTGTCCGGTGATGATGAGGCCCTCGACCAGCAGATGCGGGTTGCGCTCGATGATCTGGCGGTCCTTGAACGTTCCCGGCTCGCTCTCGTCGCCGTTGCACGCGATGTACGTCGGCTTCGGTCCACCGGGCTTCGGCATGAAGCTCCACTTCTGGCCAGTGCTGAAGCCGGCGCCACCCCGCCCGCGGAGGCCCGAGGCCTTCACTTCCTCGATGAGGGCCTCACGCGTGAGCGAATGAAGAGCCTTCTGCGCTGCTTCGTAGCCTCCCGCCTGGCGATAGGCTGCGAGGGAGCGCCAGTCCGCCCCGTCGGGCGGCAGTAGATACCGTTCGAGCGACATGCGTCAGCCCACCGTCCGCATCAGATCATCGAGACGATCCGGTCGCGCGTTTTCGATGAACGGTTCGTTGTTGACCTGCACACAGACGGCCGTGCCGCATGATCCGAGGCACTGCACCTCTTCGATCGAGTACGCGCCATCGGGGGTGCGTTCGCCGACGCGGATCCCGAGCCGTTCCTCGAGGCCGCGCACGATCTTTCGGGCGCCCGAGAGCGCGCAGGCAATGTTCACGCAGACCTGAATGTTGCGCTGCCCGACCGGGTGCTCGTGGTACATCGGGTAGAACGTGACGACTTCACGAACGTCGATCGGACGGATGCCCAGGAGCGCGGCGATCTCGCGCTGCACCGGAATCGGAACGTGTCCGATCTCCGCCTGGACGAAGTGCAAAGCCATGAGCAACGCCGAGCGCGGCTCGGGATACTTCGGCACCTCCGCCAGGATTGCCTGCTTTACGCCTTCCGACAGCGTCAGAACGGTGTCGCTCATCGATCGCACTCACCGCCGATCATGTTGATCATGTCGAACGTCGGCACGATGTCGGCGAGCAGCGCGCCGCGTACCATGTCGCGCATCGCATGGGTGTTGCTGAAGCTCGGCGCGCGGCAACGACATTTCCAGGGTTTTCCAGTGCCGTTGCTCACCAGGTAGAACCCGAGCTCGCCGTTCGCGCCTTCGACGGCCTGGTACACCTCGCCAGCGGGTGGCCGCATGCCCTCGGTGACGAGCTTGAACTGGTCGATGAGCTCTTCCATCCTATTGAAGACCTTGCTCTTGGCGGGCCACCGCAGGCGCGGGTCGTCGACATCGACGGGGCCGTCCGGGAGATTCGCGAGGCACTGCTCGATGATGCGCGCACTCTGGCGGACCTCTTCGACGCGCACCAAATAGCGGTCGTAGTTGTCACCCGAGGTTCCGACGGGCACGTCGAAGTCCACGTGCTCGTAGACGAGATAGGGTTCGGCCTTCCGAACGTCGTAGCCCACGCCGGCGGCGCGCAGAAGCGGACCCGTCACGCCGTAGGCGATGAGGTCGGCGGCCGGCAGGCGACCGGTGCCCTCCATGCGCTCGCGGAAGATCGGATTCTGGGTCAGCAGACGGTCTACGTCGGCGAAGATCTCGAGCGCGAGGCGCAGCTTCTCACGACAGAGGTCCGCGAAGCCCGGTGGCAGGTCGCTCTGGAGGCCGCCGATGCGCACGTAGTTGGTCGTGACCCGCGCGCCGCAGAGTGCCTCGTGAAGATCCCACATGTGCTCGCGTGCCTGGATGCCGTAGAGGAACGGCGTCATCGCGGCGAGCTCCATTGCGCTCGCGCCGATGCACGTGAAGTGATCGCTCAGGCGCGAGATCTCGCTGGCGATCGTCCGGATGTACTGACCGCGGGGCGGAACGGTGACGCCGAGGAGCTTCTCGGCCGCAAGGCAGTAGCCGACGTTGTTGATCATCGGGCTCGCGTAGTTCAGGCGGTCCGTGTAGGGGATCGCCTGCGACCACTCCCCGCTCTCGCACTCCTTCTCGTAGCCGCGATGGAGGTAGCCGACTTGGATGTCGGCGTCGACGATGCGTTCGCCGTCGAGCTTCAGGCTGATCCGGACGGTGCCATGCGTCGCCGGATGCGACGGCCCCATCTGGATCTCGAGGGGCTCCCCGTGCAGCTCGTCGGAAACCTCGAAGCCCTTAGTGCCAGCGTCCGTATCGCGCACGATCGCGCTCCTCCTGCCGTTGCACTTGCGGCTCGTCGAGATCCGCGCGCGTCACGAGCGGCTGTCGGCGCTCTTTCGGGTAGTCCTTGCGGAGCGGATGTCCTTCGAACTCCTCGTACAGATAGATGCGGCGGAGATCGGGATGACCATCGAAACGTATGCCGTAAAGATCCCAGGTTTCGCGCTCCAGCCAGTCGGCGCCGCGCCATACCGGGACGACGCTCGGGAGGTGAGGCGCATCCTCCGAGACGCGCGTCTTGATCCGCAAACGGTGGCCGCGTGTCAGGGACTTCAGGTGATACACGATCTCGAAGCGCGGCGTGCTTCCCAGGTAGTCGACGGCAGTGAGGTCGGCGAGAAAATCGAAGGCGAGCTCGGCGTCGTCGCGAAGGAAGCGACACACGTCCACGATGCGCTCCGCGGCCACTTCCGCTGTGAGATCGCCACGCCAGGCGTGCATGCTCCGGACGTCGTCCGGGAAGCGCTCGCGCAGGCGCGTCAGGACCGGGTGATCGATCGGCTCGCTGCTCATGCCTTGTCCTTGACCGCGGGTACCGCCGGCGTCGCCGCTCGCTCATAGCCGCGCCGGATGTGGGTCAAGCGCGTTTGAAGCTCGGCCGCCGGCGTCAGGAGGTCTCGCTTGTGCCACACGCTGCCGCGCCAATCCGTCGTGGCGATCGCCACCCGCTGGCTCATCACGATCGCCTCCTCGGGGCAGGCTTCTTCGCAGAGGCCGCAGAACATGCAGCGGGACATGTCGATGTCGAACACCTCGGGATAGCGCTCGATGTCCTCTTCGGTTTCGGCGGGATAGATCGTGATGCAATCGACGGGGCACGCCCACTCGCAGAGGCCGCAAGCGACGCAGCGTTCCTTCCCGTTCGGCATCTGTACCAGCACCGGCATGCCGCGAAAGGCCGAGGACACTTTCTGCAACTCCTCGGGATACTGCACGGTGAAGATGGTGGGCTTTCCACGGATGAAGCCCATCAGGTTACGGAAGAAGTGTGTGGTCGTGACGGCGAGTCCGCGGAGGATCGCCATCGGACCGATCGTGTCCATCGCGCGTGGCCGTGGTGGCCGTTCGACAGTGACGACGCGCCCTGCCACTCAGCCGTCCGTCGTGGGCGCGCCCTGGTTGCCGAGGGCATCCCAACTGAGCGCCGCGTACGCAGAAACGTGCCGCGCGATTTCACCGAAGATCCGCCGTGGCTCGAACATGCCGGGCTCGATCTCCATGCCGAGGCGGCGTCCGAGCTGCAGGAAGAGATCGCCGTCGCTGGGTTGGCTCCCGGGATCGAGAGCCCGATGGATCCGCTGTACCCGGCCAGCGTGATTGGTGAACGTACCGTTCTTTTCCGCGAACGTGAGGCCTGGAAGCGCCACGTGCGCCATGTCGACGAGAGGGTGCGCGTTGGGGGCGACCACCACGAGAACCTCGAGGCGGCCGAGCACGGCTGCGACCTCGGAGCCCCAGACCTCCCATATGTCGGTGCCGGTGACGAAGAGGCCTCGGATGGTCCCGGCAACGATCCCGTCCCGGATCGCGGTCAGCGTGGTGCCGTTGGCGCTCGCGCCGAGGCCGAGATCGCGAGCGCCCCGTGCGTTTGCGGCTTTCTCCGATTTTATGAGGAAGTCGTCGGCAATACCGGTGATGACGGCGATGTCGTGCTGTGTGGTCCGTAGGCCGCCCGCGATCAATTGCCCGAGTGTGAAGAGCTCCTCGTTCGTGAGGTGAGGCGATACGATCGTCGCGACCACGGACTGTTCCGAGCGCCGTACGAGATCGCCCAGCCGCGTCGCGGCCTCGTGGAGCGCATCGTCCCATGAGACCACCGCGCTACCGTTGGAGCGACGCACGCGCGGCTCGCGGAGACGGTGGTCGTTCACGAATCGGTAGCCGAGGCGTCCCCCGTCGCACATCCAGGTATCGTTCACCTGGTCGTTCCTGCGCGGAAGGAACCGATACACGTTGCCGCGCGCGGCGCCGACCTTGATGTTGCAGCCGTTCGAGCAGTTCGGGCAGACGCTCTCGGTCTCGTCGAGGAACCACACCCGCATCTTGTGGTGGAAGTCCTTACTGAGCAGCGCCCCGACGGGGCAGATGTCCGCGGTATTGATCGAGTAGTCGTTGGCGAGGGGTTCGTCCGGGAAGATGTCCACGACGGACTGGTCGCCGAGGTTGAACACCCCGAGCTCGCGCGTCTCGGTGATCTCCTTGCAGAATCGGACGCAGCGCCGGCAGAGGATGCAGCGTTCCTGATCGAGGACGACCCGCGGACCGACGTCGACGCGCTTCAGGAGTTTTCGGCGGGGCTCCTGTGTTCGCGCCGCCCGCCGCCCGTACTCGAATGCGTAGTCCTGGAGGTAGCATTCCCCGGCTTGGTCGCAGATCGGGCAGTCGAGCGGGTGGTTCACGAGGAGAAGCTCGAGCACGCCCTGGCGCGCTTTCGTGACCTCGGGGCCTCGCGTGTCGACGACCATGCCGTCGCGAACCGGCGTGTTACAGGAGATGGTGAGCTTCGGTAAGCCCTCGACCTTGACCAGGCACATTCGGCAGCTGCCGTCGATCGAAAGCTTCGGGTGGTAGCAGTAGTGCGGGACCTGGAGACCGCGATCGAGCAAGACCGGCAACAGCATGCTGTTGTCGGGTACCTCGAACGTCTCGCCGTCGACCGTGATCTTGGCCATACGCGAAGTCCTACAGCGGGCGACCGCTGCCGTGGCGGCCCTCGTAGGGTGTTCCCGGGCGTTCCCGCTGCACGCGTTCTTGCAGCTTCAACAAGCCATCGAGCACGGCTTGCGGGTGCGGGGGGCAGCCTGGGACATAGATGTCGACGGGGATGATCGTGTCGATGCCCTGGACGACGGCGTAGTTGTTGTATGGGCCGCCCGAGCTCGTGCATGCGCCGAACGACATCACCCAACGAGGCTCGGCCATCTGGCGAAAGACGCGCTGCAGGACCGGGGCCTGGCGATGCGTGATCGTGCCGACGACCATGAGAAGGTCGGCCTGCCGCGGGGTGAATCGGGGGAGGGCCGCGCCGAAGCGATCGAGATCGAAGCGAGGACCCGCGACCGCCATGTACTCCATGCCGCAGCAGGCGGTGACGAACGGGTAAC
>DAIQBH010000032.1:0-35602 GCA_036781285.1 Thermodesulfobacteriota bacterium | reverse complement strand
GTTGACGATCGTGATCGTGCCTTCGCACGCGTCCGCGCCACCGGGCGCCACGACGACCCGGACGCGTCGTCCCGCCGCGGCGAGCTCGGCCGCGACGTCGCACGCCCCGGTCAAATCGTCAGCGATCGCTGCGAACGCGGTCACCGCATCAGCACCGCGCGGGCCGGCGCGCCGTCGACGCCCTCGAGCTTCAGCGGCAAGCACGCCAGGTGATACGCGCCCGCCTCGATCGCGCGGAGGTCGAGGCCCTCGATGATGAGGATGCCGCGCCCGAGCAGCAGCTTGTGCACCTCGAAAGTCCGGCTGCCGAACTGCTCGATCGAGAGGTAGTCCCATCCGACCGTCTTCACGCCGCGCGCCACCAGCAGCTCGGCCGCGTCACGGGTGAGATACACGAAGTCCTTTTGAAAGCCGGCTTTCTCCCATCGGTCGGAGTTGTCGGTGCGAAAAAGCAGGATGTCGGACGTGATCGCGTCGTCACCGAGCGCCGCAGCGTCGATCGCCGCACGGCCGCGAAGGTCGAGCACCTGCGCCGGCCCGACCATGCGATCGAGCGGCACCTGCTCGAGGGTCGCCGCCCCGTCGATGAAATGCGCCGGCGCGTCGACGTGGGTGCCGGTGTGCGCCCCGAGCGACAAGTGCGTGAGGTTCGCCGCGTCCCCCCGCTTGATCGCCCGGATCTGCGTCTGCTCGAGGGTCGGATCGCCCGGATAGAAATGCATGTCGGGACGATTCGGTACCGAAACGTCCCACACGCGCCGCGAGGTCCCTTGCTCGATCGACATGATCGTCCGTATCGCCGGCTACGCGCGTGCCGCGACGCGCGCCCCGCCGCTCCGCCGCTTGGCGGCGAGCTCGGCGGCGGTCTTGATCGCCTCGAGCAGGTTCTTGTGGCCCGCGATGCCCTTCCCGGCGATGTCGAAGGCCGTGCCGTGGCCGGTCGAGGTGCGGATGAACGGCAGTCCCACGAGCAGCGTCACGACGTCACCGAACCCGAGCAGTTTCACCGCTCCCAACCCTTGGTCGTGGTAGAGCGCAATGGTCAGATCGTACATGCCCTGCTTGGTCTTGTAGAAGACCGTATCCGCGGGCACCGGTCCGATCGCGTTCACCCCTGCGGCCTTCGCCTCGGCGATCGCCGGCTCGATCTCCTCGATCTCCTCCCGGCCGAACAGCCCGCCCTCGCCCGCGTGCGGGTTCAGGGCCGACACGGCGATGCGGGGAGCCGCGATGCCCTGCCCGACGAGGGCCTCGTGGGCCAGCATGATCTTCTCGTGCACGCGCGCCTTCGTGACCTTGTCGCACGCCTCGCGGAGCGACATGTGGTTGGTGAGCAACAAGAGTCGCATCTCGCCGAGGAGGAGCACCATCGCGTAGCGCTTCACGCCGGCTTCCTCCGCGAAGATCTCGGTCGCACCCTCGTAGTGGAACCCGGCCGCTCGCATCGATTCCTTGTTGAGCGGCGCCGAGACGATGCCGTCGATCTCGCCGCTGAGCGCGTACCGGGCCGCCTCGCGGGTGTACCGGACCGCCGCAGCTCCGAGCGCGGGCTCGATGACGCCGATCTTGACGGTCGCGGGATCGACATCGCCGTAGTCCACCACCCCGAAGGCCGCCCCCTCGCGCCGCCACGCCGACGGGCGTTCGACCGCACGCAACTGGAGATCGAGGCCCGCCGCCTCGGCAGCGGCCGCGATCACGCGGATGTCGCCCAGCACGATGGGTTCGCAGAACTCACGGATGGAAGGGTCGGCCAGGGATTTCACGAGGATCTCCGGGCTGATGCCGGCTGCGTCTCCCATGGTGATGCCGATCGTCGGTAGCGACATGCGTCGAGGCTCCTTGCGGTGGAAGTGTGGGCTCAGGCTTCGAGCACGCCGAGCGAATGCGCGGCGGGCTCGCGAGCAGTGGTGGTGGCGCGCTGCAAGACGGTTTCGTAGGTTGCCTCGACCTGGTCGAGTACCCGTTCCCAACCGTACTCGTCCTCGACGGTCCGACGCGCGGCGGCGCCGAGCCGGCGGCGACGGGCGGAATCGCGGAGCAGCGTGACGATCGCGGCGGCGAACGCCTCGGGCCCATCGGCGTCGACGACGACGCCGTTCCGGCCGTGGCGCACCGCCTTGGCCGACCCTGCCGAGACGACGACGGCCTTCCCGGCCGCCATGTAATTGAGGAGCTTCATCGGGAAGCCCGACCATTCGCGACGCGGGCAGAGCGCGAGATCGGCGACCTGGATGAGGTCGCGCACGGTCGCGAAATCGTTCGCCGCAATCAAGCGGACTCCGGGCGGCAGAAGCCGAATGCTCGGCGGCAGGTCGCGGGGCGCGGCATGCGTCGCGAGCACCAGCAGAGCATCGCCGACCGTCTTCCGCACCGTCCCGACGCTCGCCAAGAGGAGCTCGAGGTTCTGATAGCCGTCGAGATTTCCGGTGTAGAGCAGGACCGGCCGCTCGCCGAAGCCGAAGCGAGCTCGGATCGTCGCGATCTCGGCCGCCGAGCACGCCGGAAACTCTTCGGGCGAACCGCCGGGCGCGATCATCTCGATCGCGTCCTCCTCGACGCCGCGGGCACGCAGGAAACCGACGAGCTCGCGGCAGATCGCGATGCAGTGGTCGGCCCGGCGCGGCACCTCACGGTCGGCGACCGCGCCGACCGCGCGGGCGAGTCGGCGCGCCACTCGGCCCCGGTAATACGTCGGCAGCTCCTCCGCGAGGGCGTTGTGGCTGTGGTAGATGAGCGGCACGCCCGTCAGCCGTCGCGCCACGAGTCCGATCAACGCGCCCTCGTAGTTGTGCGCGTGCATCACCTCGATGTCATCGCGCCGGAGCACGTCGAGCAGCCGCAACAGCAGCGCCGCGTCGAGCACGACCTTCGCGGCGCGCGGCCCGGAGCCGAGAGCCCGGAAGCCCGGGATACGCGGGATGCGACGCACCGGGAGATCGGCGAGCGCCTGTTCGAGCCCTTCGGCGTAGGTGACGACCACCGCCTCGTGCCCGCGAGAGCGGAGGCCGTGCGCGAGGCGCCGAATCAGGAGCTGCGACCCTTGCAGCGTCGGAAAAGGACACGCGGCGACGATCGCGACCCGGTAGCGCCGCTCCGGCGATGCGAGCGCCGGCATCATGCGGGATCACTCAGGTACCCGAGCGCGTGCAGCCGACGGCGGAGCTCGGCCTCGTGATCCTCGCCGTCGATCGTCTCCGGCACCGCTGGCTCTGCGTCGGCGACGGCCATCGCGCCGGCGACGCCCGGTAGCAGGCGTCCGTCCATCCACGACGGAGCCGGCAGACCGGCGAGGTGCAGTACCGACGGCGCGACGTCGACGATCGACGCTTCGGTCGCGGCCCGCGGCGCGACGGTCGGCCCCGCGAGCACCCACATCCCTTCGGATCGGTGGCTACCGTTCATGCCACCACCCTTCCCCGCGACGTGCTCGGCACGGGCGAGCTGGCGAACGGACCGGCGTTCGCCCGGGGTCGTCGGCAGACAGGGGTAGGAATAGCCGCCGTCGAGCGCCAGCTCGAGGACCAGATCCGGCGCGTCCGACACGCACGGCCCCTGGTAGAGCTCGTCGCGCCGGTGGACGCGCGCGACGATCGGCGCGCCGGTCGTCGGATTCCGCCACGCGAGCAGCTCGGCCGTGAGATCGCGAACGGCGGCGTCGTATTCCGTGCCGGCGGCGACGCACCCCTCGCGGTCGCGGCCGCGCACGTTCAGCCAGATGCTCGGCGCGTAGTTGAGCTCCTCCGAGAAGGCCCGCGTCCGCGACATGTCGATCGCCCCGAAGCGCGACCAGCTTTCGAGCTTCCGCGCCAGACCGCGCCCGGTACGGCGGACCAGGCGCTCCTGGAGACCGCGTGGGAGCAACGCCAAGGCCGTGCGTCGGACGAGGCGCGCCACGCCAGCTCCGACACCCCGCCCGCCACCACGAAACGCGAGCCACCCGTGATCCGCGAGCCAACGATTGAGATGCAGCACCGTCGTCCCGGCGCCGCCGAAGCCGTGATCGGACGCGACCAACACCGTCGCGTCGTCCGGCAGGTCGGCGAGAATCGCGCCGAGCGCGGCGTCCAGCCGGCGATACACGTCGCGGAGGGCGCGTCCGAACCGTGGCGAGCGCTCGGCATCGAAGCGCGGCGACGCGGGGTCCGTGAACATCCAGAAGTGGTGGCTCGCGGTGTCCGCCTCGCCGAAGAGCATCATGAAGCAATCCCAGCGTTCGCGGCGGAGGACGTAACGCGCGAGGTCTCGCTTCCGATCGACGGCCGCGAGGATCTTCGGGAAGGCGTCGTCGTGCCATCCGGGACCGATGGTGAGCTCCTGGAAATCGGTGATCGCGTACGGGCCGACCGCGCGCGTCATTTCGGCGTAGAACTCGCGCGGATGGACGAACGAGCCGTCGATACCGGTCGTGACCGGACTATCGAAGCCGCCGACCATGATGCCGTTCACCGGCTCGGGCGGATACGTCGTCGGGACACCGATCACCGCGACCCGGCGCCCCGCGTCCGAGAGCACGCGCCACATGGTGGGCACGCGCCGGTCGCGGCTCGCGACGAAGGCGACCTCGTACGTCCCCGGGACACGGCGCGTGAAATCGAAGATCCCGTGCTTCCCGGGATTGGTCCCCGTCATGAACGACGACCACGCCGGGAACGTCACCGGCGGAACGGTCGACCGCAGGACGCCGTGCGCGCCGCGCGCGATCAGTCCCGCGAGCACCGGCAGGTCGCCAGCGTCGAGGAACGGCCCCGCGAGGTCCCACGTCGCCCCGTCGAGGCCGATGATCGCGATCACGGCAGGATCAGTGCACGTAGCCGAGCGCGCGCAGCCGCTCTTCGCTGGCGGCGTCGATCGACGTCCCCGTCGACTCGACGGCGATCGACTCGGCGTGGCTCTGCACCGTGCTCATGTCGGCGGTGAGCTTGTTGGCGACCTCCGTCTGGGTCGAGATCAGGTCCTTCTGCTCGCCCGGATCCGTGCCGACGTCGAACAGCTGATGCTCGGGAAGCCCCCGCGGGTTGCCGGCGTTGGCGTGAATGACCTTCATCCCCCCGGCCCGGTAGGCTTGGAGGCTGTTGCCCTCGAGCTCGCTCTCGGCAAAGGCGTGGTCGCGCGGCGCGGCCGCGTCGGCACCGAGACCGAGCGGCTTTCCGACCATCGTTTTCGGCACGGCGATGCCGGTGCTCGCGATGATCGTCGGCGCGATGTCGAGGCTCGAGACGACGTGGTCGTTGACGACGCCGCTCGGTCCCCCCTTCGGCGCCTTCACGAGGAGCGGCACCGCGAGCTGTTCGTCGTAGAGCGTCGTGCCGTGCCACCAACCGCCGTGCTCGTGGAACTCCTCCCCGTGGTCGGCGGTGAGCACGATGAGCGACTCGTCGTACAGCCCCTGCTTCCTCAGCTCCGCGAAGAGCTTCGCGAGCTCGTCGTCGAGAAAGCGAATGGCGCCGTCGTAGGCCGCTCGGTACTTGTCCGCCAGCGACGGGTCCGGATTCGGATTCGCGACCCGCGCATAGGCCTCGCCGTTGTACGGGTGGACGAAATAGGGATCGTGCGGCTCCATGTAATGAAGGAACATGAAGAACGGCCGGTTGGGATCGCGCGCGGCGAGCCAATCGAGCCCGCGCTTCGAAACGACGTCGGCCGGCTGGTAGTAGTTCTCGACCCACTTCTTCTTCGAGATGAAGCGCTCCCGGATGAGACGCAGCTGGTTGTAGATCGTGAGCTGCGCCGCGGACTCCGTCGCGCCGAAGAAGAACTCGGGCTCGAGGAAGGTGTACTGGTCGAAACCCTGCTGGAACCCGAAGAGCGGCGCGACGTTGATGTTGTTCGCGAATCCGACGGTCTGGTAGCCCGCCCCCTGCATGACTTCGGCGAGCGTGACGACGGCGTCGGGCAACGCATCGGCCTTGTGGATCGCCCGGTGCGACGACGGGTAGAGCGAGGTGAAGATCGTGCCGAACGACGGTCGCGTCCAGGACGCCTGGGAATAGGCCTTCGCGAAGCGGGTACCGTCGGAAGCGAGCCGGTCGAACGTCGGCGTCGTGCTCGCCTCGTATCCGTAGGTGGACAGGTGGTCGGCACGCAGCGTGTCGACCACGATGAGAATGACGTTCGGACCCTCGTGCGCCTGCCCGACTGCGGCCGGACGCGCGACCGCGGCGGGCGCGGGCGACGACGCGGCCATCCCGACCCGCGCCAGCACGATGCCGACGGCGAGCGCACCGAGCACGACGACCGGTGAGGCCAACGCCGGAACCCGGCGGGCGAGCGCGCGGAACGCGAAAAACGCGAGCGCGAAGACGAGCATCGCGCCGCCGAGCGACGCGACCTGGAACATCGCCGGCGAAATGGGCGCGCCGTCGAAGGTCTCGTTGAAGACGTCACGGAAGACACGGAAGCGGCCGATGATCGTGGCGAGGACGGCGAGAATGGTGGCGCCGCTGAGCCCGAACGCGACCGGACCCGACGCGCGCACGACCGCGAGCGCGATCCCGATGCCGACGCCGATCAGCGCCGCGATGCCGCCGTAGGACAGCAACGCGAAGTACAAGAGCCCGGCGTCGAGCCCGAGGTGGCGCTCGACGATGACGATCGCGGCTTCACCGAGACCGATCAGCACGCCGGCCAACGTCGCGCCGGCGACGGCGCGGCCGATCACGCCCGTCAATCCGGGAACTCCACGAGCAGATCGGCGTCATTGTGCGTGGAGCGCAGACCCTTCGGGGAGATCTTGAACACGTCGGCCGCCTTCCAGTGCAGGTACCGATTCTGCTCCAGCCACTCGACGTGGGGCGCCAGGGTCTCGTAGCTCTCGCCCAGACGCTCGGTGAGGTGCTGCCGCGTGTGCAGGAAGGGCATCTCCTTGTTGGTGTCGTTTGCCTGGCGATACTCCTTCAGGAGCCGCCGTCTCATCGCGTTGTCACTCATCGTGTCGTGTCGATCCTTCCCTACGTCGTTGATGCACGCGTGCGCGCGCGTTTCCTTGCCATCGTCCCACGGAGGGGCGCAAGGCCCCCTCCCGCTCAGCGCGAAACCGCTCCCGCGGGTCCGCCGATCGCCCCGAGGAGTGACGCTTCATAGAGCGCTGCGGTCGCCCGGGCCATGCCCTCGACGCCCAGCACCTGCTCGGCCCGGGACCGGGCCGCGTACCCGAGGGTGCGGAGCCGTCCACGGTCCTCGAGGAGCCCGAGGGCTGCCTCCGCCAACGCCTCGGCGTCGGCGGAGGGAACGACCGCACCGGTCGTGCCGTCCTCGACGAGCTCGTCGATGCCCGGCACCAGCCCCGCGACGACGGGTCGGCCCGCCGCCATTGCCGCCGACGCCAACCCGATCGACGGGCATTCGGGACCATCGGTGAGACAGAGCAGCGCGAGCTCGCTCAGAACCGGAAGCGCGTCGTCCCCCGCCGGCACGATGGTCACCGGCAGATCGCTGGGAAGCTCGCCCGCCCCGACGTCGTTCCCTTCCGCGAGCCACACGAATTGCACGTCGGGACGGCGCGCGGCGATCCGGCCGGCGGCCGCGTAGAAGAGCGCACGGCCGGTGGCGGGAGAACCCGCCCCGCCGATCAGCGGCCGACGGTGCCACACGCGATCGCGCAGCCCCTCGAGGACACCGGGCATGCTGGCCGCCGCGAGGTCGGCCCCGTCGTAGACGACGGGAACGCGCTCGACGGCGATCCCCGTCTCTTCCGCGACGAGACGCGCCTGCGCGCGCGTATTGGCGAGCACGAGGGTCGCGCCCCGGTACAAACGGCGCAACACGGACCGCACGTGGCGATCCTCTCGGGGATCCCCTGCCCGGCTCGATACGACGATCGGCACGCCCGCGAGGCGCGCCGCGAGCGCTCCATACGCCGCGCCCGCCGGCAGGATCGCATGGACGACGTCGATGCCGTCCCGCTTGAACGCACGCGCGAGCGCGAGCATCCGCGCCGGCTCGTAGGAGTGCCGCCGCGGCAGCAACGTCGCGGGGATGCCGAGACCGCGGAGCCGGACCGCCGGCTCACCCGCATCGCTCAGCACGTAGAGATGCACCCGGTGGCGGCCAGTGCCGAGCGCGCGCGCGAGGCCCGTGACATGCCGCGCCACGCCCGCATGCGCGAGGGTGCCCACCACGAGCGCCACCCCGATGTGACCGCCGGCGATCGGCCAGGCGCTGGGAATGGCGGTGGGGTGATGACGCATGGGTCGGGCTCAGAGCCGGACGATGTTCCCGCCGATGAAGTCGCGGAGCGCGTTGCGGGTATCGATGATGACCGGCGCGAGGTGCACGATCTCCGGATAGTTGAAGGTGCTGTGATCGGTGAGGAGCACGACACAGTCCGTGCCCCCTTCGAGGGCCTCGCGTACCGGCACGTGCGACATCTCCATGCCGTCCTCCCGGATCGTCGGCGCAAACGGGTCGCTGTAGGTGACCTTGGCGCCCTTGTCGAGGAGCATCTTGATGACGTGCAGGGCCGGCGACTCACGAACGTCGTTGACGTCACGCTTATAGGCGACGCCGAGCACGTGGATGCGCGCGTTCCGCACCGCCTTGCCGTCGTTGTTGAGCGCGTCGGTCACCTTGTCCACGACGAACTTCGGCATGGACTCGTTGATCTGGCCCGCGAGCTCGATGAAGCGCGGCTCGAAGCCGTTCATCTTGGCTTTCCATCCGAGATAGAAGGGATCGATCGGGATGCAGTGCCCACCGAGACCCGGACCGGGGTAGAACGGCATGAAGCCGAACGGCTTCGTCGCCGCGGCGTCGATGACCTCCCAGACGTTGATGTTGAGCTTCGCCGACATGAGGGCGAGCTCGTTCACGAGGCCGATGTTGACGCTCCGGAAGGTATTCTCGAGGAGCTTCACCATCTCGGCGACGCGCGTCGACGAAACCGGCACGACCGAGTCGATGCTCTGCTCATAGAGCGTCTTTGCGACCTGCGTGCACGAGGCGGTGACGCCGCCGACGACCTTCGGGATGTTGCGCGTCTGGTACTGCTTGTTGCCGGGATCGATGCGCTCCGGCGAGAACGCGAGGAAGAAGTCCTGGCCGACCTTGAGCCCCGACTCCTCGAGCGCCGGCAACACGACCTCGTCCGTCGTGCCGGGATACGTCGTCGACTCGAGGATCACCAGCTGGCCCGGTCGGAGGTACTTCTTGATCTCCGCCACCGCGGCCAGGATGAACGTCATGTCCGGATCCTTGGTCTTCCGGAGCGGCGTCGGCACGCAGATGTTGATCGTGTCGCATTCGGCGATCACGGCGAACTCGTTCGTCGCGGAGAGGCGACCCGTCGCGTTCAGCGACGCAATCTCCTCCGACGCCGTATCGACGATGTACGACTGGCCGGCGTTGACGGCGTCGACCTTGCGCTGGTCGACGTCGATGCCGACCGCGCGGAAACCCGCGTGCGCGAACTCGATGGCGAGCGGCAGCCCGACGTAGCCGAGACCGATGACGCCGGTGCGCGCTTTGCGGCTGCGAATCTTGTCCAACAACTCCATGGAACGACCTCCTGGGGGATCGCCGGCTGAAACCGACACGATAAAGCAAAGCGGGGATGCCGACGACGCACAAAATGTCACCGGCGCGCGAAAATGAACCGTGAGATCAAAACCTTGCGGCGACGCCTATAGCGTCGTGAGTCCTGGGGACGCTCCTCGCGCTCAGGCGCGGCGCGGCCGTTCACAGGCGCCGAGAGCCGTACAAACCGCGTCCCGATGGCGGCGCGCGGCCCGACCAATGAATACGGCGGAGCTCGCGTCGCCGCCGCCCGAGGGCCTCAGCCAGCCGAGCTCGACCCGTCCGCACGTCACGTTGAAAAGACAGTGCCAGTCGCGGTCGACGAGTCGGACGATGCCCTTCGCCCGGATGAGCTCGCGGGGCAACGTCGCGAGCACGCGCTCGAATGCCTGCTGATCGAGCGCCTCTCGCGTCGTGTAGACGAACGACTCGAAGCCGTCCGCCGCCAGGTGCCCCGTTGCCGGCGCCGGCTCGTCCGCGCGGGCGCGGTGGCGAGCGACGTCGGTCGCGAACAGGACGTCGGCGTCGATCGCCCCGCGAACGCTCTCGAGCTGGAGCGCGCGGTCGTTCAACCGCCGGAGGCGCTTTCCGACCCGGACGACATCACTCGCGGACACGAGATCGACCTTGTTGATCACCAGGAAGTCGGCCGCGCCCACCTGCGCGCCGGCGACGGTCGTCTCGGCGAGGAAGCGTTCGACGTTCACCGCGTCGACGACCGTGATCACCGCGTCGAGCGCGAGGCCGGCGCTCTTCACGCGGTAGGCCAACGGCTCCGGATCCGCGAGCCCGGTCGACTCGATGACGATCAAATGCGGCGCGACGGTGTCGACGATCTCCTGGATCGCGAGGTCGAACCGGTACTCGTCGATCGAGCAGCAGATGCAGCCGCTCGAGAGCTCGACCATCTTCTCGACGTAGTCGAGACCGGTGACGACCTTGCCGTCGATTCCGACGTCGCCGATCTCGTTCACGATAAGGGCGACGGGTTTGCCGGCGAGCCCGTGGGTCAACACATGGCGGAGGAGGGTAGTCTTCCCGCTCCCGAGGAAGCCCGTCACGATGTCGACGGCGACGTGGCGTGACACGGCTGGCCTCCTACGCGACCAACGCACGGCCGATCATGTCGGGCGGGACCGGCCGGTCGAAGAGTCGCAACACCGTCGGCGCGACGTCGTAGATCGAGAGGTCGCCGAGGTCGCCCCTCAGCGGCACCTCACCTGCGGGCGACGACAGCACGAAAATACCGAACCAGTCGTGGTTCGCCTCGTCGGGACCGGTGTCGTTTTCGAAGGTATGGATGCCGCCCATACCGACGGCGCCGACCGACCGCCAGGCGAGGTCGCCGAAGTAGACGATCAGGTCGGGAGAGACGCCGCGAACGTCGCGGTAGATGTCCTCGGGGCGGAACGCTTGCGAGCCGATGTTCCGGCCCTGCGGATCGGCGATCGCGGCTATGCCGGCCATCAGCTCGGCGCGCACCGTCTCGTAGTCGGCGGGGTCGATCGTGCCCTCCGGCTCGCGGCCTTTCACGTTCATGAAGCACCGGCCGTAGTAGCCGCCGTCGCCCCACGCCTTCGTGCGGCTCCAGTCGATCGCGACCTTGCCGATCGGCGTCGGCGCGCTCGGCGTCGGACTCTTGAGCGTCAGGTAGCCCTCTCGGATCAGCCACTCGTTGAAACAGATACCGCCGTCCATTCGCTTCGAGCCGTGGTCGGAGACGAGGAGCACGAGCGTGTCCGGCGGAACGAGGGCCAGGAGCGACGCGAGCTCCCGGTCGAGGTGGCGATAGTAGTCGCGGATCGCGTGCTCGAACGGATTTCCGGGCTCGTATTTGTGGTGCTTCGGGTCCATGTAGCTCCAGAACCCGTGGTGCAGCCGATCGAGCCCCATCTCGACGAGCATGAAGAAGTCCCACGGCCGGCTCTTCGCGAGGTGTCGCGCGACCGCCCAGTGCTTCGTCGTCTTGGTGTAGATGCGCTCGAGGAGCGCGTCCTTCGCCGACGTCCGGAAATCGTCGACGTCGAGCACGTAGCCGCCCGACACGGCCTCGACTTCGGCCTTCAAACCCTGCGGATACGTGTACTGCGCTTTCGTCGACGGGGTGAGGAAGCAGGTGACCATGTCGCCGACGAGCGGGCGCGGCGGGTACGTCTGCGGAACGCCGAGGACGATCGACCGCTTGCCGGCGTCGCCGAGGAGCTCCCAGACCCGCCGCTCCTTCACCGAGGCCCCGTTCGCGAACGCGTACGCGTCGTACGAGTGGTCTTTCCGGTTCCGGAACCCGTAGCAGCCCAGCTGACCGGGGTCCTTACTCGTCGTCATGGCCGTCCAGGCGGGCACCGTGATCGGCGGGTTCGTGCTCGCGAGCCGCGCGTGCGCGCCGCGCGCCAGCAGCGCCGAGAGCGCCGGCATCTCGTCACGGAACTGATCGAACACGAGGGCCGGCGGCGCCGAGTCCCATCCGATCACGAGTACTTTCCGATCCACCGGCCCTCCTCGACGCGGCAGCAGCGCCCGCGTCACCCCTACCCTACTCTGCGACGCTTCCGGACCGCCGGAACCGCGCGCTCGTCGCCAGCAGGAGCTGAGGATAGCGCGCGAGGTCCTCGCGCTTCACCAGCACGGTTTCCCGGATGCTGCCCCCCGACTCGCGGACGAAGACCACGAGCAGGATCGTCGCCGCGAGCGTGTACGAGAGCGCCGTCGACATCGCCGCCCCGACGATGCCGAATCGCGGAATGAGCATCAACGCCGTCGCGGCGTTGACGCCGAGTGCCGTCGTCGCGGCCACGATGTTGACTTGCTGGCGATTCCGGCTCGTGAAGTTCCGCGTGAGGATCTGGTACAGCGCGATCATGATGATGCCCGGCAGCATCATGAACATCGCCGGGACCGCAGGCGCGTAGCGCTCCCCGTAGAACAGCACCATCACTTGGCTGCCGATCCCGGCATACACGACGGACGCGACCAGCGTCGCGAAGACCGTGTGCCGGCACGTCACGGCGGTCTGCGCGTGCGCGGCCTCGTCGGACGAGCCCGCGAGCTTCGGGAAGATGATCGTTCCGATCGCTTCGGGGATCTGGAGGATCGGGTGCGTCATGTTCACAGCGATCGAGTAGAACGCGACCTGCTCCGGCGTCATCAGGAGCGCGATCAGGTACAGGTCGATGCGGTGGTGCAGATGCGCGGCGAGCGTCTGGACGTACGACTTCGCGCCGAACTCCAACACGCCTTTGCCGACCTCGCGATCCCAGCGCGGACCGAAGCGCGCGATCCGTGACACCTGGTAGAGGAGCCAGAGATTCGCCGCGGCGAGCACCGTCACCTGCGACATGAGCGCCGCCCACAGACGGCCGTCGAGCACCAGCAGCGCGAACGCGATGCCGGCGAAGCTCATGACCGCCTTGTATATGGACTGCATGTTGTAGGCGCCGAACGCCTCGACCGCCTGCAGGATCGACATGAAGTAGCTCTCGATCAGCAGGAAGGGAACGAGGACCAACGCCAACCACACGTAGGACGGAGGCGCACCTTCCGTGAACGGGTCGAGAAACCACCGGCCGCCGAAGTACGCTGCGACGAACAGCACGACCGACACGACCGCGCAGAGGATCAGCGAGTTGGAGGCGACGACCGACACCGGCACCTTCGCGCGCCGGATGTAGTAGACGTTCGCCTGCGCCACCCCCATCTTCGCGAACGTCACGAGCGTCTGCGGCAGCATGACGAGGAGCGTGAAGAGCCCTCGATCGTGCGGCCCGAGGAGACGCGCCGTGATGATCCCGGTGCCGAACCCGAAGATCACCAGCATCAGCCGCGAGCCGATCAGGCCCGCGATATCGAGCAGCATGTTGCCGCTGGACTTCTTCCTCACGAGCCGCTCGCCGGCGACGCCGGCCCCTTCCCCGCCACCAGAGGTCCGATCCGATAGAGCGCGCCCGTGGTCGTTTCCGCGACCTTCTCTGAGCGCGCGAGGAGCCCGTCCCACAACGCCGTGACCTTGTCACCGACCGGGTTCGACGCCGCCTTCTCGTCCTCGGGCTCGCGCACGACGTGGGTCACGCCGAACGGTGCCAGCGCGGCCTGGAGGTCGTCGACTGTGTCGAGCCGGCGATAGTCGATGGCGCCCTGTTCGAGCGGGCTCGCGAGAGTGAAGGGTCGGGTCAGGTGGTAGGGATGCGGAATCATCGCCAGGATGAGGAGGTTGCCGTTCTCGGGCATCTCGCGATTCACGAGCTCCCAGAGCGGGTAGCGCCGCTCGTAGCGGCGAAGAAACGCGTCCTCCGACATCAGACCGGCCGCGACGCGGGCGCTGTCGGGCACGAGCGGCGCGACGACCCGGAGCGCCGTGACGCCCTGGAGGAGCGCGGTCGACGCGAGGACGAGAACGACGGCCCAGCGCGCCACCCGCGACGTGGCGCTGAGCGCCCAGATGGCGAAGACGCCGACCAGCAGAAAGAGCGGCAAGGTCGGATGGATGTATCGTGGATGCGCCCACATGCCGAGCACCACGATGGCGCTGTAGGCGCAGCCGAGACCGGCGAGGATCCACGCGGTGGGCGCGCGCCGCAGCAGCAAGACCCCCGGCAAGAACGCGAGCAGGAACGGGCCGACGTCGTACGCGTACCGTCCGACCTTTTCGAACGCATACGGGGCCATCGTCGCGTCCCACGGGAACCGCAGCGCCTCGATCCACGAGCCGTAGGCGCCGCCGCCCCGCTTCTGCGCGTGCGTCTCGCGATACGCCGCGTAGTAGTCGTCGAGCCCACGCGCGGCCTCGGCGCTCCAGTTGGCGCCGCCGAACACGCCGTAGCCGAACGGAAAGATCGGGTTGCCCGTCGCCGCCGCGTTCCGGAGATAACACGGCGACGCGACCACCATGGCGATGAAACCGAAGCCGATCACCGCACGGAGCGCGCCGCGCACGGCGCCTCCCCTGAAGGCCGTCGCGACGATGACCGTGCCGAGCAGCGCCGGCGCTAGGACGCCCATGAGCTTCGTGCCCGCGGCGAGCCCGCCCATCACGCCGCCGAGCGCGAGCCACTCCCCCCTGCCGCTCTCGCGCCACGCGAGCACGGCGTGCACCCCGAGCAGCACGTAGAGCCCGAGCGCGAACTCGACCCAGGCGCGGATCATCAGCGTCGCCGTGAACGGCATCACGAAGAAGAGCACGGCGGCCCAGGCGCCGACCGCGCGCCCGAAGAACCGGCGACCGAGCGCGAAAACGGCGAACGTCGCGAGCACGCCGTACGCGACGTTCAGGAAGCGCGCGAGGACGTCGCCGCGCAGCACGAACGCCGCCGTGAACAACATGTTCATGAGGTACTGCATGTACCCCCAGAAGCTCCACGGCGTCGCGACGAACCCGCCGGCCTCGGCGAAGATCCGCGGGTACACGCGCTGATACTTGACCGCATCGCCGCCGACGACGGGCGCCATCGCGAGGAGGCATTCGACGAGCAGCAGCCCGAGGCACGCGAAGAGGGCAATGCGCTCACCGACGAGACCGGTCGCGACCCACGCGAGCGCGGCACGGCGGCCACGGAAGATCCCGGCGACGATCTCGCGTCGTCCGAACCACGCCGCGCCGAGCAGGGTCGCGAGGAGCGCGGGCCGGTTCAGGAGCCCCACGACGCCGAGGGCGAGCGTGGCGTACGCGAAGAGCCCGAGGCCGAGTCCGAGCGCGTAGAGTCCCTCTTCGAGCCCGTCGGCAAATGGCACCGCCCGGAGGCAACGACGGCCGAAGCCGTAGAGGGCCAGGAGCACCCCGACCAGAATCACGGCGTCGATCATCCGTCAGCCGAGATAGCTCGCGAGGTAGGCTACGTACACCAGGGTTGCCCAGGCGATCAGCGCCACCACGAGCGGCAGCGAGGGGTGTGACGGCGTGCGTTCAGTAGACATGGGGGACGAGGCGAGCGGTACGGGCGGCGTAGGCGGGATAGTCCGGAAGGCGCGAGGCCAGGGCGTCTTCTTCGACACCGATCCGATGCAGCACGACGACGGCGAACACGAGGCTGAGACCGAGCGTCCAGAACGCACCGAGCAGCAGCGGGAGACCAAACGCCATCGCGAGCTCGGCGAGATACATCGGATGGCGAATGCGGCGATAGGGCCCGCGCTCGACCAGCGCGGCCGGCTCCGACGGCGCGACCAGCGGTCCCAGGTGATCGCCAAGCGATCGTCCGGCGAGCCGGTACCCGGCGACACCGGCCACCGCCAGCGCGAGTCCGAGAAGCTGCACGACGCTTCCCGGACGCCCACGCCACCACCACTCGCCGGGCGCCAGCAGCACGAGCGCGTAGAACACGCGGTGCTGCCGCTGCACGAGCGCCAGATCGGAGGCGCTGCCGACGAGCCGCCGCGCAGCGACCCTCGCCTCGGGGTCGACGAAACGCACGAACAGCGCGAGCAACACCCCGACGTACGCGCCGAGCGGCCAGTATCCGATCAGGCGAGATCCTCCTCGCGGTCCGCGAGCGCGCGCCGCGCGAGCGGCGGGAACACCGACCCGCCGATGCGTCCCCGCGCCCATTCGACGGCATGCCACC
Organism: Thermodesulfobacteriota bacterium; assembly: GCA_036781285.1. Classification (GTDB taxonomy): domain Bacteria; phylum Desulfobacterota; class Binatia; order UTPRO1; family UTPRO1; genus UTPRO1. The sequence goes on along the minus strand of DAIQBH010000032.1, from coordinate 19,535 downwards.
CGCCGATCGCGGCGCAGGCGACGAGGAGCTCGCGGCCCAGCACGACGACGCTCGGCCACGCGAGCACGGTCCGCAGGAACCCTTCGCGCGTCCGGCCGTCGATGTAGATCTCGCCGAAAACCGGGACGGTCGTCCCGAAGTACGCGTCGGAAAACGGCCACAGGAACTGCGCGCCCGCCGGCGGGCGCGAGTCGATCGTCAGATAGTCCACGACCAGGTGCGAAGCGTACGCGGCGCCGAACGCGATGGCGACCGGTCCGAACCGCTCGCCCCACCGCCACCGCGCGAAGCCACCCGCGGCGATTCCGAAGACCACCGCGGCAACGACGGTGTGGCTGATCCCGCGGTGCACCATTCCGGGGAATCCCAACGCGAACCCGATCAGGAAGTCCAGATCCGGCAGGTTCCCGATGAACATGAAGAGGACAGCCCGCTGCCAGGCTCCGCTCGACGGGCGACCGTCACAGGTCGCCCGATGAACGAGATAGCCTGCCGCCGCGTGCGCGATCGGCAACGCCATGCGGGGTTACGCGGGAAAGGGGCTCGCGCCCCCTTCCCTCCGCTCGGCGAGGCCGCCGATCGCTCGAACCATGCTCAGTTGACGGCGCGGCGCTCGATCGGGGGCTCGGCCGGCTGGGCGATTTCGGCCGCCGGACGGATCGGCTCGACCACCCGCAGGCGCGGGCTCTTCTTCCGCAGCATGAAGCGCTTCTTCACGAGGAAGAACAGGTTGTAGAAGCCGTCACGCCAGATGTTGAGCTTCGACTCGCCGATGCGCGCACCGTAGTAGATCGGCATCTCGAGGCAGCGGATGCCCGGGTGGGTGAAGGCCTCGATCTTGATCTCTTCCGAGAGCGCCATGCCGTTCGACGTGAGATCGAGCTCCGGCAGGATGTCCTTCTTGAACATCCACATGCCCGACTGCGAATCGATGATGAACTTGAAGTAGAGCGTCATCATCGCGCCCGAGAGGATCGCGTTGCCGAGGAGGCGGATCGGGCTCTTCACGTCACCGCTCTTGGAGTACCAGCGCCGCGCGGTCATGAAGTCGACCTTCTCCTCCAGCATCACGTACAAGAGCAGCGGCACGCTGTCCGGCGGGTACGTGCCGTCGCCGTCCATCGTGACGATGATGTCGCCCTTCGCCGCCGCATAGCCGGCCTTGTGCGCGTAGCCGTAGCCCTTGCGAGTCTCCTTCACGACGACTGCGCCGGCCGCGGCCGCGACCTCAGCGGTGCGATCGGTCGAGTTGTTGTCGACCACGACCACCTCGTCGATGATCGGCGGCATCTGCGCCATGACGGCGGCGATGCCGTCCTCTTCGTTGTGGCACGGAATGACCACGGAAATGCGCTTGCCTCGGTACATGTGGGAGCCTCCAGTCGAATGCCGGCATGGCGCCGGGGAATATGGAACAGGGCGGGAAGAAGCCGCGGCAGCAACCCGCCGCACGGCGGCGGTGATCCGCTGCCGCGGCCTCAGTCGGGATCAGTTGAGCGGGTGTGCTTCGCCGTTCGTGTGGCTCGCGCCGTTCGCGGCACCGTTGAGCGCGCCGTTGGCGTGGCCGTTGGCATGACCGTTGGCCGTGCCGTTCAGAACCTTCTGGTTGTGCGCCTGGATGGCGCCGTTCATGCAGCCTTGGCTCTCGACGCGCTTCACGATCGCCGATTCCTGCTTCTGCGTGATGCCGAGCGCGCGCATCGCCTTCCGCATCTTGAGGCTGCCCCACTCCTTCAGGATCTTGGGCATCATGCGCGGATTGAAGAGGATGTTGACGGTCAGGAAGCACTCGTAGGTGCAGAAGCACTTCGTGTCGGCGATGAACTTCCTGGTCTCGTCGGCCTTCTGGCTGTACCAGATCTTCTTGAAGTCGTAGTTCACGTCGCGGACGTTGCCGAGCTTGCGGTCGATCAACAGCTCGCACGGCAGGATGTCGCCGTTCGCGAACATGCAGGCGCCGAGGGAGCCGGCGTAGCACGGGATCTGGTACGTGTTCGTCTTGGCGATCTCTGCGATCAGGCGATGGCGGACGATGCGCTTCGCGTTGATGAAGTCAGCGAAGGGGAACGTGTCGTAGCCCGAGAGCGAGCCGCTCTTCATGTCCTCTTCGATGAGGTCGGCGTACTCTTCGTAGAGCTTCACGTCGAAGAACTTCGCGATCGACTCCTTCGGCGACCCGCGCGTGAGGAGCGTGAAGACGTTGTCGACCTCGAGCTCGCGGCGGAACCACGCGTAGTTCTCCATGAGGTGCTTGTCGTTGTGCGACGACACCGTCGTCTCGACGTTCACGTTCAGCCGCGGGTAATGCTTCGAGAGCTTCTTCAGCTCCTTGTAGGTTTGCACCGAGCGCTCGAAGAGACCCGGAAAGACGCGGATCTCGTCGTGCAGCGCGCCGACGCCGTCGAGCGAAACGTCGATACCGAGGTCGAGGTCGGGGCAGGATTTGAGCACGTCCTCGACGATCTTCAGCGTGCGCGTGACCGTCGAGCCGTTGGTAGGGATGCCGACGTTCCGGACGCCCGTGTTCTTGTAGAAGATCTTGACGATCTCGCCGATGTCCTTCCGGAGGAAGGGCTCGCCGCCGGTGGGCAGGAGGAACATGAGGCTCTTGCCCATGCTCGCCGTGATCTTGTCGACTTCCTCGAGCGTCAGCTCTTGCTTCTTGAACTGCATGCTCGGGGTTTCCCAACCCGGATGCGCGCCGTCGGCAAGCAGGCAGTGCTTGCACTTCGCGTTGCAGGCGTCGGCGATGAAGTACACCATGTACGCCGGCATCGCGCCCTTCTTCGAAAACATCTTGCTGCCGTGACGCAGGTAATCCAGGTAGCCCATCGGGAAATCCTCCTAGTACTTCTTTCCGCCGAAATAGGTTGCGATACCGACGGCGCTGCCCGCACCGGCGGTGAGAAGCTCGATGATGAGTAGGCCGCAGCTCAGGCCCCACGCTCGAACGCCACCGTGAGCGCGAATCAACCTGAGAAATGGAACGTTTAGCACGAGAATGGTCAGGAGTGCGAGAAAATTCGCGAGGAGCAGCGTTCGGTTACCCAGGGCGAGACCGACCAGCCCGAGCAGGACGGCGAGACCCGCGAGCGGCACGCTCACGATGTAGCCCGTCGGCACCGAAGTGTCGTTGGTGCTGATTCCGTCAGCGCTTTTTCTGAGCTTCAACCTCGCAAGCGACATAGAGCGCAGGAAGTCGACTCGCAGGAGACCTGCGAGGTCGTAGCCCTTCACGTGCTCGACCTCGAGGTCGGGGAGGATCTGGATCCGGAAGCCCTGGGAGGCGAGCTTTTGCCCGTAGTCCGTGTCCTCGATGTTCGGGTCGACGTAGTTCACGTCGAAGCCGCCCGACGCGACGAAGGCGTCGCGCCGGATCGCGGCGGCGGTCGTGTAGAAGAGCGGGACGTCCTGCCCGGCCCGCCGGACGTACGTGTAGTACATCCAGAGGTTCTTGTAGACGCTACAGAGATTCCGGAACCGCATCGTCGGCGACTGCACGGCCATGAGTCCCGCGACGCCCGGATCACGATCGAAGGCCGCGGCAAGCCGGGCCAGCGTGTCGGGGCGAACGACGACGTCGGAGTCGATGAAGAAGACGATGGCGCCACGCGCATGCTCGACGCCCTTGTTGCGCGCGCGGCCCGGTCCGAGGCGACCGCCGCTCGGCACGACCCGGGCGCCGTGCGCGGCCGCGATCTCACGTGAACGATCGGTCGAGCTGTCGTCGACCACGACGACCTCGAAGTCGCGGAACGTGCTGGCGTTGAGCGCAGCGAGACACTCACCGAGCAGACGCTCGGAGTTGTAGACCGGCATCACGACCGAGATCCGCGGGGTTGCGGCGGTGCTGCCGGTGTCGGTGGGGGACGTGGACATGCAGCTCCTCTATTCGATGTATTCGTGGAGATCGGCGTACGGATCGTCGGCCGTGGCGACCTTCTGATCCATCGAGCTCATCGCCGCTTCGAGCTCGCTTTCCATGCTCGCGACCCGCTCGGCCTCCTGCTTGGCCAGGTCGTTGTTCTCGTTCGGGTCTTTCGTGAGGTCGAACAAGAGTTTTTCGCCGCGCGACGACGAGATCAGCTTGTAGGGACCGTCGTAGATGACGCGAAGCGCGCGGTTGTACACCTCGCCGTAGAACGACACGAACTCCGGGTTGATGTGCTCCTCGGCGAGGCTGTTGCGCGCGACCTGCCGCATGGGCGAGCCCTGCACGCCGCCCGGCACCGGCGCGCCGACCGCGTCCAGGACCGTGGGCAGGATGTCGACCACCTGCACGGGATCGTCGACGACCCCCTTCGCCCGCGTCGCGCCCGGAAGCTTCACGACCATGGGGACGTGCAGCAGCCCCTCGTACATCATGCGGCCGCCGTGACCGACGATGTCGTGCTCGCCGAGCAGCTCGCCGTGGTCCGCGCTCACGACGATGAGCGCGTTCTCGTAGCGCCCGCGCCGCTTGAGCTCGGCCACGAGCTCGCCGAGCGCGGCGTCCATCGCCAGGATCTGCCCGTCGTAGTTCGCGGTGACGAACTCGCTCTCCTCCGCACTGAGACCGGCCGGAATCTTGTGTGTGAAGAGTCCCTTTCGCGCGAGGCGCTTCGCGTTCGGGAGATCTTTGGCCCAGCGATCGTAGGGCGGCGCCGCGATCCAGTGGTGCGGCTCGAGGTAGTTCAAGAAGACGAACGCCGGGCGCCCCTGCGGCAGCGTGTCCATCCAGTCGAACGCGGCCGCGTTGATGTCGTGCGCGCTTCGGAACGGCTTCTTCATGAAGGCGGGCGAGAACTGCTGCACGAAGCCGACGACGTGCGGAATCGGCCGCAGCAGCAGCTGCGGATGATCCTCGTAGCGCTGGAAGCCCTGCGCCATGCCGAACCCACGGTAGAGGTTCGCGAAGTTCGCGACGAAGGCACCCGTCGCCCAGCCGCGGCCGTGCAGCACCTCGGCGAGGGTCGTCTTGTCCTCGGCCAACGGGAAGACGCGGCGCCGGCCGTAGATGGCGGGACCCGCGCTCCATCCGCCGACGTAGTGCGCGCCGTGTCGGCTCGGATACATGCCGGTCAGCATCGATGCGTGGCCGGGGACCGTCCACTGCGCGGGCGAGCGCCCTTGCGTGAAGTTGAGGCCGTCCGCCGCGAGCGCCGTGAGGTGCGGCGACGTCTCGCGCTCGTACCCGTACGTCGACATGTGGTCGGCACGGGTCGTGTCCATCGAGATGAGGAACACGTCGGGGGCCCCGGCCGGTGCGACGGCGCGGAGCGGACGGGGATCATCGAAGGCGGCCGTGGAGAGCTGCTTGCCCCATATCAGGGCCGCAATACCGCCCACGACCAACACGACGGCGAGCCGGACGACGTCGCGACGCAGGACGAAGGCGAGGATGCGGTCGATCGCGACCCCGAGAACCGGAAGGACCGCGAGCACCGCGACCAGCAGGAATCCGTTCGGCTCCTGCTTGCTGAAGTACGAGCTCTGGACCTCGGTGATGGTCGTCTTGCCGAGCGCGAGCGCCGCCGTCGCGACGATCGCGACGTGGAGGAAGCCCATCCACCCGACCCGAGATCCGGCGACCATGACACCGAGCGCGGCGCACCCCGCCCCGATGAGGACGAACAGCCCCTCGCCGAAGACCGACGGCGGCTCATAGACCCGCAGCAGGCCGTAGACCACCGTCATACCGAGCGCGTACGCGACCACGTTGTCGCCGCGGCCGAGCGCCCCGATCACCGCGCCGACCACGAGTCCGGAGACACCGCCGATCGCGAGATCGAGCCCGAGAACCGTGAGCGACTCCTCCAGCGGGATCACGCCGCCGAAGGCCCAATTCACGGCGAGCTCGACGAGCCACCAGACGACGCCTGCGCCGAGCCCGGCCACCAGGCCGCGCATCACGCTCGTGCCGATACCCACGCGGTCGCCGGCCCCATCCGACACCGCCGCACTGTTTGCGTTCGCCATGTCCCGTTCAGTCCCCGTGCTCGCCGAACCGCCACAAGACGCGGAAGCTCGGACGGCGTCCGCTGAGGTGCGTGATGATGCCGAGTCCGACGCCGACCATGCCCCAGAAGAAGATCTGGATCGTGACGCTGAAGAACACGTTGGCGTCGGTCATCGAGATCAGGACACCCACCATCGAGCTGAAGATCGCCCACACGATGCGCCGCATGTGTGGGTCGTGGATGTGATCGTACCCGCGATAGAGCGCGAACATCGTCGCGCCGAAGATCCACATCATGAGGCCCCAGCCGATGAGGCCGTGCTGCCGGATCAGCGTCAGGTGCATGTTGCTCGAGATCCACGGCCGGTCCTTCTCCGGGATCGGCGACACCGCCTGACGGCGGATACTGCCGACGCCGAGCAAGAGCTCGCTGGCCGGCGCCGAGAAGACCTCCGTCGCGGCCACGGTGCGCCGAGAAGCCTCTGCCGTCACCTCGGGAAGCGAGAGCCGCAGGCGCTCACCGCCGATCGCGATCAGGCCGACCATGATCACCGAGAGCGAAAGAATCGCCAGGAGCCGGTAGCGGCTCCGCCAAAGGAAGGTGCCGAACGTCACCAGCAGCGCCACGAAGCCCATGCGGGTCTGGGTCAGGAAGATGCCGACGAGCGCGATCGTCGCGCAGGCGACCCAGAGATCGCGGACCTCGCGCGTCCGACTGTGCAGCATCTGCGTCAACAGGAACGGCAGTCCGAGCACGAGATAGGTCGCGAGCAGCACCGGATTGCCGAGCGTCGACGACATGCGCGGCGCGCTCTGCGCCCCGAGCTGGTTGTCGAGCCCGATCTGCATGAGGCCGATCAGCGATACCGCGACCGCCGACAGCCCAACCACGGTCGCGATCTGGTTGGCCTCGGTCTGCGAGAGACGCGTCGTCACGATGAGGAACGTCAGGAAGAAGCCCGTCGCGACGTAATAGAGCACGCCCTGAATCGCCGATGCCGGCTCGGCGGATACGAGGGACGCGAGCGTCGCGAACCCGACGAAAGCGGCCATCGGCCCGTTGACGGCCGTGTCGTAGATGCAGAGTTGATGGCGCGGGGACCGCTGCACCGCGATCCACGCCGCCGTCACCGCGACGAAGACCTCGAACGGGCTCAGCTTGAACGTGCCGATCTCGAGCTGGAAGGGGTAGTGGAAGAGCCCCGGCAACAAGGCCGCGGACAGGAAGAGCGCGGTCAGCAGCAGGCCGAGCGTCATCCAACGGTTCAGGACCTTGATGAAGGTGAGCGTCACCAGCCGAACGTCGAGCCACCATCCGCGGTTTCGGATGTAGATCTCGTCGTAGCGAAGCTTGTCGCGCGGGTGCGTGAAGTAGCCCCCGCGCACCTGCGCGAGGCCGGTCATGCCGGGGTTCACCGCGAAACGACGGAGATAGCCGGGGATCTCGCGCGACAGCGTCTCGAGGAAGATCGGACGCACCGGGCGCGGGCCCACGAGGTTCATGTTGCCCTTGATCACGTTGAAGAGCTGCGGGATCTCGTCGAGCTTGGCGCGCTTCAGCATGCGGCCGATCTTCGTGTACAGCCCGTCCGAATGCTCGAGCAGCCGCGCGCCGATGCGCTGCTCGGCGCCGACCTCGAGCGTGCGGAACTTGTAGATCTCGAAGACCGTCGCACCGCGGCCGAGCCGCTTGCCGCGATACAGGATGGGCCCCTGACTCGTCAGCTTGATGCCGATCGCGATCGCGAACGCGAGCGGGGACAACAGGACGAGGCCGATGATCGCGGCGAGCCGCTGCCAGATCGGCGTGGACCCGCCGACGACCGTGAGCTCGGCGGGCGCGACGGGCGCGCGCACCGCCTCGGATGCCGGCTCGATGCTCGACATCCGCGGGGTGACGGACGCGCTGGCTGGAGTGTGCATGCTCATGGGGGTCTCAGGATTCACGGGATGCCAGGCCGACGGCCGATGATGGCACTGGGGGGTGAGAAGCGACGGCGGCGACACGCCCGGCGGCACGCGCCGATTGCCACATGTCGTACCAATTCATGAACACCAGCAACGTCCAGAGCGGCCGACTGTGGTCGGCCCGCATCGCATCGTGCTCGGCGATGAGCCGCTGCACGTAACTCGGCTCGAACAATCCGACCCGACGGAGCGCCGTCGGCGAGAGCACGTCCGCCGTCATGTCGTGCAGCTCCTTCCGGAGCCAAGTGGCGACGGGCACATTGAAGCCGCGCTTCTTGGCCTGGAGGATCGACGCGGGCACGTGCTTCGCGAGCGCCTGTTTCAGGATCCACTTCTTGCTGAACCGACGCAGCTTGACGTCGCTCGGAAGCCGGGCCGCGATCTCGACGAGCTTCGTGTCGAGATACGGCACGCGCGCCTCGAGCGAGTGCGCCATGCTCATGCGATCGGCCTTCGTGAGGATGTCATCCGGGAGATAAATCTGCGCGTCGATTGCCTGGAGTCGCGCGAGCCAGTCGTCGCTTCCGGCGCGTTCCGCCGCAGCCCGATAGAGCGCCGCGGTCTCCAGGTGCGGGTCGTCCGCCCGCGCGACGCAGAGCTCGGACTGCACGGCCTCCGACAGCACGACCTTCCACCAGAAGTGGCCGTCCGCGAGCGGTAGGGTGGCCCCGGCCACGAAGCGCTTGGCCTTGTAATCGAAACTGACCTTGCCGTGCGACACGGGGAGACGGCGCACGACCGCCGGCAACAGCGACCGGCCGACGACGCCTGGCAGGCGCCGATACAACGCGGCGAGCTTCCCCGCCAGATATGTCTCGTAGCCGGCGAACACCTCGTCGCCGCCCTCACCCGACAGCACGACCTTGACGTTCCGGTGGGCGAGCTCGGACACGTAGTACACCGGCACGGCGGAGGAGTCGGCGAACGGCTCGCCGAAGTGGTGGACGAGCGCCGGAAGCACGCGGAGCGCGTCGGGCCGCACGACGATCTCGTGGTGATCGGTGCCGTACCGCGCCGCGACCTGGCGCGCGAGCTCGAGCTCGTCGAAGCTCTTCTCCTCGAAGCCGACGGAGAAGGTCTGGATGCGTTGGGTCGCGAACTCGCTCATGAGCCCGACGAGCCCGCTCGAATCGACGCCGCCCGAGAGGAACACACCGATCGGCACGTCCGACAGCAGGTGACTCTTCACCGCAGCGCGGAGGGCCGCCTGCACCTCTTCGACGTATTCCTCGTCGCGACGCGCCGGGCTCTCCGGAGCGAACCGGAGCTGCCAGTAGCGGCGCTCGACCGGGGAACGGCCAGCCTCGATCGTGACCTGCGTACCGGGCTCGAGCTCCCGGACGCCGGTGAAGATGCTCCCGGGAGCCGGGATGTAGCCGAGGGAGAGATAGTGATGCAGGCTCGTGAGGTCGAGGTCGTCGCACCACCCGCCGGCCATCAGCGCCGTGATCTCCGACGCGAATGCGACGGCGCCGCGGCGGCCAGCCACGTACAGCGGCTTGATCCCGATGCGATCGCGCGCGAGGCAGAGTCGGCGCGCCCGGGTATCCCAGAGCGCCACGGCGAACATGCCGTCCAGATGCCGGACGAAGTCTTCGCCATATTCTTCGTAGAGGTGCGGAATGACCGCGACGTCGGAGTGCGACGCGAAGCGATGCCCGCGGGCCTCCAGGTCACGGCGCAGCTCGGGCGAATTGTAGATCTCACCGTTGCACACGACGACGATCGAGCCGTCCTCGTTCGTGAGCGGCTGATGGCCGCCTTCGAGGTCGTTGATGCTGAGCCGGGTCATTCCCATGCCGAAGGCGCCGTCCACGTAATGACCTTCGTGGTCGGGTCCGCGGTGCACGATGGCCGCGCACATCCGAGAGAGCACCGCGTCTCCCATCGGCGTACCGTCACCGTGATTGAACTGGCCGACTATTCCGCACATGTCTCGTGATCTCGAACGACGACGGCGTCAGGCGCGCGCCCGCTCGGCCGCATCCATGAGCACTCCTCGGATGTGGCGCCAGCGTTCGGCTCCGACCAACTGCTTCCCGAGCTTCTTGACGGCGTGAAACGACTGCAGGGTGGCAAGTGTCAGGCGGCTGCCGGCGCACACGTGGCGGAGGAATGCCGGGGTGGTGCGCTGCTTCACCGCGATGCGCGGAACTTCGTACGGATCGGTGCGCACCGAGACGAGACCGGGCTCGCTGGTGCAGAACGCGCGATAGCCGAGCTCCTTGATCAAGGCGCCCATGCCGGGCGCGGCGCTCCCGCGCGGCAACGAAGCGAAGTGCACCGCTTGGCCGAGTCCGTCTTCGAGGATCCGCTTCGACTCGCCGAACTCGCGGCGGATCTGATCGGGATCGGCGCGGTGCAGGAACGGATGCGTGAGCGAGTGGCTGCCGATCTCCATGCCGGCGTTCGCCATCTCGCGAAGCTCCTTCCACCCGAGCGCTCGCGGTTGCCCGACCTGGTTGGCGATGACGAAGAAGCATCCCGGCCATCCGCGCTCGGCGAGCTTCGCGAACGCCACCGTGTAGTCCGTCAGGTAGCCGTCGTCGAAGGAAAGGACGAAGCGCCCCGCGGACGGCGCGCTAATGACGTCGGTGAGCCGGCTCGCCCGAAGGTCCGGATCGGCGAGCGCATCGAGGTGCGCGTCGAACTGCGCCTGGCTCAACACGTAGGCCTGCGAGGTCGGTGCCGGCTCTCCCGGCCGCTCGACGAAATTGTGGTAGGCGAAGATCGCGGCGCCGTTCATTGGCGACAGCTTTCCAGCGAGTCGAGGTTCCGCGCCGACACGAGCGGCGCAGCCGCGGGCGTCGATCGCTCGCCTGCGACCGCTGCGTAGATCCCCTCGAGCCGCCGCACCATGCTGCGCGCCCCGTACCGTTCCTCGACCACCGACCGTGCGACCTCGCCAAGACCGCGGCCACGTGCCGGATCGGCGAGCACGCGACCGATCGCCGCCGCCATCGCCGCCGGATCATCCGACGGGACGAGCAACCCGCTCCGGCCGTCGGCGATCACCTCGGGCGTGCCTCCGACCGCGGTCGCGACCACGGGCAACGCCATCGCCATCGCCTCGAGGAGCGCGTTCGACATTCCCTCGGTGCGCGACGGCAGGACGAACACGTCGAGAGCCGCGAGCACGTCATCGACGTCGGCGCGATCCCCGAGGAGTCGCACGCGCGCCGCGATGCCGAGCCGTTCGGCGCGCGCCGCGAGCTCCCCCCGTAACGGTCCCTCGCCGACGACCACGAGCGCCACGTCGGGACGTGCAGCGCCCAGGGCGGCGACGGCGTCGAGCAGCGTATCGGTACCCTTGCGGGGCTCGAGACGCCCGACGGTGCCGATCAGGGCGGTTTCGGGAACGAACCCGAGGCCCGTTTTCGCGGCCTCGCGATCACGGCCAGGGGCGAAGCGATCGGTATCCACCCCACTCGGGATCACATCGGTGCGCCGCCCCGCCCCGCCGCTCGGCCGCAGCATCTCGGCGTTCACCACGATGCGATCCGCGATTCGGACGACGAGCTCGGCGAGGGCCCGCTGCATTCCGCGCTCTTTCGGGACACTCCGCCGAGCAGCGATCAGCCGGCAGCCACCGGCACGGCGCGCAGCCGCGATCGCGATGAGACCCGCGCGCCACTCGAAGTACTGGACGACGGCGACGCGACGCTCGCGCAGCACCGCTGTTGCTTCGCGCACGCAACGCACGAAGTCGCGGCTCACCATCGACGGCCCGAGCTGGAGCTCGACGAGCTCCACACCAGCAGCCCGCACCACCGCGCCGAGAGGCCCCGTGCCCTTTGCCGAGATCACGATCGGTGTGAAGCGCGAGCGGTCGATCAGGCGCAGGACCTCGAGCAAATGGCGCTGGGTCCCGCCGCTCACGAGCTCGGGCGAGAAAAAAGCGATCGGGCGGGGACCCATGTCAGGCGAGGACGACACGGCGAGAGCTCACGTAGCGTTTGAAGACGAGCGTCAGGACGATGAGGATGTAGGCGATCGGGTTCAACCACATGTCGGCGAAGAAGCTGTAGAAGAGAAGGAGGATGAGGCTCGGCTCGAGTGCGGCCGCGATCCAGCGGAGATCGGCGGGGGTCGCCGGCGATCGCTGCAGCCATCGAATATCACGCAACGTGACCCAGTAGAGCAGCAAAAAGAGCATGAAGCAGAAAATCCCGCCCTCGCTGAGTGCCCAGATGTACGAGTTGTGCGGCGGACGATAGTACGGATCGTTGTACACTTGCCGCGCGACCTCGCGGAAGTTTCCGATCCCGATGCCGAAGATCGGATACTCGAGGAAGATGTCCCAGCCGAGACCCACGGTCTCGACGCGACGCTCGGTCGAGTGCGTACCGACGTTGCCGCCGCGGCCCTCCGCAAATGGGTTGAGGTTCGCGATACGGTCGAGGTTTTCTTGCGGCACGATCGTCATCATCATGCCGGCCCCGAGGAGCGCCATGATGATGACCTTGATGCGACCGCCCTTCATTGCGCCGCGGTCGCGGGTCAGGAGGTAGCCCAGCACCCCGAGGCCGAGGAAGCCGCTCCGCGATGCCGTCAAGAGCACCGTGAGGACGAACGTGCCGATGATGCCGTAGATCACGAGCCGCATCGTCTGCGACTTCTGCTGTTGCCCGAGGTACCACCAGAAGGCGGCCTGCATCAGGCACAGGAACGCGAGGCGGTTCGAGTTCGTCCCGATCGAGAACGAGGCCGCCGCGCGGCCGTCCAGCGACGCCCCGCTCGCCCATCCGGCGAGCGCCGACGGCACGACGGCGATCAGGCAAAGCAAGATCACCGTCACGGCCATTTTTATATGGCGCTTCGTCGTCAGGAACTTGGCGGCGAGCAGCACGAAAGCGAAGCGGGTAATGAAGTCGCGCGTGAGCGGCGCGGTCTGGTCGAGCGTACGGAACTTACCCCAGGTGATGCGCAGATCGGGAAAGGACCAGTACGATGCGAACGTGCCGAACAGGAACACGACGCCGAGCGCCGCGTAGAGCTGCACCTGTCGCGTGCGGACGAACCAGAAGTCCGGCCGCTGGGCGAGCTCGGCCAGGAGGATGATGGCGAGGATGATGCCGAGGACGTTGTTGATGGTGAGGAGCCCGCCGCCGCGGATCGGAGTCGGATAGCTCGCGAAGAGGTAATTCGTGAGCAGCAACAGAATGCCCACCTCCGGGCGCGCCACGACGACCACCAGCAGCATCGACGCGACGATGAGCGCGACGGCGGTCGCCTCCTGCCCGGCGCGCGTCGCGAGCACGAGCACGACGCCGAGACCGACGAGCGCGACGAAGCCCCCGACGGCGCTACCGCGCCCGGCGCTCTTGCGCTCCGGGGCGTATCCGGGGAGTGCGTGCTCCGCCGCCGTGCTCATCGTCAGTCGGTCCGCAGGCGACGGATACCGCCGCTCAGACCATCTCCTCGAGGAACGCCGGCAGGTAGCTCTTGCGCCGGTTGAGAAGCGCGCCGAGCATCTTCGTACCGGCCCGCTCGAGCTGACGCTTGGCGCGTTGCGCCTCGTCGATGCGCGTCCGGTCCGCTTCGACCACGAAGACGGTACCGTCCATCCGGGGACCGAGGATGAGCGCGTCGGTATAGACGTTGGCGGGCGAGGAATCGAACACGACGAACTGGAAACGCTCGTGAAGCCGCTCCATGACCTCGCCGAAACGGTTCGATTCGAGAATAGCCGACGGCGAGCTCTCGTAATGGCCGCTCGTGACGACGAAGAGCTGCGGCTGCGGCGTTGGCTGGACGACGGTTTCGATCCCCTGGCGTCCTTCGACGAGCTCGGCAAAGCCGCCGTTGCGCTGGATCGGGAATACCTGCTCGAGCGCGGGCGTCCGGAAGTTCGCCTCGATCAGCAGCACGTCGAGCTTCTTTCGCTTGGCGAGCGTCGACGCGAAGAGCGCGGCGGTCGTGGTGGCACCCTCACCGTGTTGCGACGCGACGACCATCAGGTCGCGCAGCACCGGCTGCTCGCGCGTCGGCAACAGGAGATGCGTACCGAGCCGCTGATAGGCCTCCTCGATGTCGGGTGCGAGATCGAAGTCGATGTGGAGGTTGCCGTTGGTCGGTGCGGCGGTCGTTTTCGACGAGCCCTTCGACCGCCACCAAGGACGGCGAGGACGGGGATCGCCCTCGAGGCCACCGGTGACGTCCGCACCCTCGCGCTCTTCCTGCGCTCGCTGAAGCGCTTCGTAGATCTTGCTCATGACCGCGGCAGCTCGACGATCTCGCTGATGTCGGGGATCACCGCGAAGACGGGGAGCTCGAGATGTTGTTCCACCTGCTCCTCCAGCTTGAAGTTGCGCCCGAGGAACTCGATGCCGACGGCCGAGCCGACGCCAAGCCCGATTCCAGCGATCAGCGCCGCGACGATCATGATCGGGCTCATCTGGTTGAACGGCTTCATCGGAAGGCTCGCGGGATCCAGCACGCTGACGTTGACGATGCCCTCCTTGTCGAGCGCCTCCGAGATGCGAGCTTCGTCCTGTTTGCGCTCGAATAGCCGATACGACTCGCGCGCCGACGAGACATCCTGTTCGAGCGACGCGAGCTCGATCGTCTTCTTGCGCAGATCGATCGCGAGCTCCTCGTTCTGTTCCTTCCAGTTGTCGAGAAAGGACGGCAGCGCCTTCACGCGCTCACGGAGGTCGAACAGGTTGCGCTCGTGATGCAGGATTTCCTGCTGGAGCACCTCCCTGATCGGGTTGGCGCTCATGCGCTCGCGACCCGGGATCCCGCTGCTGGCTTTCGCCAGCGCGAGGCGATTCTTGAGGATGGCGATCTCGCCGTCGAGATCGGAGACGGTGCGATCCTCGTCGGTGTAGAGCTGCTTCGCGTTGGCGCGCTTCGCTTCGAGCTCGCCGAGCTTGGTCGTCTGCAGCTGCGCCTCGGGATTGATGCGCTCCGCGTCCGCGAAGATCCGCTCGGGTTGCTCGGCGAGCTGCTGCTTCATGATGGACAGGTTGCGCTCGGCGACACTGATCTTGTTGCTCTGGGTGCGGAGCACGTCGCGATACCTGATCGCGTCCTTCACGGCCCAGCGGATCTGGTCCTCGGGCACGACGATGCGCTCGCGCTCGACGAACTCCGCGAGGGCCCCCTCCGCCTTGAGCACCTTTTCCCTTTGGCGACTCAGCTCGTTCTCGAAAAACGCGGCCGCACCCGTCGACCGGTGCACTTGCGCGTGCCGGTCGATGTACGCATCGACCAGCGTGCGAAGAATCGCCTGCCCTTTCTCCGGGTTCTTCGCGTACATCTCGATCGAGATCACGTTCGACTGGGGGGAAGGACCGACCGACAACATGCCGCGCAGTACGCCGACCTGCTCGTCGAGCGACATGTCCGTGTCGGCTCCGAAGATGGGCGTGCCGGCCGCGTTCATCCGTTCGATCACCTGACGCGCGAGCTCGGCACTCTTGATGATCTCGATTTCGGAGTTGAGCTGCTCCGCGGTGGCGGTGATCGGCAACGTGAGCTCGCGCTGCTCGCCCGTGCTGACCTGGGCCTCGGCGCGACCCGGCCGGATCATGACCTTCGAGGCGGTCTTGTAGATGCGGGGGCGCGTGAGACCGGCGACCAGCATGGTCAGCACGACGACCGCGATCACCGCGAGCACCTGCCATTTCCGCTTGAAGACGGCGTAGAGCATGAGCTTGATGGCCGCTCCGCCGTCTTGCTGCGGTGGCGCTTCGGCGAAGTACGGAAGTCCGCCGCCGTTCGTTTTCAAGATTTCAGGTTGCACGTCTTCCTCGTCAGCTCACGGAATCGGGATGGGCGCGGTCGCGCCGGCGCGCGACTCGACCGGGAGAATGTCGCGAATGTACTGCTTCACGAAGACGCCGGCGTTCGCGATGCGCGTCTTCGGCACGTACACGATGTCGTTGCCCGTGAGACGCACGACCTCGGGCACGCCGTTCTTGACGACGTTTTCGAGATCGACGCGGCTCGCGTTGTACTCGCCGCCGGATCCACGGGCGATGTAGAGCACGTCCTTCGTCTGCGCGGTGTCCTTGAAGCCGCCGACGGCCATGACGGCCTGGAGCGGGGTCATGCCTTCCTGGACCACGACGAAGCCGGGGCGGTTCACCTCACCACCCACGTAGACGCGCCGGTCGCCGATCCCGGTCACGATCACCACGACCTCGGGCTTCTTGAGATACTTCTCCGAACGGGCCTTGATGACCTCCGCGAGCTCGAGCGGCGTCATGCCCTCCGCGAGGATCTCGCCCGTCACGTCGAGACTGATCTGCCCGTCCGGACGCACGGGCAGCTCCTGATCGCGCGCATGGTGGTACGGGAACTTCACGTGGAGCCTATCGCCGACCATGATCCTGTACTCGCCGCGCTGCACGGGACCCCTCTGCTGCGCCATCACCTCTTCGGGCGACGGAAGCTTGCCTTGGCCGACGCTGCTGCACGCTGCCGTGGCAAGCGCGAAGACGCCTACGAGGGCGTACGCCATGCGGCTCGTCGAATGGCTCGTCGTATCGTTCAACTTCATCACTTCGCTTTCTCGTGGACTCGGCGGCCTCGCGGGGCGAGGCTCCGCCATCGCAGATCTCGTAAGTGCTGACAATCTCTTCACAACCACCATCAACGTAGCGCAAATGGGTGTAACCACCCAGTGGAGAAACTTTAGAGTCGACCGACCGCCGCAAGGGGGAGCTCGACCGAGGTGCCCTGGCGCAGGACGTCCATCAGCACCCGGATACGCCCCCGCTCGGCACACGGCTTTTCGATGATCGCGATCAGGCCCGCGAACGGTCCCCGTTTGATCCGCACCCGGTCGCCAGCTCGGAAGGTCCGCACCGGGCGGATGACGCCGTCTGGACCGGTCTGCTCGCGGAGAAAGTTGACGATGCCGGGGGCGATCGCGGTCGGAATCTCGCCGAAAGACACGAAACTCTTGATGCCAGGGGTCCAGACGACCGTGTGGTAGGCCGCATGGAGAACGATGTCGACGAACAGATACCCAGGGAAGAGCGGCACCGTGGCCCAGTCGTTGGTCCATCCCACGGGCTCGACGATCCGCGGGCAAAATGCGGTGATTCCGCGGCGTTCGAGACTGCGCATGGCAAGGTCCTCTTTGCGGGCCTTGCTGCGGACGACGAACCATTCGTGTGGCGAAGCGTTCATGCGGGAGGGTACGGGAAGACGTTCCGAAGTGGAGCAAGTTGAATGCCATGCGCTCGCCCGAGAGTGCAACATTCCTCACTTTTATCGGCAACCTGGCTCATCTGCTTTCCTCAGGCCGGGCATGCATCTGCGACAGATGCGCCGAAAGGGTCACGACGCCGAGACACGGCGCGCAGGGGAGAGCGCACTCGCGATCCCGTTGCGTTTCTGCCGGATCGTGCACCCTCGTCAGGCGATAGCCTGACGAGACGGTCAGGAAGGCGAGTCGGGATGACGGGTTAGGTATGCAATCGCGCAATGCGCGTGCGTATGGGACCGTGCTCGCCTGCTCCCCGAACTACGGGACAGCCCCTACCCGCAAGACGGGATCGGACGTCGCGGGGTCCTGCGCCGATGCCTGCTCGTCAATCGGCGTTCGGCGGCCGATCGTCACGGGTGCGCGGCGGCGGGAGCGTCAGCAACTTTCCCGACCACAAGAGGTCCGGGTCGTCGAGCCATGGATTCGCCGCCCGGATCGTCGCGAGCACACGGGGACTGGCGCTGCCGTAGTAGTGCACCGCCAAGTCGGTCAGCGTATCACCGTCCGTGACCCGGATCGTGATCTGGTTCGCGAGGCCGGTCCCACGCGGTTCGGGCGTGGGCTCTGAGCTCGGCGTCGGCAACTCGGTGAGGGATGGGGCCGCGGTCCCGATTTCCCCGGCAGGTGACGCCTCGGGCGAGGCTGCGAGCTCAGGGCTCGCGGCGCCCGCAACGGGGACCGCGACCGCCTCCGTCTCCACGGGCGATGGTGAAGCGGTCGTCGTGGCAGTCGGCGACGCCGGGGCGAGAGCCGTCGGCGTCGCTGCCGCCGTCGGCACCACGACCGGTCCGGGCAAGAGCTCGGGCCAGCGCGCGCGCAAGAGCGCCATGGCACCCAGTACGATCGCCGCGCCGACGAGCGCCGCGGCGACGATCGTGCGGAGCCCGCGCCAGCGGCTCGGCGCCCAGCTCACTTGCCGGCGGAGATCGCGCATCGCCTCACCGATCTCGCGCCAGCCGATCGTCCGCTTCCCGCGCGCGTAGGCCGTCACGAGCGCGTTGTCGCAGGCGGCGTTCACGAGCCGCGGCACGCCGCCCGAGAACCACCACAGTCGGAACAACGCTCCGCGAGTAAAGAGGCCCCGCACGTCGCCGCCGGCGGCCGTGATACGCGCCGCGACGTACGCTTGGACCTCCGAGCGCGCGAGCGGCCGCAATCGGGCGCTCACCGAGATCCGCTGCCGGAGCTGCCGGATCTCGGGGCGCGCCAGCAGAGCGTCGAACTCGGGCTGACCGGCGAGCACGAGCTGGAGGATCTTCTCCTTTGCGGTCTCGAGATTCGAGAGAAGCCGAAGCTCTTCCAGCACCGGAATCGTCAGGTCCTGCGCCTCGTCGATCAACACGACGACGTTGCCGCCGCGCGCCAGCGAATCGAGCAGCTCGGCGTTGAGTGCCTCGAGCATGTCGAGCTTGGTAGCGCCCGACGCGGGCGGACGACCGAGATCGGTCAGGATGAAGCGGAGCATCTCTTCGAACCCGATCGCCGGGTTGATGACGAGAACGCTCCGGGTGTCGCGCGGGATCTCGGAAAGCAGCCGCCGGAGCAGCGTCGTCTTTCCGGTACCGGCCTCGCCGATCAGCGAGACGAAGCCCTTCCGCTCGACGACCCCGTAGTGCAGCGCCGCGAGCGCCTCGCGATAGCTCGCGTTCAGGTAGAGAAATTTGGGATCGGGGGTGAGGTTGAACGGCTTCTCGCGGAATCCGAAGAACGCGCGATACACGCCGTCACCTCCCGTCGCGGCGGATCGGTGCCCGAACCTCGACGGGACGACGCGCCGTGCTCGGTCGTCCCACTCAGCCTACCAGGGCCTGATCCGGTTCGCCGCGGTCGCGGCCGCGGAAGTCCTCGCGCTGCAGCGTGTGCAGCTTCATCTTGCGATGCAGGGTCGCGGCGTCGACGAGCGCGTGCTTCGCGCTCAGGTTGATGCTGCCGCGGTTCTTCTTGAGCACGTGGCTCAAGTAGTCCTTCTCGGCGCGCCGCAGGTACTCCTTCAACGGCACCTCGTAGTCGTACGTCCGGCGGAGCGACTCGACGTCTTTCCGCTTGCCGGCGCCGGGCAGATCGACCTCGCGGATCACGGGACCCGTGGTGCGGAGGATCGCGCGCTCGAGGACGTTGCCGAGCTCGCGCACGTTGCCCGGCCAGTGGAAGCCCATGAGCTCGGAGAGCGCCTTGTTCGAGACGCGGGTGATGCCGCGCTCGCGCGCCATCTCGCTGTTCCGGAGGAACTCGCTCACGAGGAGCGGAATGTCCTCGATGCGGTCGCGGAGCGGCGGGATGCGGATCGGCACCACGTTGAGGCGATAGAAGAGGTCCTCGCGGAAGGCGCCGGACGAGACCTGCTGGGCCAGGTCGCGGTTGGTCTCCGAGAGGATGCGCGCATCGACCTTGGTCGGGCGCTTGGAT
>DAIQBH010000031.1:0-35629 GCA_036781285.1 Thermodesulfobacteriota bacterium | reverse complement strand
CGGTGGTGCCGGAATCATGAAAAATATTAGCGAGCGTCGCGCGATCGGCGAGGCCGAGGTCGGCGCCGCCCTCGCCGAAGAACTCGACGAACTTGCCGACGACGCCGTGCTTCCGCAGCACCTGCGTGACGGTGAGCACGAGATCGGTCGCGGTCGTGCCGGCCGGCAGCTTGCCGGTGAGCCGGCAGCCGACGACGATCGGCATCAATTGATAGAGCGGCTGGCCGAGCAGGACGGCCTCGGCCTCGATGCCACCGACGCCCCACCCGAGCACGCCGAGCCCGTTGATCATGGTGGTGTGCGAGTCGGTGCCGACCAGCGTGTCCGGAAACGCGAACGTGGCGCTGCCCTCGGCGCGCACGTCGACGACGCTCGCGAGGAACTCGAGGTTCACCTGGTGGACGATGCCGGTGCCGGGCGGGACGACGCGAAAGTTCTTGAATGCCTTCTGGCCCCAGCGCAGCAACAGGTAGCGCTCGCGGTTTCGCTCGTGCTCGCGCGCGACGTTGGCGGCGAAGGCCCCGGACGATCCGAACTCGTCGACCTGCACCGAGTGGTCGATCACCAGGTCGGCGGGCACCAGGGGATTGATACGCTGCGGATCACCGCCGGCGCGCGCGACCGCGTCGCGCATCGCGGCGAGGTCGACGACCGCGGGGACGCCCGTGAAGTCCTGGAGGACGACGCGCGACGGCAAGAACGGCAGCTCCGCGGCAGAGGTCGCGGCCTTGGCGGCGTCCCAGCGCGCCAGGGTCAGGACGTCGTTGGCGTTCGCGAACGGTTTGTCCTGATGCCGGAGGACGTTCTCGAGGAGGATCTTGACCGTGAAGGGCAGGCGGTCGAGCGCGACGCCGCTCTGGCTCGCGAGGGCGCCCAAGCGGAAGTAGTCGACGGTGAGAGACGGGCTCTTGAGCTGCGCGCGCGCCGCGAAGGCATCGGATTTCGACGTCATGGTTTCCCCCCGCGGGCACTGTGCCGCGCGGTCCCCGGGCGCGCAAGCCGCACGAGCTCCTAGGCTGTGCGCGACGCGGTTCGGCGATATGGTGGCGATCCATGCGCCCCCGCCGTCGTTCGCTCGTGCTCGTCGTCGCGCTCGTCGCGGCCGGCTGCTCGCAGCTCGGCCTCGTTCCGATCAATCTCCCGTCGCCGGGTCGCGAGCCCCTGGAGGGATTCGGCGCCCAGACGAAAGGCGGAGAGGGCGGCCGCGTCCTCACGATCAGCGAGCCGACGGAGGACGCCGTGCGCGCGGCGTTCACCGACGCCGCCGCGACCGGTCACGCGATCATCCGCTTCGACGTGAAGCAGCCGATCGCGATCGTGAACAAGCTGCCGATCCTGACGAAGCCGAACCTGACGATCGAGGGCAACGGCGCCACGCTCGACGGCTCCGGGATGAAGGAAGGATCGGCGATCGTCGACATTCGCGCCAATGACGTGATCGTGCGCGACCTCCGGCTCCGCAACGGCGACGACAACATCCGCGTCGACGGCCCCGAGGCGTACCGCGTCGTGCTGACGCACCTCTCGTCGACGGGCGCCCGCGACGACGGCGTCTCGATCGGCTACGGCGCCCACGACGTCACGCTCCAGTGGAGCCTGATCGCGGGGGCGACGCGGTCGGTCTACTGCAAGTACCCAGGGACGACGAACATCTCGCTGCACCACACCTGGATCCAGAAGGGGGCCATCCGGAGCCCGATCTTCTCGGGCTCGATCGTCGCCGACATGCGGAACGTGATCGTCGAGGACTGGGGCCAGTGGGGGAGCCGCTTCGAGGACGGCGCCTCCGGCAACGTCGTCGGGTCGCTGTTCGCCCTCTCGCCGTACGCGGTGTCGGTCGGCGGCAAGCCGCACGCGGCGCTCCGCATCAAGGGCGCGGGTCCGGTCCACGTGAAGGACAACGCGGTCCGCGGCGCCGCCGAGCCGCTCGTTGCCGGCACGTCGGCTGCGCCGATCGCGGCGCCGCCCGTGAAGACGTTCGGCGTGAAGGAGATGGAAAAGGTCGTCCGCGCCCGCGCCGGCTGCTTGCCGCGCGACGCGATCGATCAGGCGTACGTCGCCGCGACCAGCGGCTGGCGGGTCAGCGAGACCGAGCCGCTGCGTCTCGCGCCCGGCGGAGCGCCTCGATAGAACGGGACGCGGCCGGCGCGGCGCCCTGACGAGGCGCTCGTTTCTTGCCGAGCCGTATCAAATCCTCGGCGGTGCGGTGCTCCTCGAGCGGATGGCGCAGCGGCCGCCGCGTTCTGACGTCGTAGTGATTCCGCCGTCCTTCCCGGCCGCGCTCGAGGTAGCCCTCGGCTTCGAGGTCGGTGAGGATGCGCTGCACGGCCCGTTCGGTGATGCCAACGAGCTCGGCGACGTCGCGGACGCGGGCTGCCGGGTCCGAGGCCAGGCAGATCAGCACGTGGGCGTGATTGGTCAGGAACGTCCAGCCGCTCGAGATTCGATCCCGCATTCCCCCCCTTGCGTAGACCGGATCTCTACTGCTAGTCAATGCCGGAAATGAAAGTCGTGTATTCAGCGTCTGGTGTTGCGGAGCCGTCGACTCTCGAATCGGATCACGGACCCACGGGCCGGGAGCTCGGACAGCTGTGGCGGCTCCTGCGGGTGGAGCGTCGGGACATCGGCGCCGTGCTCGTCTACGCGGTACTCGGAGGCCTGCTCACGCTGGTGCTGCCGCTCGGAACACAGGCGGTCGTGAACACCGTGGCCTTCGGCGTCTTCACCCCGAACCTCTGGGTGCTCTGCGGTCTCGTGCTCGTCGGGCTGCTCGCCGGCGGCGGCCTCTTCGTCATGGAGCGCTGGATCGTGGACCTGCTCCAGCGGCGCATCTTCGTGCGCACGACGTTCGACGTCGCGTACCGCCTGCCGCGCATCCGGGAGGGCGCGCTCGCCGATCACTACGCGCCCGAGCTGGTGAACCGCTTCTTCGACGTGCTCACCCTCCAGAAGACGCTCGGCAAGGTGTTGCTCGACGGCTCGTCGGCGGCACTGACCGTGCTGTTCAGCTTGATCTTGCTCGCCGTGTACCACCCGATCTTTCTCGTCTTCGACGTCATCGTGCTCCTGTTCCTGCCGTTCGTGGTCGTGGTCCTCGGACGTGGCGGCCTCGCGACGAGCGTCGCCGAATCGACCAACAAGTACGCGGTCGCGAACTGGCTCGAAGAGGTCGCGCGCTGCCGCGTCTCCCTGAAGCTGGCCGGCAATCCCGCGCGCGTGTTCGAGCGCGTCGATGCGCTGGCGTCCGAGTACGTGCGGGCGCGGTACGCGCACTTCCGGGTGCTGCTCCGACAGCTGGTCGGATCCGAAGTGTTCCGCGCCCTCCTGGTCGTCGGCGCGCTCGGCATCGGCGGCAGCCTCGTGATCCGGCAGCAGCTCTCGCTCGGCCAGTTCGTCGCCGCGGAGGTCGTCGTGCTGTATCTCGCTGGCGCGCTCCAGAAGCTCGTCGCGCAGCTGGAGCACGTGTACGACCTCCTGACGGCCCTCCACAAGCTCGGGCTCATCACGGAGATGCCTCTCGAGCGAGAAGCGGCGCGCCCGGCGCCCGGCCTCGCGTCGGGGCCCGCGGGCCTCGAATTGCGGGACGTCGTCTTCTCGTACGGCGGCCGCCGGCCGGTGCTCGATGGGGCGACCGCGACGGTCGCCCCGGGCGAGCGCGTGAGCCTCATCGGCCGCGGCAAGTCGTCGCTCGTGGCGCTCGTGACTCGCTTCCACGAGCCGGCGAGCGGGCTCATCGAGCTCGACGGGATCGACGTCCGCACGATCGATCCCGAGGCGCTGCGGGTGCAGGTCGGCGTGGTCGAGGGCCGCCGCGACCAGATCTTCGAAGGCACGCTCGAGGAGAACATCACGATGGGGCGTCCCTTGCCGCATGCGGACGTCCGGTGGGCGATCGCGACGGCCCAGCTCGCCGACGAGATCGGCGCGCTGCCGGAAGGACTCCAGACGCCGCTTCCGGCGACCGGAGCGACGCTCAGCGAATCGGTCTGCACGCGCATCCTCTGCGCGCGCGCGATCGTCGGGCGGCCGCGGCTCCTCATCGTCGACGACGCGCTCGCGGGCCTCCCGCCCGACTTGCACCGGCGCCTCCTCGACGCCCTCTGGCGCGAGCCCGGGTGGACGCTGATCGACTTGTCGCAGGATCCTCGGCTCGGACAGCGGTCGGGCCGCAGGCTCGAGCTCCGGGGCGGTCGCGTGCTCGAGCCGGAGGCGCACGGTGCGTGACCGGATGCGCGTCGCGACGGCCGAGGATCGCGAGCGCGAGTTGCTCGGCACCGAGGCGCGCGCCCGCCAAGGCGGCGCCGTCGCTCTGCGGCTCGTGCGCTCGCCGCGCCGCGCCCGCTCGCTCGCGCTCCTCTTGCTGCTCTTGCTGATGCTCGCGCTCGGCTTCTTGCTGTTGCCCTGGCGGCAGACGGCGGCCGGCTCCGGGACCGTGACCGCGTTCGCCCCCGGCGTCCGGCCCCAGAAGATCGAGGCGCAGATCGGCGGACGCATCGCCCGCTGGCACGTGGTCGAAGGTCAGGCGGTGAAGGCGGGGGACGTGGTCGTCGAGGTCCGCGACCTGAACCCGATCTTCATGGACCCCGAGTTCGCGCAGAAGCTCGACTCCGTGCAGCAGGCCACGGCCGATGGGCAGCGGCTCGGGGTCGAGGCGGCGCGCGAGCGGACGCGGCAGGCGTCCGAGCGCCTCTCGGCGGCGGAGGCGGCGGAGACGAACGCCGTCGTGGAGCGTGATACGGCCCGCATCCGCGAGCGGCGCGCGCAACGGCTCGCTGGGAAGGGCCTCGTCGCGACCCGCGATCTCGAGACGGCGTTGCTGGCGATCCGCAAGGCCGACGCGGATCTCGTTCGCGCGCGCACGGCTCGCGCGGCGGCGGCGCAGGACTTGGAGGTCTTCCGCAAAGAGGAGGCGCGCGCCGCGGCGGTCGCGGAAGCGGCGAACGCCGAGGCGGCGCTGCGGGCGGCGAACGCCCGGGCGCGTGCCGAAGCGGGCATCATCCGGGCGCCGATCGACGGAACGGTCGTCAGGGTTGCGAGCGCCGGTCCGGGCGAGACGGTGTCGGAGGGACACGAGCTCGCGCTCGTCGTGCCGGCGACCGACGACGTCGCCGTGCAGATCTACGTGAGCGCGCTCGACGCCGCCCTCATCGAGCCCGGCGCGCCGGTGCGGCTCCAGTTCGCGGGGTTCCCGGCGCTCCAGGTTTCGGGCTGGTCGTCCGTCGCGATCGGCACCTACGGCGGTACCGTCGCGGTCGTCGACGCGGTCGACGACGGCACGGGCCGCTATCGCGTGCTCGTCGTGCCGGACCCGGCGGAGCCCGCGTGGCCGTCGCAGCGGTTCCTCCGCCAAGGCACGCCGGCGTCGGCCTGGGTACTGCTGCAAGAGGTGCGCGTCGGTTGGGAGATCTGGCGGCAACTGAACGGCCTGCCGCCGACCATCACGGTCCGCGCGCCAGCCATGGGAGGCAAGGGAAAATGAGCCGGCGGGACGTCGTCGCGCTGGCGCTCGGGATCCTCGTGACGATCGGCGCCGCGTCTGATGTCGGCGCCGACGCGACGCCGACCAGCGGCGCGCGAGCCGGCCGGAACGAAGCGGCGCCTCCCGGCATGGATGCGCCCGCCGGCGACGCGCCTGCCGTCGTGACGCTCGCGGGGTTCCTCGAGCGCGTGCTCGCGGCCCACCCGACGGCGCGGGCCGCCGACCTGGAGCGCGACCTCGGTGCCGCCGAGCTGCTGGCGGCCAAGGGCGCGTTCGATCCCGTGCTGCGCAGCAAGACCGATTTCAAGCAGAAGGACGACCGCAGCAAGGCCGACCGGACCGACACGGTCATCGAGCAGCCCTTGCCGTGGCTCTTCGGGCCGCGCGTGTACGCCGGCTATCGCCGCAACGTCGGCACGAACGTCGATCCCGAAGAGGTGACTCCCGAGGACGGCGAAGCGCGGGTCGGCGTCGCGCTCTCGCTGCTCCAGGGCGTGCGCACCGACCGGCGTCGCGCCGCGCTTTCGAAAGCCGAGCTCCGACCCGAGCTCGCGGAGGCGGTACGCCGTTTCGAGATCAACAACCTCGTACGCGCGGCCGCCGTCGAGTACAGCAAATGGGCGGAGGCGACCGAGAGCCTCACGATCCAGGAGGAGCTCCTCGCCCTCGCTTCGACGCGCGCGGCGTTCGTCGAGGGCCGCGTCGCCGAAGGCGAGGCCGCGCCGATCGAGGCGGTCGAGGCGACACAGGAACTGGCCCGCCGGGAGGGCGACGTGGTGCAGGCGCGCCGGTTCCTCGAGCAGGCGGCGGTCGACGCGTCGGTGTTTCTCTGGACCGGCGCCGGCGCTCCGCGTCCTCTCGAAGGATCGCCCGAGCCGGTCCCGCCGCCGGCCGCCGTCGAGCGCGAGCGCATCGCGGCCGAGCGCGCGGAGACGGAGCGGCGGCGGCCCGAGATCACGCGCGCCCGGCTCGCGCTCGCGAGCGCCGAGATCGACGCCGCGCTCGCCGACGAGCTCTGGTGGCCGAGCGTCGAGGCATTCGCCGAAAGCATCCAGCCCGATCTCGGCGCGCCCGACGGCGACGAGTTCAAGGTCGGCTTCAGCATCACGCACCCGCTGTGGTTCCGTCAGCAGAACGCTCAGCGCGCCATCGCCCGCGTGAACGCGAACCGCGCCTGGCTCCAACAGCTCACCGCCCGCCGCGCGGTGGAAGCCGACGTGGAGCGTGCGATCGTCGGCCTCGAGCGCACGCTCGAGCGCCACGGCACGGTCGAGCGGGAGGCCGCGCTCGCCCGTCGGCTCGCCGAGGCCGAGCGGGAGCGCTTCGACGCCGGGGAAAGCTCGCTGCTCGTCGTGAACCTGCGCGAGCGCGCCGCGGCGGAGGCCGCGACCCGGCTCGTGAACGCCAAAGCCGAATACCTGCGGGCGGTGATCGCCTATCGCTGGGCCGTCGGCACCGTCGCCGACTGGAGTTAGCTCGGCCGCGAAGCCGTCCGTGCGGATGCTCGGGCGGCGCCGAGGAGCGCGCGCGCCCGTGCCCGTGCTGAAGGAGGTCGGCGCGGGTACGACTACAAGGACGAGACGCCCGGCGGCGTCGCGCAGCTCGTGCTGCGGGCGGCGTCAGGCCGCCGCCGCCGGCTCCGGGTAGCGGATGTAGCTGTCGATCAGCACGTCGACGAGCACGGTGTCGGAAGGCCGCTCGCCCGTGATGATGCCGCGCTCGCGAAGGTCCTCGACGAGACGGTCGACGACCTTCGTCACGCTGAGGTCGTCCGTGTTCTCCCGCCACGCACGCTGCTCGGCCGCGTCGGCGAAGCAGTACGCCTTCCACGAGATCGAGTAGCGGAGCTCGTTCCAACGGTACTCCGCGACGGCCTCGTCGCCGTCCGCCATGATCCACCGGTCTCCGTCGGCGTGCTTCAAGCGCATGCCGGGACGGAGCTTGTCGACCGGCGCCGCGGTCTCGGCGACGCGGTCGACGCCGTGGAAGACCGTGTCCGTGTCCATCAGGAGCGCCGTGTTGTAGTGCACCGGGTGCGCGACGGGCTTGCCCTCGGCGCCCTCGGGATAGAACGCGAACTCGCCGCCGCCGCAGTCGTGGAACCACGAGACGCCGGTCGCGATCGGCATGCGCCACTGCTCGAAGAGTCCCGAGTGGTGCATGGCGACGATCAGCCACTGCGGGTGCTTTTTGCGGTTCACGCCGCGGAACTCGGGCACGTCGGTGTGCACGGCGAGCTCTTGCCCCGGGACCAGCAGGTTCGCGTAGACGATCGCGGGCTCGATGATCGGCCGGCCGAAGAGCTTCCGCGCCGCCTCGATGAAGCCCTCGTGGTGGAGGAACGGCGCGATGCCCTCGACGCGCTCCTCGTTGCCGTAGGCGTAGGTCTCGCGGAAGTAGTTCGTGCGCGCGGCGAGCACCTGGAGCGGCTCGTTCCGTCCGAAGCGGCCGCCCGTCTTCACGAAGTTCCGCGCCGCGTCCCACCGCGCCGGCAAGCCCTCGCCGATCAGGCCCGCGAAGGTCGGCTCCTCCGAGTACATCTTGAACGACCCGAACTCTTGGCAGATGCGCACCATGCGCTCGGCGCCTTCGGGGGTGAGCAGCGGATCGAAGCTGAAGTGGGGGTGGGCCATGACGATCTCCTCGGTGCTCTGCTAGCAGATGCGCGCCGAGACCGGCTAGCCGGGCGCGCCGAGAGCGCGCCGGCCGGTCACGTCACGGCGCCGTGCAGACCGAACAGTCCGCGGCGCATTCCGGGAACCCACCATTCGCGCTCTGGGCGCAGATGAAGTCCCAGAACTGTCCGCAGCAGAAGCCGTCGAGGTTGCAGATGCAGGCCTGGCACTCCGGCACGTCGCAGCCGGAACCCCCGTGTGGGGTGCAGCAGTTCGAGTCGATCGGGGTCGCCGTCGGGGCGGGCGTGGGGGTCGGCGAGGGCGTCGGCGTCGCCGGCGCGGTGCAGATCTCGCAGGCCGCACTGCACTCCGCGAAGCCGCCGGACGCTTCGCCGACGCAGAGGCTGTCCCACTCCTGTCCGCAGCAGTACGGGTCGCGTGCACAGACGCATGTGGCACACGCCGACACCTCGCAGCCCGGCTCGGCGTGGGGGGCGCAGCAGCTCCCGAGGATCGGCGTCGGCGTCGGGCTCGGGGTGGGATCGGCCGTCGGGGTCGGCGGGAGGCACACGGCGCAGGCGGCGTTGCATTGCGGCAGATCACCCGAGGCTTCGCGCCCGCAGAATTCGTCCCACGTGTTGTCGCAGCAGAATGGATCCGCCGTGCAGACGCACTCCTGGCACGCCAGGACCTGACACCCGGCGCCGGCATGCGCTGCGCAGCAATCGCGTGCCTCCGGGGTCGCCGTCGG
The DNA here is from genome assembly GCA_036781285.1 of Thermodesulfobacteriota bacterium. Classification (GTDB taxonomy): domain Bacteria; phylum Desulfobacterota; class Binatia; order UTPRO1; family UTPRO1; genus UTPRO1. Next base: position 26,784 of record DAIQBH010000031.1, on the reverse strand, counting down.
AAGCGGTGTCGGGGTCGGCGTCGCCGCACAGGGGCACTCGCCCCCGCACTGCTCGGCGGCTTCGGTGGCACAGACGCCGTCCCACACGGCGAAGCAGCAGTAGGGATCGAACGCGCACACGCACGCGGCGCAGCCGCCGACTTCGCAACTGGCCGACGCGTCCTCGAAGCTCCGGCCGACGCAGCAGCTGCCGACACCCGGCGTGATCGTCGGCGTCGGGTCGGGCGTCGGCGCGGCCGTCGGCGTCGGCGTCGGACCCGCGGCGGCGACGAACGGTTGCACGGCATACGGCTCAGCACCGCTCGCGTTGTCCTCGATCGTCAGGTAGCCGACCTCGCCGGCGCTCACGATCGGAAGCTTCAGGCTCGCGTTGCCGCTGCCGGCGGCGAAGTCGCGGATGCGATCGGTGCCGGCGTCGGTCCCGTCGCTTTGCCAGAGCTCGCGGCCGCGCGTGCCGTCGGTTGCGACGAACACGAGCGTACCGCCGACGTCCACGAGGTCGGTCGGGTTGCTGCTGCCGGCGTCGGCGACGATGTCGCGGACGCGAACGGTGCCGCCTTCGGAGCCGTTGCTGCGCCAGAGCTCGCGGCCCGTCGTCCCGTCGGTGGCGCTGAAGAACAGCAGGTTGCCGACGGCGGTCAGGTGGTCGGGATCGCCGGAGCCGGACGGGTCGACATCGCGCACGCGCTGGAGCGGCTCACCGGGCGCCTTGCTCCAGAGCTCGCAATCATCGACGAGGTCGCAGGCGGTGAGGAAGAGGGTGTCGCCGACGGCGGTGAGATTGCTCGCCTTCGTGAAAGGACCGATCGGTGTCGGCGCCATTCCCAAAGCGCCCATCCAGAGCGCGCCTTCGTTGCGCACGAAGAAATACGCGCCGCCCGCGACGACGAGCTCGTTGATGGGATCCGCGCCCGGATCGAACGTGGTGAGCGGCGTCGTTCCCATGGCGGTGCCGTTCGATTGCCAGACCTGGAGCGCCGCGCCGTCGCTCGCGACGAAGAGGAGCGCGTTCCCGGCCGGCGTGAGATGGCGCGGGAAGCTGCCGCTCGGTCCGGAGCGGATGTCGCGCACGAGGGCGGTCGTCCCCGCGCTCGAGCTGCTCCAGAGCTCGCATCCCGGAGATGCTTCGGTGCCGCCGTCCGTGAAGCGGCTGTCCGACGTGAAGTACAGGAGTGACCCGACCGCCGCTCGTTCCGCGACGTGGTTGCCGGACCCGGTGCCGTCGCCGCAGAACGTCTTGACGCTCTCGGCGACCAAGGTCGGACTTTCCGACGTGCCGTCGATCGAAAACAGGCCGCACGAGGACTCTCCGAGGGCACAGCGGGTGAAGAACAGCTCGCTGTCTACGGCGGCGAGATCGCGAAGGACGATGTCCGACTCGACGGGGGACACGTCGATGGGGCCGGCTTCGCCGGCGTTGCTGCGCCAGATGCGCGGCTCGTTCGCGTTCTCATCCGCGACGAAGAACACCGTGTCGCCGACCGCCGTGAACGCGCGCGCGTTGCTGCCGCCGGCGCCCGGCCGGATGTCACCGACCTGCCGGAAGAAGCCGCTCGGTTGCAGCGCGAGCGTCTCGTACGCGGTGAGCGGCCCGGTCGCGTCGCCGAGCGCGAACTGGACGTGCAGCGCGCCGCCGCCCGCGAGGTCGGCGGCGAGCTCCGCTTCGAAGTCGAGGTCCTCGTCGTTCGCCGGGAGCTGCACGTCGAACACGTCGACGCATTCCGCGTTCGCCGGTCCGGCTACGACCCACAGGCGATCGGGGGCGGCCAGGCCGCCGCGCGCCGCATTCTGGGTCGTCGTGGTCTTGCGGACCACGCCGAACTGGCGGCCACCCCCCGGGGCCACCGACGAGGTGCGGAGCGAGACCTTCGGGGCCGTCAGGTTGCCCGCGGGCGGCTTCGTCGTCTTCGTGACGGTCCCGAACCGGACCTGCGAGGAGCCGCGCGAGGAGACGAAGGTGCGGGAGACGAACGTGCCGCGATTGGGATCGGCGGCGCGCATGCGCTTTGCGAGCGCATCGGCCGGCGACGGGCAATCGTTCGACGCGCCGTCACAGACCGACGCGGCGCCGCAGGGATCGGCGGCGGGCTGGCACACCTCCGTGCTCTTCTGATCGAGCGGGCAAAGCGCGCTCGCGCCGGTGCAGGTTTCGGGAATGTCGCAAACGCCCGCGGCAGTCCGGCACGTGACGCCTGCGGTTTCGAGCGCGCACGCGGCAGAGCAGCAATCCGTGGCGACGTCGGCGCCCGGATCGCAAGCCTCGCCGACGTCGAGCGCGCCGTCGCCGCAGACGGCCGGCGTTTTGTAGATCGTTCCTGCGAGCGTCGCGGCGGTCGCGGCGGCGGCCGTCACGACGCAGCCGGGCAGAGGATCGCAGCTTCCGACGCTCGCCCCCGTGATCGGCGTGAAGGTGTTCGACGCGACCTTTCGCCGGCACGCCTTCGTGATGCTCTTCGAAACCGAGGCGATCAGCTTCGCGCTCGGCGCCGTCGCGCAGGCTGCCGCGAGCGGGCCGAACGAGCTCGCGCCCTTGTCGGTCGCCTTCTGACACTTCACCGCGGCGGCAACCACGTCCTTGACGATCTTGCTGCGTGCCTTGCCGATCGCGTCGCGGCACTTGCCGGCTTGCTTGTCGCCGATGAGCGCGGGCCCGCCCTGCAACGCCGCGCCGCTCGCCTGGATCTCGTCGTCGAAGACGCTCACGATCCGCGCCGCCGGGTCGCCGCCGCCGTAGTTCGCGAGCACGGGCTCGCCGGCCGGACACTTCTCCTGCACCTTCGCGGCGAGCTTCTCCGCCGTGAACGGCAGCGCGTTGCAGTCGTCGGCGCGCTTGCCCTGATCACGGGTGCGGTGACACGTGTCGAGCACGGTCAGGTTCTTGCCGAGCGCGCTCTTCGCTTGGTCCGCGATGCGCGCGCGGCATGCTTTTGAAAGCTGGGACGGTGTCTTCGCCGCGTTGGCGACCACCGCGAGTCCCGCCACCGCGGCAGCGAGCACGATGACCGCCGCGATCCTGCCGCTCCGATGCGCCTGCTGACCCGTCGCGCCGCTTGGCATGGTGAGACCTCCGATGCCGTCCGCAGAGTGTGCGCACGCGCACTACCAGCGGCACGACGAAACTGTCAACGAAGGTGGGAAGGCGGAGCGACTAGCGGGACTCGAAGATCTTCTTTGCCGTCGCGTAGTCCGGCTTCCCGTTCGGCGCACGCGGGACGGTCGGGACCACGAGCAGCTCTTTCGGAATCTTGTAGCTCGAGAGGCGCGTCTTCGTATCGGCGAGGATCGCGGCGGGGTCGCCGGTGGCGCCGGCCGCGAGCGCCGCGATCCCGACGACGCGCTGCCCGAAGCGCTCGTCCGGCACGCCGAAGACGAGCGTGTCCTCGACCGCGGGATGGACCTTCAGCGCCTCCTCGACCTCCTCCGGGAAGACCTTCTCGCCGCCGGTGTTGATGCAGTTCGAGCCGCGGCCGAGGAGCGTGATCCGGCCGTCGGCCTCGACGGTCGCCATGTCGCCGGGGAACGAGTAGCGGACGCCGTTCACCTCGCGGAACGTGCGCGCCGATTTCTCGGGGTCCTTGTAGTAGCCGAGCGGCACCATGCCGCCGTTCGCGACCAGGCCGACCTCGCCCGAACCCGGCGCGACCTCGCGGCCGTCCTCGGTGAACACCTTCGTCGTCGGGTTCAGCTTGAAGCGCGCCGTCTCCGCGGTCGCCCCCGCGCGCACGGTCGACTGTCCCATGCCGCCCTCGGTCGCGCCGAGCACGTCGACGATCGCGAGGCCCGGCATGTGCGCGATCAAGCCTTGCTTCACCTCGAGCGAGAACATCGTGCCCGACGACACCATGAGCTTCAGGCACGAAAGGTCCCAGCGTCCGGGGTGCTCGTCGAGCGTCCGCAGCAGCGGCTTCGCGAACGCGTCGCCCACGACGACGACGAGGTTCACGCGCTCGCGCTCGACCGCCGACCAGAGCTCGACCGGATCGAGCGAGCGGCTCTCGAGGAGCGCGGCCGTGCCGCCGAGCATCTGCGGCACCATCATGCCGAGCCAGCACCCGGTGCCGTGCATGAGCGGCGGGCCCGACATGCTGACCCAACTCTCGCCGCGCGACCGCAAATCGCGCGCGAGCTCGGGCAGGACGGCGGGATCCGGGACGTTCGGTTGCCCGATCATCGACGGGTACGTTTTCAAGAAGAAGCCGGCGAACTCCTTCATCGCGTACATCACGCCCTTCGGCATGCCGGTCGTGCCGCCGGTGTAGAACATGTAGATCTCGTCGCCCTCGGGCGCGATGCGCGGCGCCGGCGCGAGCCGTGCCTGGATGTCGTCGTAGCGGACCGCGCCGGCGACGTGCGTCGTGCCGTCCGCCGCAGGGCCGTCGTCGACCTCGACGTAGAGCTTCACCTTCGGGCACCGGGAGTGCATCCGCGCCACGCGGTCGCCGAGCGACGAGTGGAAGACGAGCGCCTCCATGTCGGCGTTGTCGATCAGGTACGCGAGCTCGTCGTCGAGGTAGCGGTAGTTCGCGTTGATGGGGATGCCGCGGATCTTCAACGCGGCGAAGTTGGTCTCGCAGTACTCGGGCGAGTTGTAGAGGTACATGCCGACCTTCGAGTGCGGCCCGAGTCCGGCGTCGAGGAACGCCCGTGCGAGTCGCGCGGCGCGGGTCTCGTAGTCGCGCCAGGAGATGCGACGGGCACCTTGGACGACGGCGGGCGCGTCGGGCGTGGCGTCGGCGATGGCTTCCCAGATGGCTCCGAAGTGAGCGTGCATGACACGCGCATTAGCGCGATCACGTCCGCGCAGGAAGTCACCTCGCGGCGTGCGTCGCGCCCCAGCAGAGGCCGTCCGCGGCGTTCACGAGCTGCACCGTGAGCGGACTCCCTGCCGGCACCGGGGTTGCCGGCAGCGCGGCCCCCTTGCCGGCCACGACGATCTTGGCGCGGTCCCGATCGCTCGCGCGGAGCACGATCTTCGTGACGCCGAGCGTGGCCGCGGGATCGGAATAGAGCCACCCCTTGCCCGCGACGGCGCGCCAGCGCGCGCGGTCCGCGACGACGATCTCGCCGACGAGCGCGGGGTTTCCCCCGCCATAAAAGCAGAGCGCGTACTCGGTGCCGGCGGTGGGATCGCCGAGCTCGGCGAGCGTCGTCGATGCGCCGCGGGTCCAGCGCCAGCCGAGCCGCCGCTGGCGCGGCTCGAGCGGGAGCTTCCGCGTGACGCGCGACCGCGCCGCCATCCGGCACTCCTGCGGTTCGGCCGGACAGCGGGTGATGCACGGATCGACCACGGCGGCGGGACAGACCGGGCTCGCGCCGTCGCACGTCTCGGGCGCGTCGCAGCGTCCCGCGGCGTCGCGGCACGGCGTGCCGCTCGGCTCGAGCGTGCACGTCGGCGAGCAGCAATCGCCGGCGGCGACGTTGCCGTCGTCGCAGGTCTCGCCGGCATCGACGACGCCGTTGCCGCAGTGCTGGCTGAAGTAGCGGAGGAGCGCGAAGTCCGCGTCGCTCCGCGCGAGCGCCACGATCTTCGTGTCGTCCTGCCGCGCGACGGCGACGATCTCTGCCGAGCCGCCGAGCGGCGTGCGTACGACGCCCGCGTCGCCGAACGTCGGATCGAGCGTGCCGTTCGGCCGATAGCGCGCGAGCGCGATGCTCGTCGTGTAGCCATCGTACGGAAATGCGTTGACGTAGCCCGCGCCGACGATGGCGCCGCCGGGCTCGCGGAGCCCGGCGCCGTGGCCGATCGGCGCGACGACGATGCCGCTCGACCCGAACGTCGAGTCGGTACGCCCGTTCGTCAGGAACGCGATCAGGGAGTTCGCCCCGATCCCCACCACGCTTCCGTCGAGGCGGTCGACGACGCTCGTGAACGCGTGCGCGATGTCCAGCGACGTTCCCAGAAACAACGTCCCGGTGCTGCCGAAGGTCGTGTCGAGATGGCCGTCGGGCGTGAAGCGCGCGATCGCCAGGTAGGGGCTACCGAAGGAGGAGGAGGCCGTTCCGACGACGACCAGCTTGCCATCGCTCTGCTCGACGATCGCGGACGGGTATCCCGCGTTCGCTCGCGCAATCCCGCCGGTGCCGAACGTGGGGTCGAGGATGCCGTGGTGATCGTAGCGGGTGAGCGCGCACGTGTTGACGCCGTCGTACGACGAGCCGACGATCACGAGCTTGCCGTCGCGCTGGCGCAGGAGGGCACGTGCGTCGGCCGTGTTCGCACCGAGGTCCGTTGCCGCGAGCCCGCCGGTGCCGAACGTCGGATCGAGACTGCCGTCGTCCAGGTAGCGCGCGAGCGCGAAGCGGCTGCGTCCGTTCTCATGGACCGTCCCGGCGGCGATCACGTTGACCTCGTCCTGCGTCGTGATCCCAGCGATCGCGCCGCCGAACGCCGAGATCACCTTGCCGCCGTCGCCGAACGTGGGGTCGAGCTTGCCGTCGGCATCGTGTCGGAGGAGCGCGAAGCCTCCTTCGGATCCGGTCCACGAGCTGCCGCCGGACACGATCCGGCCGTCGCTCCGGAGTGCGAGCGCCGTCGGCCGGTCGTCGCTGCTCGCCAGCGAGGTCGTCACGCAGCCGCCGTGGCCGAACGTCGGATCGAGCGTGCCGTCCGTCGCGACGCGGGCGAGCGCGAACGACGGGTTCGGGGAGCCCGACTCCATCGTCGATCCGGCGACCACGACCGTCCCGTCGTCATCCGCCAGGACGTCGTAGGCTTCGTCGAATGCACCGGGGAACTCGACGACGACGGTTCCGCCTCCGAAAGTCGGGTCGAGGCTGCCGTCTGCGAGGAGGCGCGTCAGGGCGACCTGCGATGTGGAAGTGTACGACCATCCGACGACCACGAGTCTGCCGTCCGCGAGCGCCGTCACGTCGAACGCGCGATCGTAGGAAGAAGACACCGCCGTGACGACGACACCCGCGTCGCCGAAGGTCGGGTCGGGCGCGCCGTCGACATCGAAGCGCGCGAGCAGGAAGTCGTCGCCCGCGCTGTCTACGAAACCGGAGACGACCAGCCGGCCGTCCGGCTGACGAATCATCGCCGTCACCTCCGCGTACTCCGACGGCGTCGCGGCGAGCACCGTGCCGCCGTCGCCGAACGTCGGATCCAACGTGCCGTCGCCAAGGTAGCGTGCGAGCGCGAGCCGATCGCCTTCGACGCCGAACGTGTCGCCGGCGATCACGATCTTGCCGTCGGGCTGCACGAGCACGGCGCGCCCCGCGGCGTAGGTGCCGAAATCGTGGCTGACCCACCCGACCCCGCCGAAGGTCGGATCGAGCGCACCGTCGCGATCGTAGCGAGCGAGCAGCATGGCATAGCCGGTCGAGCCCGCGACGACGATCTTGCCGTCGGGCTGGAGCGCGACGTCTTCCGCGAGGTCGTATCCACTCAGGATGGTGCGCACGCGGCCGTCGACGCCGAACGTCGGGTCGAGCCGGCCTTCGGGCGTGTAGCGCACCACGCCGATCTCCAGTCCGCCGCCGGTGTCCAGCGTGCCGGCCGCGACGAGCGTCCCGTCGTCGTGCTCGACGAGGCCGGTGATCGTGCGGCCGTGGTAGTCGAGGTGTCCCCAATACGTCACGACGCGGCCGTCCTCGCCGAACGTCGGATCGAGCACCCCGTGCCGGTCGTAGCGCGCGAGCGCGAATCCGTACTCGCCGTCCCAACCCGTGCCGCCGGCGACGAGCTTGCCGTCGCGCTGGCGCACGATCACGCGCGCGGCGGAGTCGTCGCCGCCCCAGCCGAAGGTCGTGACGATGCTGCCTCCGGTCCCGAACGACGGATCGAGCGCGCCGGGGGCGGCGAGCCCGTCCGACACCCACCCTGGCCCCGCGAGCACCAGCGCCGCTCGCAACACGCCCGCGACGACTCGTCCCATTCCCTTCCTCACCTGCACCTCCCGCGACCGCAGGCGCCGCCGCGTGCATCGTGACAGCCGGCGGGCGGTCCGTCGACGCCGAAAGATGCCGAGCGCGTGGACGGGCGGCGCACGCCATAGTACGGACGCGCGGTGTCGTTCGCGGCGTTCCGAATCCAGCCCGGCGCCGCTGGTGCGCCCTTCGCGTTCACGTGCGAGCACGCGTCCGCCGCCGTCCCGGAACACTACGGCGGCCTCGGCCTCGGTGCCGACGACCTCGTCGATCACGTGGCCTGGGACATCGGCGCGGCCGCGCTGGCGCGGCGGCTCGCGGAGACCTTCGACGCGCCCCTGATCGAAAGCGGGTGCTCGCGCCTGGTCGTCGACTGCAACCGCGATCTCGCCGATCACGATCTCATCGTCACCGAGACCCACGGCGTGCTCGTGCCCGGCAACGCCGCCCTCGACGCGGCCGAACGCGACCTCCGGATCGCGCGCTACCACCGGCCGTACCACGATGCGATCGACGACGTGCTCCGGCGCCAGGCGCGTGAGACGATCCTCGTGAGCGTCCACACCTTCACCCCCGAGCTCCGCGGTATGAAGCGCGCGCTCGAGGTCGGCGTACTGTACGACGACCACGTGCCGGTCGCGGGCACGCTCGCCGACGCGCTCGCCGCGACGGGTCTCGTCGTCCGCCACAACGAGCCGTACTCGGGGCTCGACGGCTTGATCTACTCGGCGCGCGTGCACGGCACGCGCCACGGGCTCCGCTACGTCGAGATCGAGGTGAACAACGGGCTCCTGCGCGACGAGGCCGGCGTCGCGGGCGTCGGCGAGAAAGTGGCGCGCGGACTGCGCGCGTTGCTGCGGTGAAACGCCGGGCCGGACGGCGCGCGTCCGGCCCGGGGACTCGAGCTCGACGCGAGGCACGAGTCGACCGCACACGGGTGTGCGCGGCTCAGTCGCCGTACTTCGCGGGGTCGCCGGGATCGATCCAGCTTCCGACGCCGCCGCTGCCCTCGAGAATGGACGCGGGCCCGACGCTCGGCACACCGAGGATCTGCTTCGGCCCTACGCCGTCGTCCAAGTCTTGGCGGTCGAGCAGGATGACGTGATGGAAGACTTCCGGACCGCCGCTACACGATCCGACGATCGTGCAGATGACGTCATCGTTGTACGAGCCGTCGCTCTCGAGGGTGAACGGGCAGCGCTTCTCGCACGCGCCGTTTCCCTTCAGCTCGTAGTAGTTGAGCAAATAGGCCGGAACGAACACGCCGCTCGAGCGGTTGCCAAGGAACCGAAGCTCCCAACCCGTCGAGCCGTTGGAGCTGGTGCATGAAGGTGCCGACCCGCCGCACAGCTCACCGTCACGCGGACCGCCCGTGCATCTGGTGACCGTGCAGGCCGCACCGGCCGTGCACGCGCCACCCGGACATTGGCTCGCCGTGTTGCACTGTGCGCCCTCGTTCGAACCGCCGAGGCAGGTATCCCGGTTGCAGCCCTGCGTCGGTCCCTTCGGGCCGCTGCAATTGCCGGGCGAGCCCACGCTGCACGAGTGGTACTCGTTGTCGCACGGGAAGCTGAAGTCGGTGTCTCCCTTGATCGTGCCGGCGTCGATTCTCAATTGCACGTTGCCGTTGCTCTGATGGAGCACGGTGATCTTGTGGTTGTTGGCGAGGTAGTAGTTGCTCGGTGAAACGACGTCCGCATAGGTGCACGAGTCGTCCAGCCCGCCGACGCACGTGCGGTAGTTTCCGATGTTGGTGCGATACTCCGTGGAGTGGGTGAGAGCGAATGATGCGGCCGGAAGGGCGGCCAGTGCCATCGAAAGGACGGCAGCGCTCACGAAACGCATGATGGAGTCTCCTGGTCCTCTGCGGAAGGAACCTTCGAGCGCGCACGCGCGCCGGTGGTGCGCGGGCCGCCACACCCGCGCGCATCCAGGGGGAGTCGGCAGCGGAGGCACACCGGACGTAGAACTCCCACCATTCCGATGGCCATGCGAAAGCGCGCGCGACCCCGAAACCCGTCTCGATCTGGTACAAAATTCCGTCGTCGGATCGTTCGATCGCGGGCGTACCGCTGTCGAGGGAACGATCGCGGGGAGCTATCGCCCGAGGCGCGCGATGATCGCGTCGGCCATCGCGCGCGTGCCGGCGGTGCCCCCGAGGTCGCGGGTGACGCATGTGCCGTCGGTCAGAACCGCGGATACTGCGGTCGAGATGCGGTCGGCGTCCTCCCCGAGGTTCAGGTGGCGGAGCATCGCCAGCGCCGACACGAGCAGGGTCATCGGGTTCGCGGTGTCGCGTGCCGCGAGGCCGGGGGTTTCTTCGTAGATCGCCTCGAAGACCGCGAGGTCCTCGCCGAAGCTCGCGCTCGGGACGACGCCGAGCCCGCCGGCGAGCCCGGCGCAGAGATCCGACACCAGGTCGCCGTAGAAGTTCTGCATGACCATCACGTCGAACTGGTACGGATTCATCACGAGCTGCATGCACGTGTTGTCGACGATCATCTCCTGGAGCTGGATGGCGGGATGGTCTTTCGCGACCGCGCGGCAGCACTCGAGGAAGAGGCCGTCCGAGCGCTTCATGATGTTCGCCTTGTGGACGGCGGTGACTTTCTTGCGGCCGTTCGCGGCGGCGTGCGCGAACGCGAACTTCGCGATCCGGGTGCAGGCGCGTTCGGTCGTGATCTTGATGCTCTCGACGACGCCCGGGACGATCCGGTGCTCGAGCCCGGCGTACTCGCCCTCGGTGCTCTCGCGGACGACGATGAGGTCGAGGTCGGGGTAGCGCGAGGCGCGGCCGGGAAAGCTCTTCACCGCGCGCACGTTGGCGTAGAGATCCAGCGTCTTTCGGAGCGCGACGTTCGGGTTCTCCTGCGCCTCGCCGAGCCGCGCCGCGAGATGGCCCTTCAACGCGACCCGCGTCCGCAGCACGGACCCGATCAGCTCCGCGGGGATCGCCGAGCCCTGGCGGCGGAGCGCCTCCTCGCCGGCGACGACGCGCTCCCATGTGATCGGCACCGACGCCGCGGCGAAGATGCGCACCACGGCGTCCGCGATCTCGGGGCCGATGCCGTCGCCCGGAACGAGCGTGACGGTCCGCGCGGCGGTCACGCCTTCTCTCCCCGCAGTACGGCGACGATCGCGTCGCGGACGTCGGTCGTACCGGCGGTGCCGCCGAGGTCCCGGGTGCGGACGCGGCCGGCCGCGAGGACCGCGGTCGTGGCATCGACGATGCGCGCCGCGGCGGCGTGCTCGCCGAGGTGCTGGAGCATGAGCGCGCCCGAGAGGATCAGCGCGAGGGGGTTCGCGAGGTTCTTGCCGGCGATGTCCGGCGCGCTGCCGTGCACGGCCTCGAAGACGGCGGCGTGCGTGCCGATGTTGGCGCCCGGGACGACGCCGAGCCCGCCGACGAGGCCCGAGCAGAGGTCCGACACGATGTCGCCGTAGAGATTCTCGAGGAGCACGACGTCGAAACGCGTCGGGTCGAGCGCGAGCCGCATGCAGAGCGTGTCGACCGCGATCTCCTCGTAGCCGATCTCCGGATGTCTGGAGGCGACGGCGCGGCAGCAGTCGAGGAAGAGCCCGTCGGTCATCTTCATGATCGACGCCTTGTGGGCGGCCGTCACCTTCCGCCGCCCGTCGCGGCGCGCGAGCATGAACGCGTACTCGGCGATCCGGGTGCACGCCTTCTCGGTGAAGACTTTGAGGGTCTCGATGACGCCCGGAACGACCTCGTGCTCGAGCCCGGAGTAGAGGCCCTCGGTGTTCTCGCGAATGATGACGAGGTCGACGTTCTCGTGGCGGGTCGGGACGCCGGGCATCGTGCGCACGGGACGGACGCTCGCGTACAGGTCGAGCGCCTTCCGGAGCCGCACGTTGACGCTCGCGAACCCGCCGCCGATCGGGGTGGTGACCGGGCCCTTGAGCGCCGTCCCCGTCTCGCGGATCGCCGCGAAGACCGACTCGGGAAGCGGATCGCCGTCGCGCTCGATCGCGGGGAGCCCGGCGTCGCGCTCGATCCATTCGATGGCGACGCCGGTCGCGTCGATCACCGCCCGCGCCGCGTTCGCGACCTCGGGGCCGATGCCGTCGCCGGCGAGCAGGGTCACGCGATGGGCCACGACGCTCGCACCTTACTCTCCTCGGCGCGGTAGTCGACTACGGCCGTTGCTGATCGTGCTCATAAGCGCGGCCCGGCGATCGCTGAAAGCACGAAGACCCCGACGTGGGGTCGTCGGGGTCTTCGCCGTGGCGCCGATAAGGGGGAGCTCGGCGCCGAGAGGAAGCCGTGGGGGGGAGGTCCACTGCTTCCGTGCTGCGCGGGGAGGCTCTACGGGACGCAGGTCAGCTTCAACGCATCCGAATCCTTTACGATCTTGGGCTTGCCGTTCACGACCGACGAGAACGCGCTCTGGAACTTGAAGTTCGTCGTCGTCGCCTTCGGACCCTGCGACGTGACCTTCATGACGACCACCGCGTCGAACGGCGCGCAGTTGTTGTCCCGGCCGTCCGGGAGCACGAAGGGCCCGTCGTCGTCGAGCAGGGAGAGCAACGCGGCGCGGTTCGCGGCGGCGCCGGGCTTGTTCGGATTGAGCGCGTCCTTCTCCGAGGGCGACTTGATGGTGAAGCTCTGGGTCGCGATGCTGTCGCAGAGCGGCGTCCGCGTGTCGACGACGTTGATGCACGCGGCCATGTGGAACGTGCACTGTCCGGGGATCGCGTCGAAGTCGCAAGCCGGGTCGCCGTCGTTGCAGCGCTGCTTCGGCGACGGGTTGCCGTTCTTGTCGACGGCGACGTCCGCCGGGTTCGCGGCCATCTGGAACTCGAGGCCGCAATCGCTCTTGGCGCTGCCGCCGCCGAGGATCGACGCGCTCGGGTAGAACAGCGCCGGATTCACGACGCCGAAGATCGAGAAGCTCGTCACGCCGGTCGTCGAGACGACGTTGTTCATCGTGTCGACGGTCGTCGGCAGGAGCTCGACGCAGGGGCCGTCGACGCCGCAGGCGGCGCTGTCGGCGCACGGCGCGGCGTTTCCGAGGCACGTCCCGGGTCCGCCGAACTTGGCGATCTGGAGCCCGACCTCGTCCGCCGAGTCGTCGACCAGCGCGGCCGCCGCGAGCTCGTCGGTCGTGTAGGCGAGCGAGACGTCGGCCGAGAACGTGCCGGCCGGCGCCTTCTCCACCGTCGCGAAGAACGGCAGCACGCCGCCCGAGAGCACGGCCACGCCCGGCGGCATGTCGTCGTTGTTCGCGTCGGCGGTCGTACCGAGCACGGAACGGTTCGCCGACACGCGCGACGCCACGCTGTTGCTCGTGAATGCCACGTCCACGTCGGCGGTCGGCTCCTGATAGGGAAGCGCGCCGCCCGCGTTGATCGTTCGATCGAAGAACGTGGTGCTCGACGCGCCCGAAGCGACGTTCACGCTCTGGATCGGATTGAAGCTCGGCGGGGTGGTGTAGGTGAAGGTGCCGGGCGTGCCGTTGGTGACGATGTCGTCGAACCAATCGAGGATGTTCGGGAGCACGAACGCGTTCTTGATGCGGACGCTGCGCGAGTAGCCGGGAAAGGCGTTCGGCCACTCGGCGACGATCGCGTGGCCGGGCACCAGTGAGAGCCGGCTCACGAAGGGCGTGACGGTCGCGGCGTGCGCGGCGTGCCCCTGCTGGAGATAGAACGCGGTGACGCCGCCCGGGCCGTTGCCGCTCACGGTGCCGCTCGTCCCGGCGACGGCGAGCTGCGACGGATTGATCAGCAGGTTCGCGAGGAACGGGTCGAAGAGCTCGAGGCCCGCCGCGACGCCGACGGCCTCGTTGGCTTGATTCGGTACGACCTCGTCGGCGTCGTCGCTGATCTGCATCACGTTCCGCGGGCCGCCGACGATCGGGTTCGTGATCCAGGCCGGCGCCGCGGTCTGCGGGTCGCCCGGATCGAGCAGACCCTGTGCGATGGTCGGAAACACCGCGAACTGGTCCTGGACGTTCGCCGGGTCGAGCCCGAAGATCGTGTTGAGGGTGCCGATCGCGCCGGCGCCGATCGACGAGTTCAGGAGCAGCTGCGACGTGAGCCCGCCGCCCGTCGCGTTCAGCGCGTAGGCTTTGACGTCGGGCTCGAAGGCGGCGAGGCACGAGCCCATGATGCCGCCGAGCGAATGGCCCAGGTAGAAGATGTTGTTCTCGTCGATGCTCACGCCGAGCTGTCCGTCGATCGAGTTCGACTGGATCAAGCGCACGAGCTGCATGAGGTCGGTGCAGGTCTGGCGGAAGTTGTCGGCGACGCCCACCAGGTTGATGAAGGCCTGGAAGAAGCCGAGCTGCACCGAGAGCGTGCTGAGCGGGAAGCCGAGCGGGTTGCCGTCGGCCGCGCCGTCGGGAATCGCGGTGCCGCCGAAGTTGTTCGCGGTGTCGGCGATCTTGAACCCGCGGTCACCCTCGGGGTCGGCGAAGCGGAAGCCGTGCGCGACCGCGTCGATGCCGATCGATGCGAACCCCCGCGACGCGAGCGCGTTCGCGAGGTCGATCGTCGTCTTGCGATCGCCCCCGAGCCCGTGCTGATTTATGACGATCGGGTAGCCGTTGACCGGCGCCGGCGAGCTCGGAATCGCGACGGTGAAGGGGATCGTGACGCCCGCGTTCTGGATGATCGGCGTCTTGTCGACCGCGCTCGTGTAGACGAAGCGCTCGTCGTTGGGCTCGCAGGCGGTGGAGCAGGGCGCGGCCAGGTTGTTCGTGTTCGGGAAGTCCTCGAGCGCCTTGTTGCCGTTCGGATCGTTCGACTGGAAGCGCGGGCTGCCGTACCAGCCGGTCGCGACGATCGAGAGCGCGTCGTGCGCGGTCGGCCCGAAGAGCGAGTCGAGCGCGCCCGGGGTCGTGAGCTCGTTGAACACGAAGCGGGTGTCGCTGAAGTCGGCCGTCGGCATCGCGAGGCCGGGCAGCACGACGGTCTGCACGAGGCGGAGCGCCTCGGTCGTCGATTGGGTCGTGAAGACCGCCATCCCCGCGTTGTCGGCGACGGCCGGGCCGCCGTTCGCGGCGACGGTGGTCGCGGCGGACGCGTAGATCGAGTTCGCGTCGCTGTTCGTCGCCGTGCCGCCGCGGGCCGCGATGAAATCCGCCGAGGGGACGATCGCCATGCTGCCGCCGGTCACGCCGCCGACCCCGCCGTTCAGGACGCACGCGTAGCGCGTCATCTGCTTCAGCGGGTGGCCGGGGATCGGCATGACCGAGAGCGTGTTCGCGATCCGGGTGTCGGCGTTCGCCTTCAGCTGGATCGGCACGAGGCTTCCGTCCGTGAGGTTCATCAGCAGAACCGAGTCGGTCGGGCTCGGCGCCAGGTTCGGCGACGCCGGCAGCGAGGCGGCGTCGATCGGGCCGGTGAAGAAGAAGAGGCACGCCGTCGTCGTGCCGAAGCCGTCCATCACGTCGAGCCCGCGCTCGACGACCGGCGTGTAGTTGAGGTTCCGGACGACGTCGGCGGAGATGCCGAAGTTCGCACCCGTATTGATGAGGGTGCCGTCACCGTCCGTCGGCTCGCCCTGATCGAAGTACAGGTCGCTCGGGAAGGGCAGGTTGCCGAAGACCGCGGGCATCGCGTTTTCGGGGGGGAGAGTGAATCGGACCGTCGGACCGGCCGCCAACGCCGGCGTTCCCGCCAGCAGCGTCACGAGTACCGCCAAAGCCCGCACGTAGCCTACCCGCGCGCGAAGGACGTTCGACATCGAGAAACCTCCAGTTTGTCTGCGGATTCGGCAACCCGGGAAGGGGGTTCCCGGGTCCCGGAAACCTACGCCTTCACGGTTTGACGTGTCAACGAAAATCACGTCTTTCCCCGATCCAGGCGGAGAAACTCCCTAGGCTAATCCCTCGAGTGGTATTGCACGCGAAATCAATCGGATAGGAGCGAAATCTCGGCGCCGGCGGCGCCCGCGGGGCGGGCCATCGGGTTCCCGAGCGGCCGGCGGAGCTCTTCGCCCGCGGGGAGGACCGACGGCAGCAAGAGCCGGATCGAATGCTCCGCGAGGACGGTCGCGTCCGCCCCTCGCCAGCGCAGCACGAGGGTCGAGGGCTCGATCGGCTCGGGGTGGCGGAACAGGACCGGGCCGGCGTTTCGGAAGACGACCGCCGTGGCCGCCTCGGCGCCGGCGTCGACCCGCATCTCGAGCGTGCGCGAGTCGCCGCTCGTCCGTGGTGCATCCGGGAGGCGGAAGAGCACCTGACCCACGGCGCGCCCGAGCTCCGTGAGGTGCGGCGGCGGGACGAGCGACGGCAGCGTCCGCGACGGCAGGCCGAGGTGCTGCACGAGGTTCCGGAAGCCGAGCGCGGCGAGCGCCTCGGCGGCGCGCGCGTCGGTCAGAACGCGGGCCGCGTAGGTCGCCACGTCGTCCTGCACGCTGACGCGAAAGGAATTGTAGCAGGCGCCTACTCGCCGCTCGTGGTACGCGCTCGCGAACGTGAAGTCCGCCATGCGGAAGAACCGGCCGGGCCCGAAGTCCAAGGGAACGTCGAGCACCGCGCCGGGCTCCATGCGCTCGTAGAGCGCGCGCACCGCCGCGGGCGGCGCGACCGGCATGGGTGCCAGTGCGATCGGGCGGCCGAAGCTCGCACGGGAGGCCGTCGGCACGAAGACCTCGGCGGCCCCGAGCCCGACGAGCAGCGCGGCGAGCGCCGTCGCGATCACCGGCCGCCGCTCGCGGACGAGCGCGGCGACGCCGAAGCCCGCGAGCACGATGACGACGAGGTGCCATCCCGACACCATCGCGCTGCCGCGGCGGATGGCGTCGAACCCCGGGAGCACGGTGGCGATGATCGTGAAGAGCGACGGAACGGTGCCGACCCCCGGTATCGCGACGGCGCCGATCGACGTCCACGCGACGAGCACACCGGCGACGAGCAACGGCAGATGCGGTTGCGGCCGCGATGGATCGCGGCGGCGGAAGCGGTCGGCGAGCCCGACCGCCGCGAGCCCGAGTGCCACCGTGCCGCTGTAGGCGGCCCCGCCGTAGCCGAATGCGCCGAAGCTCCAACGGAGCTGCTCGCGGCCCGCGAGCGAGTCCCAGGTCGCCCGGAACTCGAGATACGGTCCCAGCACGACGACCGCCGATCCGATCACCAACGCGCCGGCGACCGCGAGCTTCGTGGCCAGTCGCGGCAGATCCCGGCGCCGGCGCCACGCGAGCCAGAGCCCGAGCGTGCCGCAGAGGAACGCGTGCGGGATCAGAGGATAGATGCTCTCGAGCGTCTGCGCGCCGGCCGCGAGGCCGAGCCCGACCGCGGCGCCCCACGTCGGACGCAGGAAGAGGCGCCAGAGGAAGAGTAGGGCGACGACCGTCCAGTAGTTGCCGATCGCAGACAGGTGCACGACGTCGCCGAGTCGTGACGGGTGGGTCGCGAAGAGCGTCCCCGCGACGAACGCCGCCGCGGCGCTTCCGGTCCACTCGCGCACGAGCGCGTGCATCGCGAGGCCCGGCAGCACGATGCTGAGCAGCATCACCATGTTGTAGGTGGCGACCGGATCGCGCGAGATCAGCCACGGCAGGACGGCCAGCACGCCCTCGTTGAGCTCGTGCTGGCCCGTCATCAGCGCGTGCCGGAGGGGGTGGCATTGCGGGCCGTCGAGCACCGTCGTCGGCGCGGTCGTGAGCGCGCGCCCGTGCGCCGCGACGACGGCGACGACGAGCTTCTGATCGGCGGCGATGATCTGCTGCCACATTCTCGGCGGGTTCGCGCCGGTCGCGATCGTCGTCGTGAACGCTGGCAGCACGACGCGCAGAGGCCAGAGGGCGAGGGCTACGTAGAAGACGACGACGCCTGCGCGGCGAAACGGCGTGCTCATGCGTGCCGCTCGCGCGACGGTCTCCGCCGACGGGCGAGCCCAGCGAGAACGACGAGGCCGACGAGCGACAGCCCCTGCCCGGCGGGAATCGTCACCGGGCCGTACGAGAAGCGGACGCGGTGCGTGCCGGCGGCGACCGCTACGCCTCGGAAAAGATGGTTCGTCGCGACGATCGGGGTCGCGACGCCGTCCACCGTTGCGCGCCACCCCGGTGCGAACGTGTCCGCGAGCACCAGCAAGCCGGGCGCCGTGGCGGTCGTTTCCACCTCCACGACGTGCTCGCCGTCCTCGATGAACCGCACGGGCTCGGCGCGCGCCGGCGCATCGGGGGCGGCGACGAATCCGGGATCCCCGTCGACGTAGGCGAGCGCCAGCGGATCGAAGGACGGACGCGCCAGCATCGACAGGAGCTTCTCGGGCGGCGGCGCGGGCGCGGTGCGATGGACGATCCACGCGCGCGGCAGCGCGTGCGGATTGTCGGCGACGACGAACGGTCCGACGCGTCTCGTCGCCGCGAGATCGGCCGCCGCGAGGAACTCCTTCGTCACCGGCTCCTCTGCCGTTTCGGTGGTCAGGACGATGCGCGACACGCCGGCCTGGTCGAGGAGCCGCCGGCGGATCCCGGGCGAGCTGCCGCTCGCTCCGCGCCGCAGGCCACGCGGGATCGCGCCGCCGAACGGCAGGTTCTTGACGAAGTCCGTGACGATGCCTTCACCGAGGAACGTCAGGTACTGGCTCTGCCGGCGCAGGTTGACCGGCTCGTAGTCTTCGAAGCTGCGGAAGTGGTGGCGGGTCGCCTGCTTCAGCGCGAGGGGCGGATCGAGTGCGCGCATGACCCACGTGCGCTGATGGGTCGTCTCGCGCGCGAGCTCTTCGTAGGCGGCGTCGTAGCTCTCGAACCACGCGACGCGCTCGCGGGTGTACGGAAAGACCAAGCGGAGATCCGAGCGCAGGAGCAGCTCCCCGCCGAGCAGCGCGAGCACGGCGACGCCGGCCGCGACGGCGGCACGCGCGGGCATGCGCACGAGCGTCGCGGCGCCGACGATCGCCATGCCGGCGGCGACCCCGGCCGCGCTCGGCGTTCCGCGCCGCACGTGCCAGAGCACGAGCGCCCCGGCGGCGAGGGCGGGTGCGAGGTCGAATGCCAGCTGGATCGGCGTGCGCCGGGCGCGAGCGCCGCCGCGGGCGAGCGCGTCGACCGCGACGCCGGCCGCGACCGCGACGCCGAAGTCGACGAGGAGCAGGATGCGGTCCAGGCCGCGGAACATCGCCATGCCCGGGAGCGCGCGCAGGAGCTCGAACGGTCCCGTCCCGGGTCCGAGCGAGAACACGGCCGCGACGATCGCGAGGCCGACGGCCCAGAGCCCGAGCGCCCGGTGTCGACCGGTGAGCGTCGCGACGCCGGCGAGCGCGAGCACCAGGACGCCGTACGAGAGCGCGTGGCCGACCACGGGCTTCTCGGAGAAGAGGCCCGCGGCCAGCGTGCCGTAGGGGCTCACCGCTCCGGCTGGCAGCGCCGTCGCGTCGCGCGTCGCCTCGCGCACCAGCTCTGCGGTCGGTAGGAGCTGCGCCGCCGCGATCACGACCCCGAGGGCCAGCGCGACGGCGAAGGACGCCCCGCTCGCGACCGCGTTCCGCGGCGACGCCGGCGCGGCGACGACCCAGACGAGCCACAGGCTCGCCCACGTATAGAAGAGATAGAGAGAGTGCTGCGGGTAGCCGGCGAGGAGCGAGAGCGCCGTCGCCGCCGCGAGCAACGCGACGGCGCGCGCGTCCCGTCGTTCGGCGACCAGGATCGCGCCGAACGCGCCGACGCCGATCCACGCCGCGGCCTCCTGGAGGTTCGGACCGTTCAGGGCGAAGACGATGCCGCCGCGAAACCCGAAGGCGAGCGCCGCCGCGAGCGCGCCCAGGTGGCCGAGCCCCGCGCGGCGCGTGAAGAGGAAGGTGCCGACGCTCGCGACGAGGAGATGCGCGAGACCGGATCCGGCCATCGCGAGCCGCGTCGGGAGCAGCAGATGGAGGAGGTGGCCGGGATAGTAGAGACCGGGCTGCAAAGCGGCGAGCCAGGGAGTGCCGCAGAGCTGCCACGGGTTCCAGCGTGGCAGCTCGCCTGCCCGCACGCGCGCGTACATCTGCTCGTACGTCGGGTAGTAGTAGAGAAAGAGGTCCGCGCTCGCGAACCCGTAGTCGCGCGGGTCCTCGCGCGCGAGCATCCGCCAGAAGAACGTGGCTCCGAAGAGCGCCAGCGTCGCGATGGCAAACGACGTGCGCCGTGTCGGTCGAGCCACGACGGCGTCGCTAGCATCGGGACTTCGCACCCGTCAAAGCGCACCCGGCGGCCGTCGATGACGGGTCACTGCGAGCGCGGCTCGCACCGCCGCATCGCTTCGGCGTGACCCGCCTCGGCGGCCGCGACCTCGGTTGACTGGCACGACGTCGCTCCGTAGGACGCCTGGCCATGTCGCGCTGGCGCCTGCCGAGTCTCGTGCTCGCCGCGCTCGCGGCGTTCGTCGGATGCTCGCGCGTGCCGGCGGCGCCGAACGTGGTCCTCGTCGTGATCGACACGCTCCGGGCCGATCACGTCGGTTGCTACGGCTACGCGCAGGCCGCGACGCCGCGTCTCGACGCGCTCGCGGCGCGTGGAACGCGCTTCGCGGCGGCGCGCGCGACGAGCTCGTGGACCCTGCCGAGTGTGGCGAGCATTCTCACCGGCCGTTCGGCGGTCGAGCACGGCGCGGAGCGGGTCGGTGTGGCGCTCGGGCAGGGGCACGTGACGCTCGCCGAGACGCTCGCCGCCGCGGGTTACGAGACGGCGGCGTTCTCGGCCAATGTCGTCCTCGTCACGCCCGAGGTGGGAATCGCGCAGGGCTTCGATCGCTTCGACGTGCTGGAGATTCCGCCTCCCGCCGACGGCTCCGCGCCGGTCGGCCACATCGCAACGCGCGCGGCGACGGCCGACCTGGTGACCGACGCCGTGCTCGCGTGGGTGAAAGGCCGCCGCGACCCGTCACGCCCGTACTTCGTCTACGTGCACTACTTCGACCCGCACGCGAGCTACGCGCCGCCCCGCGCATACGCCGAGCGCTTCGGCGTCGCGGCGGACGATCCGCTCGTCGGACCGGAACAGAACCTGCTGGTGCGGGGCAAGCCTCCGGCCGAGCCGGTTCTCGCGACCCTCCGGAAACTGTATGACGCCGAGATCGCCTTCACCGATCACGAGGTGGGGCGCTTGCTGGACGGTCTCGGCGTCGAGCGTGACGGCGCGCCGGCCTCCGTCGTCGTCGTCACCGCGGACCACGGCGAGGAGTTCGGCGATCACGGCGGGATGGAGCACGGCAAGACGCTCTTCGACGAGGTCCTGCGCGTGCCGTTGCTGATCGCGGGCAGCGGGCTTCCCCCCGGCCGCGTCGTCGAGGCGCCGGTGTCGCTCGTCAGCATCCTGCCGACGCTCACCGAGCTCGCCGGCGTCCCGCCGGCGGCGGGCGGTCCCGGGCCGTCGCTCGTGCCGGTGCTGCGCGGCGGCGAGGCGCCGGCGGGCGTCGTCTTCGCGACCCTCACTCCCCCGATTGCGAAACACCGCTCGGCGGCCGTCGAGGGAACGGCGAAGGTGATTCTCGACCGCGGCTTCAAGGCATTGCTGTTCGACGTCGCGCGCGACCCCGGCGAGCGGACGCCCATCAACGATGCACGGTTGGAGAGACTCCAGCGCGCGATCGGCGCCCACAACCAGGCCGGCTACAAGGCGCGCGCGGCGGCCCCGCCCGAGAAGCAGACCATCGACGCCGACCGTCGCGAGCGCTTACGCCAACTCGGCTACGTGGAGTAGGCCAGGCGCTCGCTGCCCGGTTTGCTCATTTCTCCAGCTCTTCCTTGACCGTGTAGAGCTTCTGGCGCGCCTCGTCGACATAGACGTCAAGGTTGCGCCGATGGTTCGGGGCGAGGCCGGCATCGCCGCCGTCGAGCACGATGATCGGCTTCAGCTGCGAGGCGCGCTCGAGCGATTGCGTGATCTCCTCGATGAGCGGGTGCAGCACCTCGCGCTCCGCGAACGAGCGCGCGTACTCGCGTTGGAGCGCGCGGAGGCACGCCGCCATCACGTGGGCGTAGCCTTGCGCGTGGTAGAAGAGGTCGTCGTTCTCCCACGGCCGGATGCCGTGGCCGTCGAGCTCGGTGCGATACAGGTTGGCGTGGGCGTCGCCGAGCATGTCGCTCCACGCCTGGAAGAGGCGCAGCAGCTCCATGTTGCGGAGCGTGAGCGGCTTCGAGCTCTGGATCTCGGGCTTCAGGCCGTGGACGTAGTCTTCGAGGTGCTGCACGCCGATCCCGTAGCGGCCCTCGGCGGTCGGGTAGAAGAAGCGCCATTCGTCGTAGCGAAACGCGTTGTCGGCCTTCTCCAGATTCGCGTCGTACGGATCGCTCGAAATCTTGGTGAGATGCTCTTTCATCACCTGGACCGTGCGCCGGACGGCCTGGAGGATGCCGAGCTGGCGATTGGCGTTGTTGTCCGCGAGGACGCGCGGGCCCCAGAGGATGAAGTCGTTGGGACGCCAGCCGATGCCGGAGAGCTCGTGCCGCATGATCGTGGCGAGCGTCGTCGCGAGGAGGGTGCCGGGCGGCGGCGCCTCCCCGGCCGGCGCGAGCGCGTTCAGATCGAGCGGCAGGCGGTTGTGGCGGATCTGCGTCACGTGGAGCACGCCGACGCAGACGAGCCAGATCAGGATCAGGAGGCCGAAGGGATTCACGAAGAGACGTCGCAGCAAGCCCATGTACCTTTCTCCCGCGGCCGACCGCTCAGGGCCGCACGAACCGTTGATAGATCTTCGGCAGCTCCCGCGGGAGCGCCGTGATGTCGTCGATCACGAGATAGCGCGAAGCCTCGCACATCTCCTTCAGGTAGTCGTGCCCCGCCTTGTCGACGGTGATGCAGAAGGGTGTGACGCCCGCGCGCGCCGCTTCCTGGAAGGCCATCGTCGTGTCCTGGATGCCGTAGACGTTCGAGCGCCGGTCGTCGCCGTAGTCCACGTCCTGCGGGAACCCGTCCGAGAGCAGGATCACGTGTTTCGAGCGCGCCGCGACGGCGCGCATCTTGGCGACCGCGTGGCGGAGCGCGGTGCCCATGCGGGTCGACCGCTTCGGCTCGATCGCCCCGATGCGGCCCTTCACCGCGCTCGTCAGCGGCTCGTTGAAGTGCTTCACGACGTAGAGCTCGACCTGCTGCCGGCCGTGCCCCGAGAAGCCGTAGATGCCGTACGTGTCGCCGATCTCCTCGAGCGCCTCGGCCATCACGACGAGGGCCTCTTTCGTGATGTCGATGACGCGGCGGCCGGCGGGTGCGTCGGGCACGGGCTCGTCGGTCGACGCGCTCATGTCGACGAGGAAGAGCGTCGCGACGTCGCGCTCCTCCCGCTGGCGCGCTTGGTAGAGCTTCGGTGACGGCGGCGAGCCCGAGCGGCGGTCGGCGCGCGCGGTGATGACGGCGTCGAGATCGAAGTCCTCGCCGTCCTCGAGCCCGTGGATCACCCGGTAGCGCTCGGGGCGGATGCGTTGGAACTGGCGGCGGACCTCGGGCAGCAGCTCGGCGTGATTCGCGAGCGTCTGATGGAAGAAGTCGCCGGTGTCGCTCTCGAGCGGAATCTCGGCGAGCCGGCACCAGGCGTGGCGATAGTCGCCGATGCGATGGTCCCATTCGTCGTAGAGGAACTGACCTTCGGTCGCCTCTATTGAAAGCGCTGTCGCGCGTCCTGCTGCCTGGCGCAGCAGGCCCTGGAGCTCCGCCATGCGCTCGCGCGGGAGCTTGCCCGCGAGGTCGGAGACGTACAGGCCGAGGGCCGCGAGCTCCTCGCTGTTGCCTTGCGCGGCGGTGATGCGCGCGCCGGATTGCAGGAGCTTCAGGAGCTCTTCCGGATCGAGCGGGACGCCGGCCGGCGCATCGCTTTCCTCGTCGGTGAGCTGGACCTCGGGGAGCCTTTCGTCGATCGGCTTCGGCGCCTCCGGCGCCTGCCCGCCCACCTCTTCACCGTCGGCCAGCGTGTCCCCGCCGTCGAGGTAGAAGCGCGCGTCCTCGGCGAGCTGCGCCAGGTCCTCGTCGTCGGCGGGTCCGTGCATCGCGCTCGCGAGGAGCGTGCCGTGCTCGCCGCGCATCATTTCGGCGTAGACCTCGCGCGTGACGGCGGCGCTGTCGGCGACGGTCGCGTCGTCCGCCGAGAGCCGCGCCGTCAACGCCGGGATCCGCCGGGCGAGCTCGGGGAGGCGCGCCTCGCGGAGCACGTGCACGAGGTGCGGTAGCGTCCCCGAGAGCCGCCGCCCGCCGTGGTCGAGCTCGGCTACGACCGCCGCGAGGTCCGCGCCGAGCCCGCGATAACGCCGCGCGATCCCGGCGTCGACGCGGACGCCCTCGAAGATCGCGAAGAGCTCGCCGGCAACGCCGGGATGGTCGAAGCCGGAGAGGAAGTCCGCGAGCGACGGCGCGAGATCGCTGCTGCCGAGCTCGCGTCGGCCCGCGTGCTGCGCCGCCACGAGGCGATAGAGCCGGAGGTTGCTCTCGGTGTCGGCGAAAGTGTCGAGCCGGGCCGGGAAGAGCGCCAGCCGCGCGAGGTTGGCGGCGTCCGCCGCGGCGTCGTCGGCCTCGGGCTCCTCGAACGGCGGACGGTACCCGACGTCGGCCCGACCGTCGACGCGCCACGCCTCACCGGTCAGCATCTGGAGGAAGCGTTTCAGCAGCCCCTGCACCTCGGGCAGCTCGATCGCCGTCGACTCGGCCGCGAGCACTGCGCGGCTCGTCCGCGAGTCGAGCCCGAAGTACGCGGCGCCCGCGTCGGGATGATCGACCGCGAGATCGACGCCCGCCTGCACCCAGCGCTCGATGCCGTCGACGCCCGTCCGCTCGAGGAGCCGCGGGATCATCCGGTAGAAGGGCACAGCGCCCGTCGGGAACACGGACGCGACCCGACCCGCCAGCTCGATCAGCCGCGGCCGCACGTCGGACGGGGTCCGATGCAGGATCGCGCGCAGCACGGGGAGGAGATCGGGGAGCGTCTCCGGAGCGTCGTGCGCGACCGGGGTCAGGCTCGCGAGCAGGGCCGCCCGCGACTCCGGTGCCGCGACGAGCGCGCTCGGCAACGAGAAGTACGCCTCGACGGCGACGACCGGCGCGCGCTCCGCGACGAGATGCGCGAGCTGGAGCACGCCGCCGCGCTCGCGCTCGTCGAGATCGTGGAGGGCCGGCGGGACGCTGGTGAAGAGCTCGCGGTCCGCGCGTCCGGCGCGCGCCGCCGACTGGCCGAGAGCGGCGAAGTGCGGGAAGTCGGCGGGCGCGAAGAGCGGCATCGCGAGCGCCGTCGCCTCGAAGAAGCGCAGGGCCAGGCTCTCGCCGTCGAAGCCATGGCGCGCGAGCGAGAGCCCCTCCGCGACCCAGCGCGCGAGCCGCGGATCGCCGGGCGTCAGGTCGCCCAGGACGGGCCCACTCGCGGCGACGAACGCCTCACCGAGGCGGCGCGAGGTCGCCAGCACGTCGTGCGCGAGTGTGAGCCACGCGTCGAGATCGCGGGGAGCGAGAGCCGCGAGCATCGCGGGCGGGAGCGTGAAGTACGCCGCGGCCGCGTTCCGCGACCCGTGGTCGCCGCCCGCGAGCCGCTCCGCGCCGGCGATCCAGTGCGTGAAGGCTTCGACCCCGAGCGCCCACGCGTCGGGCGCCCGCCGGCAATACTGCTGCGCGAGCGTCAGCGAGAGCGCCGCCAGCCGGTCGCCGACGCCGAGCAGCACGGCGCGCTCGTCGTCGGGCAGCGCCGCGAGCCGCGCCCGCAGCTCGGGAGCACCGGTGTCGAGGTGGCGGCTCTCGAACCAGAGGCTGCGGATCCTGCTCATGGGGGTGGTGCCGCGGCGCTACGGGAAGATCGACGCCACCATCTCGTCGAGCGCGCGGCGCATCTCGGCGTCGTCGGTGAGCGAGCGGCTGATCGCGGCGGTGCAGGCGCGGCGCGCCGGGATGCCGTTCGCCATCAGCTTGGCGGCATAGATCAGGAGCCGCGTGCTGACGCCTTCCGAGAGCCCGCCGCCGCGGAGATTGCGGATCTTCTCGCCGAGAGTCGCGAGCTCGAGGGCCGTCTCCATGCTCGTCTGCCCCTCGTGCGCCACGATCTGCGCTTCCTTGTCGCGGGGCGGGTAGTCGAACTCGAGGCTCACGAAGCGCTGGCGCGTCGACTGCTTCAGGTCCTTCAGCACGCTCTGGTAGCCGGGGTTGTAGGAGATGACGAGGAGGAAGTCGGGGTGCGCTTCGAGGATCTCGCCCTTCTTGTCGATCGGCAGGATGCGGCGATGGTCCGTCAGCGGGTGGATGAGGACGATGGTGTCCTTCCTGGCTTCGACGATCTCGTCGAGGTAGCAGATGGCGCCGTGCTTCACGGCTTGCGTGAGCGGGCCGTCGATCCAGACCGTTTCGTCGCCTTCGATGAGGTAGCGGCCGACGAGGTCGCTGCCGGTCAGGTCCTCGTGGCAGGCGACGGTCACTAGCCTCGGTGCTTCGTTTCGTCGCGGGTGCAGTTGCGAGGCCATGTACTCGACGAATCTCGTCTTGCCGCAGCCGGTTGGGCCCTTCAGCAGGATCGGGAGGCGCCTTTCGTAGGCGGCGGTGAAGACCGCTACTTCATCGCCGATCGGGAGGTAGTAGGGGGTCGACATCGTCGAGTCCGGCGATACTAGGGGCGGCTCCTGGGCCATGCAACGGCGGGGGCGTGCTCGTGGAAGAGAGAGCCGCTGCGACGTCGGCTTTCGTGAAAAGCGCACGGTGTAGAGGCCGCTGGCGGGTCCTGCGAGCCTTGCCGCGCGTAAGCCACGCTACCTTCGGTTGGGGGTCGCCGGCGCGCTCCCGGCCGAGATCGGACCCGCCAGCGGCCTCTACACCGTGCGCCGTCCTCGTTGGTGCTCGTCGGACTTTGCTCCGTGGACGGTCCTCGTGGCACACGCTATGGCTCGCGCGTGGGTCGGGTCGTCGTGTTCGTGCTCTCGCTGGCGCTCGCGCACTCGCTGTTCGGTGTCGAATCCGTGTCTGCCTCGTGTGCGCCTGCCGTGATGCTCTGGGCTTGGGAGCGC
>DAIQBH010000030.1:14198-37250 GCA_036781285.1 Thermodesulfobacteriota bacterium | reverse complement strand
GTGTCTGCCCGACGAGCTCTCCGAATGGGCTCCGAATCCACGGCGCCAATATGAGGCCCAGCGGCAGCAGGCGCAGAAGGGGCGTTGCTTCCACGAACGTCGTCACGTCGCCGATGCCGGTCGTGTAGTAAGCCGTCACGACGTCGACGAAGCTCACATTGAGGCACGACCGCGCGCCGTCGCCAAAGTCGAACGCGCGCTCGATAGCCCCGAGCCGAAGCGGCGTGACCACGCCTTGGCGCCGAGCGACGCCGAGGTCGACGTGCTCGAGCAGCGTCTTGGCCGAGCCGGGTGAGAGAAACAAGGGCTTGCTGACCGCCGTCACGAGCGCCCGCCCTCCGGGGCACCGCCGCGCCACGTACGCCAGGAGGCAATCCGTCGGGACGACGTCGAAGCCGACGCTCGGCAGCAGCATCACGCCGCGCGCGCGCGCCTCGGCGTGGCGGGCGGCGAGCGCCGCGACCGCCGGCACCTCGCCGGCGATGTCGAGGTAGTGGGCGCCCCGCGCGAGGCACGCCGCGACGAGCGGCGCCGTCGTGTGGGAGAACGGTCCCGCCGCGTTCAGCACGACCGGCGCTTCGGCGACGGCGGCCGCGAGCGCGGCGGGATCGTCGACCGCCGCGACCCGATGCGGAAGCCCGAGCTCGTCGGCGACGGCCGCGACTTTTCGTCCGTCACGCCCACACAGCAGGGGGCGCACGCCGAGCCGACAGAGCTCGCGCGCCACGAGGCGGCCGGAATAGCCGCTGGCGCCGTAGACGAGGACGGGATGCACGAGGATATCGAAGGACGGCGGAGGGCTGCGGGCGCGGCCTCGCGCAGACCGCGAACGTCCCTCAGGGCACGATGACCACGATCGAGGCCACGATGAGGTCGCCGGTCGTGTAGACCGTTCCCACGTGCATGCCGGGCGCCGGGTCCTCGCCCGAGGTCGCGGAGCGGGACACGTCCACCTGGATCTGCGCGCCGGCGGGATCGACGTACGACACGTTCGCGTTCAGCGGGTACGGGTTCGCGCCGCCGCCGACCAGCGTCAGCACACCGGTGATCGAAAGCGTGTTCGTCGCCGGATCGAGCGGCAGCTCGAGCCGCGCGGTCGCCGACTTCGTCGGCGCGGTGTACGGCCAGGGCGTCCCGTAGATGAACGCCGCGGGAGGCTGCGGCGAACCGCCCGCGCCGATGATGACCCCGTAGAGGGCCATCCAGCTCTGCCCCGACATCACGACGTCCTGGAAGAACTCGCTCGCAGTCGCCGTACCCGCCGCGGCGTTGGCGATGAACTGCTGCCAGATCGTCGCGTTCGCCTCGATCACGTCACTCGTGTAGTGCCAGAGTTCCGGCCACGTCGGGATTCTCGCCATCGCATCGTCTCCTTGGTTCGCTCAGGGCTCGCAGCAGGCGAGCTCGCCCATCGTGTTGCTGAGCTCGGTCATCCCGAGGATGGTCGCGGCGATCCAGGTATTCATGGCGCCGCCGAACTGCACCTTCTTGAAGGTCTTGAGATGCGTGCGCCCGTCCTGCTGCCACGCCTCCATCCATCCCTCGTCGAGGATCACCCGCGTCGGCTGGCCGACGATCTCACCCGCCAGGAAACCGTTCTGCTCGCCGTTGGCACAGTTGGGGAGCCGATAGTTGATGAGATGCGACGGCAGCGGCGTTCCGCCGGAGTACGGCACCGAGTGCGGGCCGACGGCGATGTCGAGCAACGCCTCGAACCACGCCTGACAGCCGGTCGTGGCACAGTGAAAGCGCTCGAAGAGCTTGCCGGAATAGCTCGGGCTTCCCGGGCTCGCCGACGGGTTCGGCGAGGCCGGAACGACGTTGCCCGGCGTGAGGGTGCATCCGTCCGGCGTCGGCTGCGCCACCACCGCGAGATAGGTGCCGTTCGGCGGAGGGCTCCAGAACGCGCTGCATTCGTCCCAGTTCTGGGGGTCGATGTTGGCTTTCACTTGCTCGAAGGTGCGGCCTCCGGTTCCCACGTTGCCGTTGATCGACACGTACGTTTGGATGGTCAGCGCGGGGTCGATCCAGGTCACCGAGCTCGGCGCCTCGGGCCGCCAGCAAGCGTTCCCCGCCGGCGTCGGCGGCGTCTGGGCATGCGCGAGCGACGTGAACCAGCCCGTCCGCTCGGCCTCGACGCCGGCGAGCACCGTCGGTTCGTCGATCAGGGCACGGAGGACGACGTACTCGCGCCAGGCCGGGTCGCGGTCGAACAGCGCCACTACGTCCGACGAGAGGCGTGCGGTGACCGCGGCCTTCACGTGCTCGAGGCCTCGCGCGCCGAGACGCTCCCCGAGACCTGCCGGCGGCTCGGCATCCCAGCTGCGGGCGAGGAGCATCGCGAGCGCGCGCCGGCGGCGTGAGGCCGCCCCCGGACTCGCGTCGCGCCGGAGCGTCTCGACCGCCGCGTCGAGACTGGGCAGCCGCTCGGCGGTGGCTGCGAACCGGGCGTCGCCGTGCGCCCGGATCGCGATCATCGCCTTCAGGACGTCGGAGCGTTCGACCCTCGGCGCGGCGGAGTCGTCGCGGCTGCACGACCACGACGTCGCCGCCACCCCCACGATCACCATCACCGTCAGCACCCGCTTCCACCCGATCGTCACGACGTCCGGAATTAGGGAGTCGGCCGGAGAGTGTCCAGGGTCGACGCGCCGCCGAAGCGAGTATCGTGCCCCAATTTGAAACACCGGCATTCAACTGCGCGCCAGCACCCAGACCGGGAGCTCGAGGATGAAACGACGATCGGGCGAATCCGGAAGTCCGGCGTACAAGCGCTCGCCTTCTTCGCGCGCGGCGCCGGCGAGCGCGTGCGCGACCTGCCGCGCGTACGCGAGCGAGCCGCGGGCCTTCATGCGCTCCAGGATCCACGCCACGTCCACGGCCGAGCGCTCGCTCCGGCCGAGGTGTAGGAAGGCGGTCAGCCGGTCGCGTTCGGCGTCACTGGCCTCGCGGAGCAGGTGGAGGAGGATCAAGGTGCGCTTCCCCTCGAGGATGTCGCCGCTCATCTCCTTGCCGTAGCTGACGGCGTCGCCCGCGAGGTTCAGCACGTCGTCTTGCACCTGGAACGCGGCGCCGAGGAAGAAGCCGAAGCGCAGGAACCGGTCGAGGTCGTCCTCGCTGCGCGTGCCGATCAGCGCCCCGGCGCGGCTCGGGAAGATCGTCGTGTACCAGCACGTCTTCCGGAGGACCATGTCGAGGTAGTCGGCGTCGGTCAGGTGGAGTGCCACGTCGCGGCGCCAGCCGAGCTCGATCGCCTGCCCCTCGACCGACTCCCGACCCATGCGCTCCGCCTCTTCGAGAAGGCGGAGGGTGAGGCGCGGGCCGAGCGTCGCGCGGGAGTCGATGAGCGCGCGGAGGCCGAGCAGGATGAGGGCGTCGCCGGTGTTGACCGCGACGGCGGTGCCATAGAGCTCGTGCAGGGTCGGGCGGCCGCGCCGCGAGTCGCTCTCGTCCTCGACGTCGTCGTGCACGAGGAAGGCGTTGTGGAGCAGCTCGAGCCCGACCGCCGTGCCGACCGCCTCCTCGATCGACGCCCCGAAGGCGCATGCGGTCGCGAGGCAGAGCGAAGGCCGGAGCATGCGACCGCCGCGTTGCGGATAGTCGGCGGCCGGCGCGTAAAGCCAACGATGGGGCTCGCGCGGCGTCAGGTAGCGGGTGAGCGCGACCCGCGTCGCGTCGCCGTAGCGCCGGAGGATCTCCGGCACGACGCTCGCCTCGGCCGTGACCGCGGTTCCCGCGTTCATTCGGCGGCGAGCAGGACGGTGATGGTGCCGGCGGGAAGATTCGTCACGTCGTCGAAAACGTTCGCGACGTAGGTGCCGGCAGCTTGCATCGCCGGGATCGACACCACGATCGTCGCGACCCCCGCGGCCGCCTCGACCGCCACGTCGTCGAGACGCGCGTCGCCGTCCACGCCGCGCAGCGCGTGCACGACGATCGAGTGATCCGACGGAATGGGCGCGAGGTCGAGCGCGGTCTCGACGGGCCGGGCGGCACGGACGCGGAGCCGTACGCGCCACGGCGGCGCGGACGACGGTGCGGCGGCCGCGGATGCCGGCGGAACCTCGGCGGCGGCGGATGCGGCGCCCGCCGGCGCGGTCGTACCGTTCGGATGCGCCGCATGACCGTTGCCATTGCCGTTCGCGAGCGCGAAGAACTCCGCCCATGCCCCGGCGAGATCGGTGGCACTCCGCACGAGCTGCCCGGCAATGCCTTGCGCGTCGCGCGCCATGTCGTTCGCCCCGTACGCGCCGTGCTGCATCCGCTGCGCCGCCGCCTGGCCGCGCTTCACGTACTCGTCGATCACGCGGTAGCCGAGCTCGACGGACCGCACGATCACGTCGTCGACGCGGTCGTTCGGAGCGTCCTCCTGTCGAGCTTCGGGCGGTCGCACGAGGCCGTTCCAGCTGCGGATCGGCGCGCTGCGTTCCAACGACGGTCGCTTCGCTCGTTCCTCACCGCTCACGCGCATCCTCCTGATCGAACGCTCGCGCTTACCACGGCAGCGCTGAAAAACGAGCGCCGACCGCCGCCGTGGCTGAAGCTCGTTGCCCCATTTCGAGACGGCGCGACCGGGTCAGGCGATCCCGGACCAGCTGTCGGGCGCGAGCGGACCCGCCGCGGGACGGACCTCGACGGGGATGCCGGTCAGATGCGCCATGCCGGAGAGCCGCTCGAGCTTCGCCGGGCCGTCGGCGGCGAGGAGGTTCGCGTTCACCCCGCTCGCGCGGCTCGCGACGCTGAGCCCGGTCGCGTGCTGATGGCCCCAGCCGTGCGGCAGCGCGACGGTCCCCGGCATGAGATCGTCGAGGAGACGGATCGGCACGCGCACGGTCGCGGTCTCCGAGGTGACGTCGGCGACGTCGCCGTCCGCGAGCCCGGCCCGCTCGGCGTCGCTCGGGTGCACGTAGAGATAGTTCGTGTCCCTGCCCTGCGCGACGAACTCGTCGGCGTTGTGGGTCCACGAGTTGTGGGTGTGGATCGCGCGCTTGGTGATGAGACGGAGCCGGCCGGCGAGCCGCTCCTCGCGGACGAGCTCGTCCTCGAGCCCCGCCGCGGCCGCGAGGAGGTCGGGCGGCGCCAGGTGCACCCGGCCGTCGTCGGTGACGACCCGCGTGCCGAGGAAGTCGTCGGGGCGGTGGTCGGGACGGAGCGCGCCGTGCGGCCGTCCGAGGAGGCTCTTGAAGCTCCCCTGCCGCGTCACCCGGAGGAGCAACGACAAGAGGAGCTCCTGCGGCACCGAACGCTGCCGAGCGCGCGGCTGCCGGAGGCCATGGAGGCGCGTCGCCGTCTCCAGCACGCGCTGCGCGATCGCCGAGCCGAAGAGATTCACCCCGGCGGCGCGGCAGAGGTCGAGGTAGATCGTCGCCTCGTCGCGCTGCTCGCCGTCGGCGTCGATCACACGCTCGGTCGCCTGGAGGTAAGGCCGCGACTGCAATCCCAGCATGAGCGGGAAGATGAACGGCAGGTCGGCGCGCTCGAACGGCGTCGTGCACGGCAGGACGTAGTGCGCGATCGAGGCCGTCTCGTTCCGGAAGATGTCGAGGACCACCAGCAGCTCGAGCTCGCGGAGCGCGTCGCGGAGCCGGGCCGAGTTCGGCATCGTGATGAGCGGGTTGCCGCCCGTCACGAAGAGCGCCCGCACCTGGCGTTCGCCCGGCGTCAGGATCTCGTCGGCGAGGACGCCGCCCGGAAACGCGTCGTTCACCGACGCGAAGTCGCCGATGCGCGAACGGTCGGTGCGGAGCAGCGTCCCGTTCTTCTTGCCGAACGCCGGGAAGTCGATGACGCCGCGGCCGACGAGCGTGCCGCCGGCGCGATCGAGATTGCCGGAGACCGCGTTGATGACCTCCTGCAACCAGAACGCGAGCACGCCGCGCCCGCCCATGTTGACGCCGGTCGAGCAGTAGAGCGCGGCGCCGTCGGCGTCGCGATACGCCGCGACCATGCGGCGGAGCGTCGCGGCCGGGATGCCGGTCACGTCGGCAGTGCGCTCGGGCGGCCACGCCGCCGCCAGCGCGGCGATCTCGTCGAAGCCCGTCATGAAGCGCGCCACCCGCTCGCGGTCGACGCCGCCGGTCGCGACGAGCTCCGACAGGAACGCGAGGTAGAAGAAGACGTCGGTGCCGGGGCGGATGAAGACGTGCTCCCCCGCGACCTTCGCGGTTTCCGTGCGGCGCGGGTCGACCACGAACACGGAGCCGCCGCGCTTCTCGATCGCCTTCAAGCGCTGCGCGGGATTCGAGACCTGGAGGAAGCTCCACTTCGAGATGACCGGATTCGCGCCGACGATGATCAGACACTCCGTCCGGTCGACGTCGGGGAACGGCTGCGTGAACGGGAATCCGTAGACGTGGCGCGCGACCGCGAACTTGCTCGAGCAGTCCTGCGTCGCCGACGAGTACATCCCGCGTGCGCCCATGCCGGTCATGAAGCCCTGCGCGAAGATCGGATGGAGGATGCTGAAGCCGGCGGCGGTCCCGACGTACATCGCGATCGCGTCCGCGCCGCGCGTGCCGAGGAGCGCGCGCAGCTTGGCGCCGATCTCGCCGAGCGCTTCGTCCCACGACACCCGGCGCCACTCCGTCCCGACGCGCTTCAGCGGGAACCGCAGGCGGTCGGGCGAGTCGTACAGTCGATGCTGCTTCAGCCCCTTCACGCACGCGAACCCATCGGTCGCGACATGCGCCGGATCGGGATCGATGTGCTGAATCTTGCCGCCGTCGACGGTGACGCGGAGACCGCAGAGCGCCTCGCAGATGCGGCAGAAGGTGGTGACCGTCTCCGCCATGCAACGCGCCTAACCGAAACGATCGCCGGGGGTCAATCTGCCGGCTCGAGCGGGGTAGCGGCTATAGACGCCCGGTCAGGAGCATGATCAGCAGCACGAGCAGCAAGATGCCGCCGATGCCGGACGGACCGTAGCCGAGGTTGTGTCCACTCACCTGCGGCAGTCCGCCGAGCACGATCAGGATGACGATGATCAAGAGAAGGGTCGACATGTCAGGCTCCTTTTCGACGCGTGCGCGTTCCACGCGTGCGTGTGGCCGGCTTCGCCGACCGTTTCGGGCGTGTCGCGCCCTGAGATCCCGACGCGCGCCGGCGGGGTTTCGGTTGGGTTTGCTGGGCGGCGATACGCGCCAACGCCGCCGTCAGATCGACGCCGAATGTCGACTTCAGCTCGGCGGCGAGCCCCGGCGATACGAGCGCGTCGCCGAACGTCGCGAGCTCCGCCGCGACGTCGTCCGCCAGGCGCGCGAGCTTCGACGGCCGTCCGCCGGAGGTCTTCGTGTGGTGCGCGCGGCCGAGGCTGTAGCCCATGGCGAACCCGGCGGAGAGCGCGCCCAAGCTCCAGGCGAGGGGCTCGCGCTGGAACTGGCCCGACATGGTGAGGATGCCGTCGACGGTGTCGGCGACCGCATCGACACGCTCGCCGATCGTGTCCTTCAGTGCGTCGACGGTCCGGCCGAGAGAGGCACGTGCCCGGTCGACGCGGGCCTCCAGCTCCTCGCGATTCGCCTCGGGCTCGACCGGGTTCCCGGTGAGCGCCGGCAGCAGCGGTTTCAGGTCACCCATGGCGCGCTCCCCCTTTGCGCCGCAGGACCACGACACCGGCGCCGATGCCGGTCGCACCCACGAGCGCGAACGCGATCGCGCGGGTGAGCAGCGGCTCGAGCGAATCGGGCAAGGTCGCCGCCACGGCGAAGGCGGCGCCGGCCGCCACGAGCGTGACGCCGACCGCGACGACGACCGCCGCGATCGCGCGTACGGTGAGCATCCGGGCGTAGTCGCGGATCTGCTCTTCGACGTCGAGCCTGATGAGCCCGAGCTTGCCGTCGACGAGTCGGACGACGTCGTCCCCGAGCCGCGCGAGGAGCGCGGTCACATCCGCGGCGCTCCCATCCGGGTGCTCGGGCTCACGCGCCCGCGCACCGTTCCGGAGCCCACCGGCCGAGTCGCTCACGTCGTGACGCCTACGCTCCGGCTCGGCCTCGACCAGCCTTGCCGCGTGAGCCGCCCTTGCCCGCCGCCTGCTCCTGCGTTTCGGCGGCCGCCTCGAGCTGCGGAATGATCGCCCGCACGGCGCCGGCCGCGGCGCCCGCCAACACCTTGGCGGCTGCCTTGCCGACCGGGGACTTCGCGGCCTTCCGGGCCGTCGTGCGCGCGCTCGTCGCCGTCTTGCGGACCGCGCGGGTCGCCGCCTTGGCGGTGCTCCGCGTCTTCGTTCCCGACTTGCTCTTCGCCGTCGTCTTCCTAGCCATGCGATGCCCTCCTTCGTTGGTCACGGCGTACGCCGTGCTCGGAGGATACCTGAGCAAGAGCCGCACCAGGCGCGGCGCGCGTCCTACCGTCGCCGGCGGCGGCTGCGAGAGTGAACTTTCCAAGATGCCGAACGCCGCGCGCTACAAATTTACAATTTCCTGCGACCAGTTGGAGAAGGACCGCCCGCACGGTAGGGACATCGGATGGACACCTTGCTCGCCAATCCCGCCTTCGAGACCTACGCCTTCTGCTCGGCGATCCTCGCCTTCAAGATGCTCTTCTCCGCGATCTACGCCGGCACGCGGCGCTCGAAGTACCAGGGCTTCGTGAACCAGGAGGACGCGACCGTTTTCGGCCCGTCCGGCGCGGCCGCGCTGCCGCAGGACCCGCCGGAGGTCGCGCACGCGCTGCGCATCCAGCGGAACGACATCGAGAACATCCCCATCTTCTTCGCGATCGGGCTGCTGTTCGTGCTGACCGGCGCGTCGCCCTGGGGGGCGTGGTTCTTCTGCTGGACGTACACGCTCGCGCGCATCGCCCACACGTACTTCTACACGAACCACATGCAGCCCCACCGGGCGGTGGCGTTCGTGATCGGGTCGACCGCGCTCGTGCTGATGAGCCTGCGCGTCCTCTGGACGACGCTCTAAGCCGACTCGAGGGGTCTCGAGTCGGGGCGCGCGGAGATCGTCGTCTCGGGTCGGGTTCTCAGCGCGGCGAGTCCATCGCTTGCCGCGTCCGGCAGAAGCCGGGCGCGAGCTCGCCGACTTTCTGCCAGAACTCGCGTGACGCCTCGTCGATCGTGAGATCGTCCGCGAGGCGCACGTCGCCCGTCGCGTAGATCGTGACGACGTCGCGGCCGTCGAGGTTCAAGCGCAGCGCCGAGGGCGCCTTCATCCCGCCGCTCATGCCGCCGGAGTCGACTGGGCGCGCCGGGATCGCGTTCGCCGGGCGCGTGCTGGCGACCGAGGGCGTTCCGGCCGAGACGATCGAAATGCCGAGGGAGACGAAGCCGAGGAGGGAAATACAATCACGCAAACGCAGCATCGGGCACCTTTAAAAGAAGGGAGGCAACGTTGGATGGCGACGAGCGGGTCGTACGCAGGGGTTCTGCGTAACACGACAACTCCCGAATAGACAAGGAGAATTTGTCCGTTGCGGTGCGCGTTTCCGCACGCGGCACGGGCCGCAGCGCGGACGGTCAGCTCGCGACCATGGGAGGGGTTCCCGACCCGACCGCGGCAGCGGCCCGCGCGACAGATTCTTGGCGGTCAGACGGGCGGCACGAACGTGGGATTACGAGCGAGCCGAATGTCCTCGAGCCGCGACTCGCTGCTGCGCCGCCACGCCGCGTCGTCGGACAACACGTAGAAGCGGTCTTCCTTGATGGCTCGCAACACGCGATCCGCGATCACCGACGTCGGGATGCCGCCGGCGACCGCCGCCTTGATCGCGCCGTTCACGAGCTCGACGTCCGGCGGCAGCGCGCCGCCCTCGTGCGTACGGAGCGCCGGCGGCCGATTGCGCTCGCAGTCGTCGATCTGGGTCGCGACGGCCTCGGGGCAGAGCGCCGACACGCCGATCTTGGCGCCGAGCCCGCGGAGCTCGTGGTACAGCACCTCGCTGAGCGCGAGCACGGCGTGTTTGCTCATGTGGTACGCGGCCGCGTACGGGTTCGCCGTCAGCGCCGCCATGGACGCGGTGTTGACGATGTGCCCCTCCTCGCCGCGCTCGAGCATGATCGGCACGAACGTGCGGATGCCGTGGATCACGCCCCACGTGTTGACGCCGAGCACCCACTCGTAGTCGGCGACGGGCTGGGTCCAGCAGAGGCCGCCGGCGAAGACGCCGGCGTTGTTGCAGACGACGTGGACGCCGCCGAACGCCGCGAGCGTCTCCGCTGCGAGGCGCGCCATCTGGTCGGCCTTGGTGACGTCGGTCGCGACCGCGAGCGTCTCGACGCCGCGCGCGTGGAGATCGCGCGCCGTCGCGTCGAGCGCACCCGGCTCGACGTCGGCGAGCACGACCTTCATCCCCTCGCCGCCGAGCTTCTCCGCGAGCGCGCGGCCGATGCCGCTCGCCCCGCCCGTCACGACCGCGACGCGTCCGTTCAGCTTCTCCATGCTCAGTCCGCCACCGCCTTCAGCTGGTCGGGGTTGTGCTTGATCGCCGGCCGGCTGTAGACCGCCTCCCAGCAGAGACCGTCGGCGTTCTGGAGCTGCACGGTGATCGGCTGCGTGATCGTCGTCAGATCCGCCGGCATGCCGAGCGCGGCGCCGCGCGCCTGGAGCTGGATCTGCGCCTTGGCGATGACGCCTTCCTTGAGCTTCAGGCTGAGGCCGCCGTCGGGCGTGAGTTCCTTGTCCTTGTAGGCGTAGCCTTTGACGCCGCTCTGCTTCCAGCACGGCTTCCCGGCACAGAGCCCGCCCGCCGGGTGCGTGACCTCGAAGCGGAGGCCGCTCGGGTCGTAGATGCAGAGCTGGTAGCTCGTGGCCGTCGTCGGGTCGCCGAATTCGGCGAAGGTCGTGCGATTCCCCTTCGTCCACTTCCACTTGAGCTGATCCTTCGAGTCGGGCGCCTTGTTCGAGAGCTGGAGGGTCGACTTCCCGGGAATCCACGGCGTGCGGCAGCCCGTGAGCGGACCCGCCGTGCAGCCGAGGCCGGGCTCGACGGCGCAGGTCGGCGAGCACCCGTCGCCCGCGTCCTGGTTGCCGTCGTCGCACGCCTCGTTGCAGCTCGGCTCGAGAGTGCCGTCGCCGCAGACCATCGAGTCGCCGGTGCAGGCGCCCGCGATGCACTGATCGGCGTTCGTGCAGACGTTGGCGTCGTTGCAGCCGGTGCCGTCGGGCTCGAAGCCGTCGGCGGGGCATTCCGCGCCGGTGCCCGTGCACGTGTCGGCGACGTCGCACTGGCCGGCGTCGGTGCGGCAGACGGTGGTCGCGGGCTCGAACGCGTCGGCCGGACACTCCGTGCCGCTGCCGGTGCAACTCTCGGCGATGTCGCAGACGCCGGCGCTCGCGCGGCACTCGACCGTCGCCGCCGCGAAGCCGTCGGCCGGGCATGCCGCGTCGGAGCCGGTGCAGGTTTCGGCGACGTCGCAGACGCCGGCCGTCGCGCGGCATTCGACGGTCACCGGCTGGAACGCGTCGGCCGGGCAATCGTTCGCGGTGCCGTCGCAACTCTCGGCGGCGTCGCAGACGCCGGCGACGGGCCGGCACTCGGCCGTGCTCTTCACATCCGCGGGACACGCGACGCCGAGCCCGTCGCAGCTCTCCGCCAGGTCGCAGACGCCGGCGGCGGCGCGGCAGACGGTCGCCGCCGTTTCCACCTGATCGCCGGGGCAATCGTCGCCGACACCGTCACAGCTCTCGGCGACGTCGCAGACGCCGGCGGTCGGCCGGCAGACGGCCGCGCTCTTCGCGTCCGCCGAGCAATCGGGGCCGGTGCCGGGGCACGTGTCGACGAGGTCGCAAACGCCGGCGGCGGAGCGACACGGGGTCGACGGCGACGCGAAGGCGTCCGTCGGGCAGTCGTCGGCGGCGCCGTCGCAGCTCTCGGCGACGTCGCAGACGCCGGACGCCGCACGGCACTGCGCGGTGCTCTTGCCGTCCGCGGGGCAATCGTTCGAGACGCCGTTGCAGCTCTCCGTGAGATCGCAGACGCCGGCGCTCGCGCGGCAGACCGCCGTGCTCTTCTGGTCGGCCGGACAGTTCGGGCTCGCCCCCGTGCAGCTTTCCGTGACGTCGCAGACGCCGCCGAGCCCGCGGCACTGCGTGCCCGCGCCGACGAGCTGGCAGGTCGAGGTGCAGCACGTGGTGGCGCCGCCGTTGCCGGCGCCGAGATCGCAGACCTCGTTTCCGCGCGACTCGGTGAGGCCGTTGCCGCAGATCGGCAGCGGCGACACGGACCAGCCCGCCCCGTCCTTGTTGTCGTCGAGGATCTTGCCGTTGCACCCGAGCGGATTGGCCGCCGCCGACGCGCCGCCGGCGCCCTGGAAGCCGATCGTCGCCGTCTGGCCGTTCGCGAGCGGCTGGCTCTCCGTGTACTTCACGGTGATCACGTTCGAGCGCTCGTGCAGCTGTACCTGCATCGTCATGTCGTTGTTGTCGGCGGTCGCGTTCTCGAAATCGACGTCGACGATGAAGACGCGGTTGCCCGACGAGCCGACGGTGCCGTAGCGAATCGCCGTGTTGATGGTCCGCATGCTGTCCCAGTAGTACGCGAGGAACGGGTTCGTGTGGTTGGCGGACGGGAGGCAGTCGTTGCTCGGATCGCTCGTGCCCTCGGTGTTGCCGCCGAACTCCATCCAGCCGTTCGTGGAGATCGCGACGTTGGTGTAGCCGACGCCGTCGATCGTGAACGTGAACGGAATCGTCGCGTTCGCGACCTCGTCGTCGCCGGAGAGGGTCGTGAAGGTGCCGGGGATGTCGTCGAGGCTGTGCAGGACGACACCGTGCAGCGACATCGCGCCGTTCACCTTCGGATGGATCGACCAGCCGTCGTGGCTCGCGTCGTTGTCGTCGAGGATGACCGCGTTGCAGCCGAGCGGATACGCGTCCGACGACGCGCCGCCGGCGCTCTGGTACCCGATCGTCGCGGCCGAGCCGGTCGCGGCGCTCTGCTTGTCCCAATAGCGGACGTTGATGAGTCCCGAGCGCTCATGGATCTGCACCTGGAAGCGCAGGTCGTCGGAGCCTTCCGACCCGGATGTCAGGTCGACCTCGTAGTCGACGATGTAGACGCGGTTCGGACTCGACCCGACCGAGCCGTATCGGACCGTGTTGCCGAACGGATTGAGGTCGTCCCAGTACGGCGCGAGGAACGGATTCGTGTGGGCGCTCGTCGGGAGGCAATCGTTCGTCGGGTCGCTGTTGCCGGCGGTGTTGCCGCCGAACTCGATCCAACCGTTCGTCGAGATCGCGAGCGAGGAGTAGCTCGTACCGTCGAGATCGATGCTGAACGGCATCGAGACCGTGATCGTGTTGTCGTTGCCGGTGAGGCTCGGGAACCCGCCGAGGTCGTCCGGGCTGTGCTGCATGATCGCGGCGAGGGTGACGTATCCCGCGCGCCCGACGTCGGCCGACCAGCCCTCGTCGTCGCGGTTGTCGTCGAGGATCTTCGCGTTGCACCCGAGCGGCTGCACGCTCGCGGCTCCCGACCCGCCGGCGCCCTGGAAGCCGATCGTCGCGCCTTGTCCGTTCGCGAGGTCCTGCGAGTCGCGGTAGCGCACCGTGATCGTGTTCGAGCGCTCGTGCAGCTGCACTTGCATCGAGATGTCGTCGGCGCCGTCGTCGCTGCTCGTCTTCACGTCGAGGAAGAAGTCGGCGAGGAACACGCGATTGCCCGCGCTTCCGACGGTGCCGTACTGCACGTTGCTGCTGCCCGCCGTGCGCATGTCGTCCCAGTAGGCGGCGATCAGCGGATTGGTGTGGGCATTCGTCGGGAGGCAATCGTTGGTCGGATCGCTGTTGCCCGAGGTGTTGCCGCCGAGCTCGAGCCAGCCGTTCGTCGAGATTGCGACGGTCGTATAGCCGACGCCCTCGACCGTGAACGTGAACGGCAAGGTCACGCTCTGGACGACGTCGTCGCCGTTGAAGGTCTGGAGGCCCGCGATGTCGCCGAGGTCGTCGGCACTGTGGGCGGTGACGGCGCCGAGCGACATGGCGGCGCGCGCGGCGGGCGCCGCGACGAGCACGGAAAGCACACAGAAAGCGGCAACGACGGCGTTGCGAGCGAGCATGGGCACCTCGTGGAGCATGTCCGGGATTCGGGGGATGGCGGCGGGACGCTAAAACCGACGAGGGCGGCGGGTCAAGGATTTTCGCATTGGCGGGAGACGCGGCAGCATCACGGCGCTTTCGACGACGGCACGCAGAGCTCGACCGGCGCTTTGGCGTCGAGCAGCTCGGGGCCGAAGTCGGGGTGCGTCGCGATCGCGGTCACCTTCGCGAACTTCGGAAAGCTGTACTCCTTCACGTGGTAGCACAGGAGGTGGTTCGGGTGGACCTCCGCACCGGGCGCCGAGCCGTTCGCGTCGACGGGGGCGCACAGGCGCCGCGGCTTCATGACGGTCACCAGGCGGAGGCCGAAGCGGTCCGTCACGGGGAGCTGAAACCGCTCGAAGCGCGGCTCGCCCGCGGCGACCTTCACCGCGTAACATTGAAAGTGATCGACGGCCGGCACGAGGAGCGGCCCCGGAGGTGCACCCACGCTCGCTCGCGTCGGTGCCAGGAGCCCATTCCGCTTCAGCACCTCGACCACCACCGACCCGAACTGATTCGTGATGGTTCGCCGGCCTCCGCCCCCGAACGTGAACGCCGCCTTCGTCTGGTAGTCCTCGAGGTGATCCGCATGATCGACGGCATCCGGGGCCGCGCCGTCGGGATCGGTCGGCGCGCACAACATCCGGGGCTTCGTGACGGTGACGGTCGAGGTCGAGAACTGATCGGTCAGCGTGACGTTCGCGACGGACGCGAACTTCGGCGCGCCGCTCGAGCGTCCAGCCTTGTAACAGGTGAAGTGGTCGAGACACGTGACGGTGTCCGGCGCGCCTTCGCACGCACCGGCGCCGTCACAGGCGTCCGGTACGGTGCAGGCATTGCCGTCGTCGCACGGCGTCCCCGGGGGCTTCGGCGGACCGACGCAGACGTCCCCGCCCTCGTCGCAGACACCGTCACGGCACTGATCGCCGACCACGTTGCAGTCACGGGGCACCCCGCCGCAGCTTCCGCTCTCGCACTGGTCGTTCACCGTGCAGTAGAGGCCGTCGACACACGCCGCACCGTCGGGATCCGGAGCGACGCACGAGTGCGTCCCCTCGTCGCACGACTCCGCGCAGTCGGCGTCACCATCGGGTCCCGCGCACGGCGGGCTCGGGTGGTCGGTGCACGCGCCCGCGGCGCAGCGGTCGGCGCCGGTGCAGAAGAGACCGTCGTCACAGGCCGCGCCGTTCGGGTCGGCACCCGTGCACGTGTCGGCGGTTTCGTCGCACGACTCGCCGCAGTCGCCGTCGCCGTCCGGACCGGGACACGGATCGT
Source organism: Thermodesulfobacteriota bacterium (assembly GCA_036781285.1). GTDB lineage: Bacteria > Desulfobacterota > Binatia > UTPRO1 > UTPRO1 > UTPRO1. Next base: position 21,951 of record DAIQBH010000030.1, on the reverse strand, counting down.
TGGTGTGGGCGCTGCACGTTCCCCCGGCGCAGAAGTCGAGCCCGGTGCAATATGCGCCGTCGTCGCACGAGGAGCCGTTCGGATCGGCACCGGTGCACGCATCGGCGGCCTCGTCACACGACTCGCTACAGTTGCCATCGCCGTCGGGTCCCGCGCACGGATTGCCCGGATGGACGGCGCACGTGCCACCACCGCACGAGTCCGTGCCGTTGCAAAACACTCCGTCGGTGCACGGCGAACCGTTCGCATCGGCAGCGGTGCAGGCATCGGCCGTCTCGTCGCACGACTCGCTACAGTTGCCGTCGCCGTCCGCCCCGGGGCACGGGTCGCCGCCGTGCGCACCGCAGCTCCCGCCGTCGCACGTGTCGTTGCCGGTGCAGAAGAGACCATCGTCGCACGGGCTCCCGTCGGGATCGGGTGCCGTGCAGTCATCCGCGGACTCGCTGCAGCGCTCGCTGCAATCCCCGTCGCCGTCCGGGCCCGGGCACGGATCGCCGGTATGCGCGCTGCACGTTCCGCCCGCGCAGAAGTCGAGGCCGCTGCAAAAGAGACCGTCATCGCACGCCGAGCCATTGGGGTCCGCCGCGGTGCAGTCGTCTGCCGCCTCGTCGCAAGACTCGCTGCAATCGCCGTCGCCGTCGGCGCGCGGGCAGGGATCGCCCGCGTGGACGTCACACGCCCCGGCCGCGCAGGCATCGCTCCCGTTGCAGTACGCGCCGTCGTCGCACGGCGCGCCGTCGGCGTGAGCGCACGTCGAAGGCTCGCCCGCGCAGACCCAACACGCCTCCGTCTGGCACGCCCCCGAGCAGCCATCGTCATCGGACGCGTTCTGATCGTCACACGTCTCTCCGACGTCGACGACGCCGTCGCCGCAGGACGCGGACGCCCGGGCCGCGAGGGGCACGAGCAGCACGACCACGGCCGCCGCGATCCAGGCCCCGCTCCGTCGTCGGCGAACGTCCTCGTTCATGGTGGCCTCCGCATCGGTCGAACAGAAAGGGGGCGAGCCGTTCGGCCCACCCCCGTTCCGCCCCCAACCGCCCTCTATTCGACGAACTTCCAGCCCTTGCGGGTCGCCTTCCAGACGCCGTGCACCGTCCAGCGATCGGTGCCGCTGTAGACGTTGGTGATCATGTCGTCGTCCGCCTGGAAGAGGTTCCCGTAGGTCGTCGCGGTCAGCCTATACCCGTCCTTGTGACGGCTGATCTTGACCTTGCCGAGACCGCCCCACGCCCTCGCGCTCTTGTTCCCGTACTTGAACCGCCCGACGGACGGGTCGCCGATCAACGCGCCGGCGTCGAGCGAGGCCCGGTAGAGCACCTTGCCGCGCGGATTCCTCAGCTCCACCACGAGCTCGTTGCTGGCGAAATCCACCAACGTCGTGCTCGGGAGCCGACCGTGCACGTCGTAGCGATCGATCCACTCGGCGAGGGTGATCTTCGCCGGGTCCTTGCAGATGGCGAAGGTGCAGGTGTTCTGACAATCGTCCGCGGGTTTCTGCGGCTGCGTGATGCTGCACCCGGTGACCGAGTTGCCGTCGTCACACGTCTCGGATCCGTTCTTCACCGCGTCACCGCAGTAGGTGCAGTCGGCGCGGCACGGCTGTCCGTTCGGCAGCATGGTCGAGCCCGGCGGATCGCAGGTCTCGCCGTTGCCGGCCTCCACGATCGTATTGCCGCACGCAAGGAGGAGACAGGTCGGCACATCGAGTGGACACGGCTTCCCTTGGACCTCGTTGCAGTCCGTGTTCACGCACAGGAATCCGCCGCCTGCGTTCTCGCAGCCGTCGAGCGTGCACGGGTTGCCGTCGGAGCAGTCGCGCGGGTCGCTCGTGCAGGCGTGGTTCACGCAGCGCTCGTTCACGGTGCAGAAGTCGGTGTCGGCACAATCGCTGTCGAGGCCGCAGCAGGGCTCGGCCACCGGCGGGTGCTCGCAGCCGGTCGCCGGCGCCGTGCACACGTCGACGGTGCACGCCAAGTGGTCGTTGCAATCGAGCGGTCCGCCGGGCTGGCAAGTGCCGGCGAAGCAGACGTCGCCGTCGGTGCAGACGTTGCCGTCGCTGCACGGATCGTCGTTGGGCGCGTTGACGCAGGCGCCGGACGGGGCGCTGCAGCCATCGTCGGTGCAGAGGTTCGCGTCGTCGCAACTCTTCTGGCCTCCCGCCTGGCAGCGGCCTCCCACGCAGACGTCGTCAACGGTGCATCCGTTGCCGTCCTCACAGCCGTTCGCGTTGGCGGCGTGCTCGCAGCCGCCGGGGGTCGACGGATTGCACGTGTCGTCCGTGCAGACCTCGCCGTCGTCGCAATCCGGTGCCGGGCCGGGGACGCACACCCCGCCACCGCACGTGTCGTTGGTGGTGCACTCGCTGCCGTCGCTGCACGGGTCGGTGTTGTTCGTGTGGACGCAGCCGCCCGGCGTCGAGGGATTGCAACCGTCGTCGGTGCAGACCTCGTTGTCCTCGCAATCCGGCGCCGGCCCGCCGACGCAGATGCCGCCACTACAGGCGTCGTTGGTGGTGCACTCGCTGCCGTCGCTGCACGGGTCGTTGTTCGGCACGTAGACGCAGCCGCCCGGCGTCGACGGGTTGCATGCGTCGTCGGTACAAACTTCGCCGTCGTCACACGTACGATCGTCGCTCACGCATTGATTCGCCACGCAGCGCTCGTTGATCGTGCACTCGTCGACGTCGGCACAGTCCGCGTCGACGTTGCAACAATTGCCGCCCACGGGCGCGTGCTCGCATCCGGTCGCCCCGGGGCACGAGTCGGTCGTGCACGCGTTGGCGTCGTCGCAGTTCGGCGGCGGTCCGCCGGCGCAGGACCCGCCGCTGCACGCGTCGTTCGTGGTACAGTCGCTGCCATCGCTGCACGGGTCGGTGTTGTTCGTGTGGACGCAGCCTCCCGGCGTGGACGGATCGCAGCCGTCGTCGGTGCAGACCTCGTTGTCGTCGCAGTCCGGCGCGGGGCCGCCGACGCACGCGCCGCCGCTGCACGCGTCGCCGACGGTGCATTCGCTGCCGTCGCTGCACGGATCGCTGTTGTCGACGTGCGTGCACCCGGTGCTGGGATCGCAGCCGTCGTCGGTACACGCATTGCCGTCGTCGCAGCCGAAGGGGCTGCCGGGGATACAGACGCCGTCCGAACAGACGTCGCCGGTCGTGCAGGCGTTGTCGTCGGTGCAGGCCGTGGCATTCGCCTGGAACGCGTCGGCCGGGCACGCCTTCGAAACGCCGTTGCAGCTCTCGGCCACGTCGCACTGGCCGACGGCCGAACGGCAGACGCCGCCGGACGCGACCTCGTCGGCCGGACAGCTCGCGCTCGAACCGTCACAGGACTCGGGGACGTCGCAGAGATCGGTGACCGGCCGGCAGATGCCACCACTGGCATACGTGTCCGCCGGGCAGTCGATGCTCGATCCGGTGCAGACCTCGGGCGAGTCGCACACGCCGTCGCCGCCGCGGCACTGCGCACCCGCGTTGCCGGCGACGTGCGTGCAGACGCCGACGACGGTGTTGCAGGTGTCGACGGTGCACGGATTCACGTCGTCGCAGACGGGGTCGTTCGGGTCCGTCTTGGAACACTGTCGCGACACGACGCAATCGGACGGGTCGGAGTTCGGTTGTTGCGACGGGTACGAGCAGGCATCGATCAGGACGCCTGCCGGGCCGCCCGCATCCGCCACCGCGACGCAACACGTGATCGTGGCGTCGAGCGTCAGGCAGTTCGTCCCGTTGCACTTGCTGCCGCCGACGTGGGTCGGATCGCCGGCGAACGGGTCCGCCGTCGCCGTCGCCGTGCACGTCGTCGCGCATGCGACCAGAACGCTGCTGGTGCAGCGATCGGGCCGCGTATCGCCGCAGGTGTAGCAGGTCGGACTCCCCGCCTGCAGCAGCCCCGCACCCGTCAGCGTGCCGCAGATCGCGCGATCGGAGTTGCCGTTGCCGTTCGTGTCGAAGTGGAAGCAGCCGTCACCCGTGTTCGCGCCGGACCAGCTGCGGTCGTCGAACGCGGCGCCGAGCGAGAAGCTGGTGCCGCCGCAGCTGCCGTCGTTGCAGAACTGACTCACGTCCTTCTGTCCGGGTTGATCGTCCGCACCTTGCACGTCGATCGTGCAGGCGGCGCGGGCCGGGGTATACGCGACGAGGCCGACCAGGAATGCGAACGTCAGCGCCAGGAAGGTTGTGGCGGCGCCAACTGACGTCGCGCGGCGAAGGGGGGTGATCATTTGCGATCCTCCTTTGTGGTTTCGCGAACGGCTCATCAGCAAGCTCGCGTTATGCTCGGCGTGCGAGCCGTCCGACAATTCTCCGCGCGGCGCATTCTCACGTACGGCTGGGCGGTGCTTCGCGTCCGCCGCGAAGTGCATCCGCGAAGACGGCACATCCCCGGTGGTGTACAGGTGATCCCTCGCGCCGCCGTCAGGGCATCACCCGAACGCTGCTCCCCAACGGCACACCTCCGCGCACGGAATGTCGGGCGTGGCATGTCCTCCGAAGATTGGCACCATGCCGAACTGGCGAGAGCAGCTCGTATGCCAGATGAGAAATCGAGCCAGTATCAATATTTTGTTAGCTCATTCCGATAACTGAGATCGCGGCGAGCACGTCCGCGGTTCCCCTGCACCGTTTCGGCTCATCAACGTTGTCGGCCAGCCGACGCGCGGGACGTGTGAGCGCGAGTGTCGGCTCGCCGACGCGCAGCTCTGCATCTCGTCGTCGTCGCTCGGTCGCGAGACGAGCGGCGTGTGACCCTCGATGCGCATCCGGCCCTCATGCGCGGAGCGGTTCGGTCACATTCGCGTCGACGAGAAGGGCATTCGCAAGTCCGCGAGAACGTCCACGATTTCATTCGACTGCCAGCGCTCCTCTGCGCCGGATCGACGCAGAGTTCAGCGGCGCGCCTCTTGCTGCGTAACGCGGCAGAGGTCCAGCCATGTATCGCAAGGCTGCGCCGCGGGAAGCGCGGCAGTCGCCGACTCACGAGTGGTGGAACGTCCTGCCGCCCGTTCAGCAAGAGCAGGTCCGCGCCCGCTCGGAGCGACTCGACTATGCGCGGCACGAGACGATCAGCCGCGCCGACGGCGCGGAAGCCGTGTGCTTCCTCGAGAGCGGGCTCGTGCGACTCTACCGGCGCTCCGCGCAGGGCGCCGAAGTCACGCTCGGCTTCGTGCGCACGGGAGAGGTGTTCGGTGAGCTGCCGTATCTCGTCGGTGCGACGCGCGGCGAGTACGCGGTCGCGTTCTACGCGTCGACGATCTGGCGCACGCCTTACGACGTCGTCTCGGCCGTCGTGACGGAGCACCCGCAACTACTACTGGCCATCGCGCAACAGATCGCGGCGCGGCTGCGGCGGATCGAGGATCGCATCACCGACCTCGCGTTTCGGAGAACGCGCGCCCGTTTTGCCGCCGCACTGCTCGATCTCGCCCGCGACTTCGGACGGACGGAGGCCGGCGTCGTGACGCTCAAGCTTTCGATCAGCCAAGACGAGCTCGCCACGCTGATCGGGGCAACGCGCCAGACCGTCAACCTGGAAGTGAAAGCTCTGGTCGAGGACGGCGTGCTCCGCGTCCGGCGCCGGCGCCTGCAGCTGCTCGACGTCAGCGCGCTGCGCGCGCTCAGCGAAGCGGAACGATAGCTCCGCCGCGCGGCTCGCCGCGCCGCTACGCCTTGCCCTCGTCGACGCTGATCAACCCGGCGCGTAGCGCATAGAGGACGAGGTCGCTCCGGTCACGTACGCCGATCTTCTCGAACACGTGCCCGAGGTGCGTCTTCACGGTGACCGGGCTGATGAACAGATCGGCCGCGATCTCGGCATTGCGCATGCCGAGAGCGGCGAGGCGAACGATCTCCCGCTCGCGAACCGTCAAATGGTCGTGGGACGGATCGGCGATGGCACTCACGAGACGCTTCTGAAGGGCAGAGCCGAGCCACACGTCGCCACGCACGACGGCGCGAACCGCCTCCATCAACGTCTCGACCGCCGCGCCCTTCGACACTACGCCGCGGGCGCCGGCGCGGACGGCGGCGAGCAAGCGGTCGGCGTGCTCGATCGCCGTGACGATGAGCACGCGCGTGCGCGTCGCCAGCTCGGGAATCTCGGAGACGACGCTTCGATCCAGCTGGAGGTCGAGCAGCAACACGTCAGGGTGCAGATGCACGACGTGATCGGATACCTCCCGGAGCGTCGCGACGCTGACGGCGAAGTCGACCTCCGGCTTCAGACGGAGCAACGTCGCCAGGCCTTCGCGGAAGATCTCGTGGTCGTCGGCGAGCAGGATGCGCAGTCCCGACACGCGACCTCAAAAATTCAGCGCGGCCAAGCGACTGCCGGCGGGCGATGCGATCATTCGGTCGAGCTGGAGCACGATGGTTCTGTGCAGCGTCGATCAGACCATCCGTCAGACCGCCTGCTCCGTCAATCGCCGATCCTCAGGTGATCGATGGATGGCGAGGGATTTTCGACCCCACGCGAACCACATCACGCGAGGTGACGTACTATGGAGCGATCCTCGACTCGCATGCGACGTCCTGGCTCACGCCGGAACGGCATCGCGCATGGGGGCGCGGTCGCGGGGCGCTTGACGGTGCGCTTCGCGCCCGAATATGCGGGCGCCGATGACTACTCCGACTCAAAAGGTCGCGCCGCTCTCCGGTATCCGCGTGCTCGAGGTCGCCAACTGGCTCGCGGCGCCGGCGGCCGGCGCGTTGATGGCCGATCTCGGCGCCGACGTGATCAAGATCGAGCCGCCCGAGGGCGACGTCTTCCGCGGCTACCGCATGACGTCGATGGGCTACACGCATCCGTTCGAGCACAACTACGCGTTCGAGTGCGACAACCGCGGCAAGCGCTCGGTGACGGTCGCACTCGACCGCCCCGGCGGACCCGAGCTCGTGCGCCGACTCGCAGCGACGAGCGACGTCTTCCTCACGAACCTCATCCAGCCGCGCTGCGTGCGGTACGCGCTCACCCACGACGACGTCCGCGCGGTCAATCCGCGCATCATCTACATGGCGTTCAGCGGCTACGGCCGGCGCGGCCCCGATCAAAGCCGGCCCGGCTTCGACTACGCCGCGTTCTGGGCGCGGTCGGGCATCATGGGCCTCATCGGCGAGCCGCCGTCGCCGCCCCCGCTCTGCCGCGCCGGCCAGGGCGACCACACCACCGCCCTCAACATCCTCGCCGCGGTGCTCGCGGCGCTCCGCGTCCGCGACCGGACGAACGAAGGCCAGTACGTCGAGGTGACGCTGCAAGGCACGGGCATCTACACGCTCGCGACCGACTTCCAGGCCGCGCTCGTCGCGCGCGAGCAGCCGCGCCGGCACGATCGCTCGCGCCCGGCCAACCCGATCTGGAACTCGTATCAATGCGCCGACGGCGAATGGATCCTGCTCGTCATGCCGCAACCCGACCCGTATTGGCCGCGCTTCTGCGCGGCGATCGGCAAGCCGGAATGGGCGACGGACCAGCGCTACGACTCGCTCGCGAAGCGGCGCGACGCGACGTCGACGCTGACGCCCGCGATCGCCGCGGCCTTCGCGACGGCGCCGCGTTCCGACTGGGCCGCGGCGCTCGACGCGCACGGCCTCATCTGGGCTCCGGTCGCGACGCTCCCCGACGTCATGGCGGACCCGCAGGCACGCGAGATGGGATGGCTCACGAGCATCGAGCACCCCGAGTTCGGCACCTTCGAGACCGTCGGGACGCCCTTTCACATCGCCGGTGCCGACGTCGGACCGCGCGGCGCCGCGCCG
>DAIQBH010000030.1:0-14188 GCA_036781285.1 Thermodesulfobacteriota bacterium | reverse complement strand
ATCTGGAACTCGTATCAATGCGCCGACGGCGGGCGCGCATACGTACGACATCCTGAGCGAGCTGGGCGTGACCGACGACGAGATGGCGCAGCTGGCGGCGGACGGCGTCATCTAGTCGATTTCGGCCCCGTGCGGGTTCGGGGTGCACGCACCCCGAACTCCTCCGATGGCCCTCGACGCCCGAAGTCAATGCGGGCGCCTCGCTTCGCATTCATCCTCTTCGCCGGGCGGGTCCGTCGTGCTAGCGACGAGGGATGCCTGGACGCCCCTCTCGCTTCACGGCCCTCGCGGCCCTCGCCGCCACCCTCGTCGTCGTCGACTCCGCATCGGCCCAGAACAAGCGCTACGTCTGGGCCGGCCACGGCCGGAGCCCGCAGCACGACGCGCTCGCCGACGTCGCCGCGCAGCCGCTCCAGCAGATCCGCTGGCAGACGCCGGTCGACCTGGCGCCGCAGTACGTCGGCACGTTCCTCCTCATTCACTACGGGTCGCCGCTCGCGACCCGGAGGAACACGATCGTCGTGCCGGTGAAGACCGGCGCGGCGGGAGGATTCCGCGTCGACGGCCGGAGCGGCATCGACGGCACGCTGCTCTGGACGCATCCCTCCGACTACGAGCTGCCGCCGCACAACTGGACGCCGAGCTTCGCGCCCGCGATCGGCAAGAACAAGCTCTGGATCCCGGCGGCCGGCGGCACGCTCGAGACCCGCACCCGCCTCGACGCGACGACCAATCACCGCGTCGACCGCATCGCGTTCTACGGCGACGACGATTACGCCGCGAACCCCGCCGCGTACGGCGCGACGGTCTTCGTCAACACGCCGCTCACGGTCGACAAGCGCGGCAACGTCTTTTTTGGCTTCATGGTGACGGGCAACAACCCGAGCGCCCTCGAGAGCGGCATCGCCCGCGTGTCGAACCGCGGCATCGGGACGTGGGTGACCGTGACGCAAGCGAGCGGCGACGCGGCGATGACGAAGGTCCCGCACGGCAGCGCGCCCGCGCTCACGCGCGACGGCAAGACCGTGTACGTCGCGGTGAGCGACGGCGACGGATGGGGCCAGGGACGCGGTTACCTCCTCGCGCTCGACGCGAAGACGCTCGCGACCAAGGCGTCGCGCCGGCTCAAGGATCCGAAGGTGCCCGCGAACGACGCGTTCCTGAACGACAACGGCACGTCGTCGCCGATGATCGGCCCCGACGGCGACGTCTACTTCGGCGTGCTCGAGAACCCCTTTCCCTCCAACCACGCGCGCGGCTGGCTCCTGCACATGGACGCCAACCTCGTGCCCGACGGCGCGCCCGGCGCGTTCGGCTGGGACGACACCCCGTCCGTCGTACCGCGCGCGCTCGTGCCGTCGTACTTCGGACCGTCCGATTACCTCGTGCTCTCGAAGTACAACGACTATGCGGGCGTCGGCGGCACGGGCGCCAACAAGCTCGCCGTGCTCGACCCGAACGACGCGATGACCGACCCGATCTCCGGAATCTCCGTCATGAAGGAGATCATGACCGTCGTCGGCCCCACGCCCGACTGGGACTTCCCCGGCAACCCGAACGCGCGGCGCGAATGGTGCACGAACTCGACCGCGATCGATCCCGTGACCGGCGCCGCACTCGCGAACAACGCCGACGGCGCCTTCTATCGCTGGGACCTCGCGACCAACACGCTCAGTCAGAGCATCCAGCTGACGACCGGCATCGGCGAGGCCTACACGACGACGATGGTGGGCCCGGACGGGACCGTGTACGCGATCAACGACCGGACGCTGTTCGCCGTCGGCGAGTAGGAGCGACGTGACTCGGCGCGGGGCGCCGGCTCGGCGGGCGCGGCTCCCTTGACGGTCGGCCACCAAGCCTGACTACATTCCGCGCGGGAGCCCCCGCCCCGCGATGGAACCACCGAAGCCCCAGCCACGCGAGAGCGAACGCCGCTTCGCGACCGTCGTCTTCGCGGATATTTCGGGCTTCACGTCTCTTTCGGAGCAGCTGGATCCGGAAGACATGACGGCGATCACCAACCGCTGCTTCGAGGTGCTCGAAAGCGCGGTGCGGACGCACGGGGGTCACGTCGACAAGTACATGGGCGATTGCATCATGGCCCTCTTCGGCGTGCCGCAAACGCTCGAGCGCGCGCCCGTGCTCGCCGTGCACGCCGCCGTCGAGATGATGGCGCGCCTTCCGGCGGCCGTGCGATCGCTTCCGACGCCGGTTCCCCTCGACCTGCACGTCGGCATCAACTCGGGGCTCGTCTTTGCGGGCGAGGTCGGCGGGGCGACCAAGCACGACTTCACCGTCATGGGCGACACCGTGAATCTCGCTCAACGCCTCAAGGACGCGGCTCCGCGCGGCGCAATCTGGGTGGGCCCGCTGACGTACCGCTACACGAAAGACGACTTCGAATACGAAGCGCTGAAGCCGCAGGCGGTGAAGGGCAAGACCGAGACCGTGACGGCCTACCGTCTCGTCGGCGTCCGGCGGCGAGCGGGCGCCGCTCGGCCCGGACCGACGGACGGCATGGTCTCGTCCGGCCTCGTCGGCCGCGAGCTCGAGGTCGCAACACTCGAGCGGGCGATCGCGGAAGTCCGCGTCGGCCGGGGCGGGATCGTGAGCCTCCTCGGCGAGGCCGGCATAGGTAAATCGCGCCTCCTCGCCGAAACATTGCAACCGGAGGCGATGGCGGGCGTGCTCGTCTTGCGAGGCGCGGCGATCGCGGTGGGTCAGACACTCCGCTACCACCCGTTCGTCGAGCTGCTGCGAACGTGGTCCGGCATCACGGACGGCGACGCCGACGCGGACGCGCTGGGGAAGCTCGCCGCAGCGGTGGGCGCCGTCGCGCCCGACGACGTCCCCGAGCTCGTGCCGTTTCTCGCGACGGTCCTCGGCGTGCGGCTCACCGGCGAGCACGAGGCACGCGTGCGCGGCATCGACGGCGAAGGTCTCGAGAAGCTGATCCACAAGAGCATGCGCGACCTCCTCCAGCATCTGGCGGCCGCGCAGCCCGTCGTCGTCGTGCTCGAAGACGTCCACTGGGCCGACGGCTCGTCGATGGATCTCCTGGAGACGCTGCTGCGGCTCGTCGACGAGACGCGCATCGTGTTCGTGCACGCGCTGCGCCCCGACCATCCGGGTCCGGGCCGCCGCGCGCTCACGACGGCGCGACAACGCTTCGCCGGGCGCCACGTCGAGATCGTGCTCGAGCCGCTCACCCCGAAACAGGGTGACCGGCTGATCCGCAATCTCCTGCGGATCGACGATCTGCCGTATGCCACGATGGCGCCGATGCTGCGGAAGGCGGACGGCAACCCGTTCTTCCTGGAAGAGGTCGCGCGCTCGTTGATCGAGGAAGGCGCCATCGTGCAGCGGGACGGCCGCTTCACCGCGACCGAACGCCTCGCGAGTATCGTCATCCCGGAGACGGTGCAGGAGATCATCCTGAGCCGCATGGACCGGCTGCCCGAGCCGGTGCGGCGGACGCTGCAAATCGCGGCGGTCATCGGGCGGAGCTTCCGGCCACGCGTCCTCGCGGCGGTGCTGTCCTCCGATCGCGAGCTCGAGTGGGCTCTCGGCTACTTGCGGAAGCGCCAGCTCGTCGTGCAACGAGCCGTAGACGACGACGTGGAGTACGTCTTCAAGCACGCCCTTGGGCAGGAAACGATCTACGGAGCGATCGCGAAAAGCACGCGGCGCACGCTGCACGCGGCAGTCGCACGCGCGATCGAGACTCTCTTCGCCGACCGCTTGTCGGATTTCTATGGGATGCTCGCGTACCACTACAGCAGAGCCGAGGACCGCGAGCGGGCCGAGGAGTACCTCTTTCGAGCGGGAGACGAAGCAGCGCGCTCTGCCGCTTCGAGCGAGGCGCTCGAATACTTTCAGCAGGCGTCACGACTCTATTTCGAGATTCACGGAGACGGCGGCGATCCCGGCAAGAAGGCGCTCCTCGAAACCAACATCGGAACGGCGCTCATGAACACGGGCCGACTCACCGAGGCGGTGCCGCACTTCAACGAAGCGCTCCGCCACCTCGGTGAACCACCCCTCACGAGCTCGACGCGGCTCGTCGTGCGCGGCGCGCTCGATCTGCTCGCGGTGGTGCTCCATCTGTACTTTCCGCACCGCCGCATCCTTCCCGCTCGCGACGCGACCCGCGTGCGGGACGCGATCCTGATCCGCTACCAGCGCGCCAAGGCGCAGACGACCACGGACACCACGCGGTTCTTCTTCGATACGATCGGCAGCATCCGACAGCTGAGCCGCACCGACCCCCGCACGGTGCCCGGCGCGAGCGGGATGTACGCCGGTGGCGCGGCGCTCTTCAGCTTCTCGGGCGTATCGTCCTCGATCGGCGCGCGCTTCCTCGCGATCGCGGGCCGGCTCGCGCAGGGAGGCGACATCGGCGACGAGATCGCCTACCGCTCGATGCGCTTCATCCACCATTATCTCGCCGGAGACTGGCACCCTGCGCATCTCATGGATGCGCGCGTCCTCGAGGAAGGCCTGCGGTACGGCCAGCTCTGGGACGCCTGCGCGTATCTCGGTCTGTGCGCCGAACGCTCGCTCCGCCAGGGTCGGTTCGCCGAGGCCGAGGCGACGATCGCGCGTCTCGCCGCCATCGCCGAAGGCTACAGCTCCGACTTCGCACGTTCGAACCACGACGGCGAGCGCGCCACGCTCTTGATCGAGCAACGGCGGCTCGAGCCGGCGCTCGAGGCGGTGCAGCACTACGCGTCGACCCGCTTCGAGCCGCTCTTCAACCTACTCGCGCTCGGCTGGGAGGCGAAGATCCAGCAGCTTCACGGCGACTCCGACCGCGCCGCCGCCCTGCTCGCGGAAGGAGAGCGGGCGCTGCACGCGCTCGCACAGGTGCCGCCGTACCATCGAAGCGCGTTCGTGCTGAGCCGGCTCCGCTTCGACGTCGGCGCCTTCGAGGCCGCGGTCGTCGCGGGCGACCGTCGCTCCGCCGCGACACTCGGCAAGCGTGCCGTCCGAAGCGCGCGGACGGCGGTCCGCAACGCACGTCGCGTCGCCGTCGATCGGGTCGAAACCTACCGGCTCGTCGGCCGAGTGCAGCTCTTACTCGGACGGCGCTCATCGGCACGACGGTGGTGGGAACGGAGCCTCGCCGCGAGTGCCAAGCTCGAGGCGGCACCGGAAGGCGCCCGGACGCATCGCGAGATCGCCGAGAGGTTTTCTGCATCCGCGACGGTGATCGCAGGCCTCACGCCGGCGCAACACGCCGAGCGCGCCCGCGGGCTGTTCACGACACTCGGTTTGAGCTGGGACCTGGCTCGGATGACCGGCACGCCGGTACCAGAACCGTTGCGCCCCCCCGTGCGCGCGGTCCGCTGAGATGCGCCGGGACCCAATGCCCGGCCCCCGCGTTCAGGGCCCTGAACCGTCGTTCCGGTGGCAGCGCGCCAACGGGCGGAACGATCGCGGCGAGGACTCGTTACGCCGCCGACTCGGGGCGGCCCTGCGATTGCTAATCGCGATGTGGCCCACGTGAGCACCCTGGAGAGAGCCGGCCTTCCGGCGGCCGACGACGCGGGCGAGACCAGGCGGACCGCGCGACGGTCTGGAACGTGGCAGTGGCTGGCGCTCCGCTGGCCCGCCGTCGCCACCGCGCTCATCGCGATCCCGATCGCCGTGATCACCGCGGCCGGCACGCTGTACTGGCCCGGACGCGTCTTCCCGGGATTCTTCGTCATGGGGAACGCGCTCGTACCGACCATCGGTCTCTACGACTGGACGGGCATGGCACGAGACGTGCCATTCCACTCGCGCGTAGTCGCCGTCGACGATCGGCCCGTCGTGAGCGGCGCCGACGTCTACGACTACGTGGCAGCGCTCTCTCCGGGACACGTCGTCCGCTACACGCTCGTCAAGGACGGCGCGACGATCACCCGCGACGTGCCGGCAATGCGCTTCACGCCGCGCGACTACTGGCTGACGGTCGGGCTCTACATCGTCTTCGGGCTCGTCTCGGTGGGCGCAGGCATTGCCGTCGCGTTGCTCCAGCCGCACACGCGCACCGCGCGTGTGTTCCTCGGACAGTCACTGGTCATCGCGCTCTTCGCGTTCACCGGCACCGCCTGTTACGAGCCGAATCTCTGGTCGCTCTCGAGCGTCCACGTGCTGACCCAAGCCGTCTTCCCGGCGACGTTCATCCACCTCGGTTGGGTCTTTCCGGTCGAGCGACCGTTCGTCGTCCGGAATCCGCGCTGGCTCGCCCTGCCATATGCCATCGGCACGGCCCTCACCCTCTGGATCTGGCACGAGTTCTACGCGGTGCCGCCCGGCACGACGTCCCTCTACGCCGCATACCTCTACAGCGCGCTCGCGATCGTCGTGCTGATGGGGCTCGCGGCATTCGCCTACTGGGAAAACCGCCTTCCCGGCGTTCGCCACCGCATTCGTACCGTATTGATCGGCCTCGTCGTGGGCACGGGTCTCGCGCTCTACGGCTTCCTCAACATCTCGCGGGCCGGCGGCGATTTCCCCATGAACCTCATCGCCCTCGGCGGCATGCTCTTCTATCTTTCGATCGCGTACGCGATCGCGCGTCACGACCTCTTCGACATCGACCGCCTGGTGAAGCAGGCGGCGACGTACGCCACGGCGACGCTCGCGATCACGGCGACGTACGCCGCGAGCCTGGTGGTGCTCGGCCTTCTGCTTCCACCGTCGGCGGTCCGCGGCTCGCCGACCTTCAACATCGCCTTCGTGATCTTGATCGCGATCTGCTTCGAGCCGCTCCGAAGCGGCGTGCAGCATCTGCTCAACCGCACGTTCTATCGAAGCCGTCCCGACTTCCGCCGCACCGTCAGCGAGGTGAGCGCCGCGCTGACGACGCTGCTCGACTTCGACGAGATCCTCGCGCGGGTCGGCCGTGCGGTGACCGACGGCATCCAGGTCGAATCGTTCACGGTCATCATGTGGTCCGGCGGCGAAACCAAGGCGTGGCGGTACGATCCCGACGCGCACCGGATGGTCGACACCCGGCAGCACGCATTCGACGCGCTCCGGCGCGTCGTCGCCCGCGCGTCCTTCGGCGTCTGGCATGCCGACGAGGAGCCCACCGATCCCGAACGAATGCGCGCCGCCGAGGAGGCGCGAACGCTGCACGCCGAATTGGTGGTAGCTCTCACGCTCGGAGATCGCGTCACCGGAGCTCTCGCGCTCGGCCCGAAGCGGTCCGGACGACCGTTCGGCCGCGAGGACCGAGCGGTGCTCGACACGCTGGCCGACCAGACCGCGATCGCGATCGAGAACGCGATCTCGTATCACGCGCTCGCGACGCTGAATCGGGAGCTCGAGACCAAGATCGAAGCGCGGACCGCCGAGCTCCGCGTCGCCAACACCGGACTCGAAGCCTCGAACAACGAGCTCAGCCGCGCCCTCCACGAGCTCCGGGCGGCGCAAGCGCAGCTCGTGCAAAGCGAGAAGATGGCGTCGCTCGGGTTCCTGGTCGCCGGCGTCGCACACGAGATCAACAATCCCGTCACCTTCATCGCCGGAACGGTGCGCCCGATCCGGAGGCACCTCGATCGCCTCCGGGCCCATGCCGCGGCGCACCCCGACGCGGAGCTGACCCGCACGATCGACCGCCTCACGGAGATGTTCGACGTCGTGGAGCGCGGCGCCGAGCGCACCGCGGGCATCGTCAACGACCTGAAGACGTTTTCCCGCCCGGGCGAGGCGCTCCCGAAGCCGATGGACGTCCACGAGGGCATCGAGGTCAGCCTGCGCCTCCTGCGGCCGCGCTGGGACACGCGCGTCGAGATCCACCGCGAGTACGGGTCCCTGCCGGAGCTCGAGGCCGCGCCGAGCCAAATCAATCAGGTGATCATGAACATCCTGTCGAACGCCTTCGACGCGATCCGCGATCGTGGGAACGTCTGGATCCGGACGACGTCGGAGGGCGGATGGGTGCGGATCGCCGTCCGGGACGACGGCACCGGCATCGCTCCGGAGCACCTGGACCGCATCTTCGATCCGTTCTTCACGACGAAGGACGTCGGCAAGGGCACCGGGCTCGGTCTCGCGATCAGCCACCGCATCATCGACGACCACGCCGGCACGCTCTCGGTCACGAGCACGCCCGGACGCGGCACCGAGTTCACGATCAGCCTTCCGATCAAGGCCGTCGCCACGGCATCCTGACAAAAAGGAGGACCCATGTTGAATGGTTTCGGGCACGAGCCCGCGCCATTACCGTCGCCGTTTCCCTTGACACGCGCGCAACGACCGGTCGATACGAGAGCCCCCGTGGCCGTCGACTACCGCCAGTTCCCGATCCTGGTCGTGGACGACGAGCAGGACGTCTTGCGGGCGTTCGAGTTCAGCTTCGAGGACGATTTCACCATCGTCTCCGCCGACGGCGGCAGCCGTGGACTCGAGCTGCTCGCCGAGCACGATGCCGCGGTGATCGTCGCCGACCAGCGCATGCCGGGAATGAACGGCGCGGATTTCCTCGAGCGGTCGATCGACCTCCGTCCCGACGCGGTCCGCGTCGTGCTGACTGGGTTCACCGATCTGGAGGTCCTGATCCAGGCGGTGAACGCCGGGCGCATCTATCGCTACGAATCGAAGCCGTGGGACGACGAGCAACTGCGGGTGACGCTCCGGCGCGCGTTCGAGCATTTCATGGTGACGCGCGAGCGCGACCGCCTCGCCAGCGAGCTCAAGATCGCGAACGAGAAACTCGCGCTCGAGAACGCCTACCTCCGCGACAGCACCTGGCGCGCGAAGCTCGTCGGCTCGGGTCCCGCGATGCAGCGCATCCACGACCAGATCGGACGCGTGGCGCCGATGCCCACCACGGTGCTCATCACGGGCCAGACCGGCACCGGCAAGGATCTCGTCGCCCACGCCATCCACGACGCGAGCCCGCGGCGCGAGAAGACCTTCTTCGCGGTCAACTGCGCCGAGATCCCGAAGGATCTCCAGGAGAGTCAGCTCTTCGGCCACCGCCGCGGCGCGTTCACGAGCGCGATCGCCGACCGCAAGGGCCTCTTCGAGCTCGCCGACGGCAGCACGCTCTTTCTCGACGAGATCACCGAGACCTCGCTCGAGTTCCAGTCGAAGCTCCTGCGCGTCATCCAGGAGCGCGAGATCATGCCGATCGGCGACACGAAGCCGCGCAAGGTCGATTTCCGCCTGATCGTCGCGAGCAACCGCGACTTGAAGCGCGAGGTCGCCGAGGGACGGTTTCGCGAGGACCTCTATTATCGGTTGAACTCATTCCCGATCGCCGTCCCGCCGCTCTGCGAGCGCCGAGAGGACGTACCCGAGCTCGCGAGCCATCTGCTGCGCGAGCTCCAGATCAAGCTCAAGATCCCCGTCGGCGAGCTCACCGACGGCACGCTCGCCATGCTCGGGCGCTACGCCTTCCCCGGCAACGTGCGCGAGCTCGCCAACGAGCTCGAAGGCGCCGTCATCCGCGCCGACCCCGGCATGCCCATCACCGAGGATCTCTTCTCGGAACACCTCCGCGAGCCCGCAATCGAGCCGATCGCGTCGCCTCTGAGCTTGGAGCACGAGCGCATGAGCTTCGAGCGCGAGCGCATCCGGGCGGCGCTCGACCGCTGCGACGGGGTGAAGAAGCACGCCGCCGAGGAGCTCGGGATGACGTACCGGGGGTTGCAGAAGAAGATGAACCGCCTCGGGATGAACTGAGGATCCCGAGGTCCGTTGGTTCAGGCGGCGACGCGCCGAGGGAACGACCGTTCCCGGGCGCAGAGCGCGTCCCTCAGACGAACGCACAGCCTCCGCGTGGCACGGTCTCTGCTGTTGCGTACCTTCGACAACCGCGGCGCCCGGCGCCGCACGAGGTGCGAGATGGCGATGCTGCGTCGTTTTCGATCGAGCCTGGCAACGATACTGCTCCTGTTGGCGACTTCATCCGCGCACGCGCAACCGTGCGGCGACCCCGACGGGAGCGGACGCATCGACGTGACGGACGGGGTCCTCGTCCTCCGAGCCGCTGCCGGGCTCGCGACTCCGTGTACGCTCTCCACCTGCGACCTCGACGGCGACGGCCGCACGGGCGTCGCCGACGGCGTGAACGCGCTGCGGGCCGCAGCCGGGTTGCCGGTTGCGTTCACGTGCCCCGTCGAGGGCCCCACGCCCCGTGAGTGCGTCGATCTTTCCGGCCGCTGGGAGGTGTACGAGGAAATCGCCGTCACCTGCCGGGTGGCCGGCGAGGAACAGTCGACGTCCGGGGAGGGCAGCGGCATCGTCGACATCCACCAGGACGACTGCACGATCAGTTATCGCATCCCGGGTTTCGACGTGCTCAGAACCGGCACCGTCGAAGGCAATACGGTGACGATGCGCGGTCCGTTCGCCTTCGGCAATCTCGATCAGCTCGACGTCGACCGGAACGAAGCGACGGGAACCGGCACCCTCGATGGCGACCGGCTCGTCTTCGAGGGTCATGGCGTGCTCGAGGGCACGGTGCAGGGTTGGGACTTCCGCTGCACCGGTGAATCGGTCGCGGTCTTCACCCGCGTGGGATCGGCAGCGGCGCTCGACGAGGCACCCCTCGCGTTCCCCACCCGCGAGCTCGAGCTCTTCGGCGGACTCCTCGGCGGTTTTGCGGTGGCCCACTGACGTCTTCTGGCTCCCGCCCGGGAACGCGCGTTCGCCCGCACCGGAACGGCCGGGCACCCGCGCCGCGGCCGAAGCGCGGCGCGTCCGCGGGCGCACGGCGCACATGACTGGCGCGCACCTTGCTCGATGCCGCATCGAAGCTCGACGCGAGCTTCGTGGACAGAACGACCAACGAAGAATGGAGGTGAACCATGAACGACGAGCAACGCATCGACACGGAGAAGAAGCCGTACGTCCCTCCGGCGGTGGAAACCCACCGTCCGATGGACATCATGAGCAAGTACGACGACCAGTCCTCCGACTTGGACTTCTAGGCGTCCGTCGGCTGGAGTCCGGTATGGCCGCCGTCTCGTCGACCAAACGCGCCGTGCTCGGTTCACCGCAGCCGTCGCACCGGGAGACGGCGGTCCGCCGGTTCAGGCTTCACACGCAGGCAGCCGTCGCGCTCTTTCGTGCATGGCGAGCGCGCGCGGGTCGGAGAATGGATGCGATCCGCTTCCCGAGTACGCATCCATCGACGCGCGCATCCGGTCGCGACGTCGGCGACATCCTGCGATGCGCCCGCACTCTCGTCCGCTACGGAGCGCGGTTCGACCGGAAGTGCTTCGTCCGAACGTTCATCGTGGTCTCACTCCTGCGACGAGACGGGCTCGATGCGCGCATGAACGTCGGTTTGGTCGGATGCGAAACGGGAAGAGACATCAGCGGACACTGCTGGACGACGGTCGACGGCGTGCCGATCGGCGAACCGACCGATCCCGTCTCGGACTATCCGCATGCCATGGGTGCGGCACCCAACGGCATCCACTACTGGCTCGGACACTCGACGGAAAGGACCGCTCGATGAGAAGACCTGGCGACCGCGAACGACTCGAACCCTCGGCCGATCTCTCTTGGCGCGACGTGCACGGCGAGCTCGTGATCGTCGACACGCGGCGCGGCGACTACCACGTGCTGAACGCGCTCGGGGCACGCGTGTTCACGGCGATCGTCGACGGCGACGACACGGCGTCGATCGTGTCGCGTATCGCCGAGACCCATGACGTGACGCCGCACGTGGCGGAGCGTGACGTGGAGGCCTTCGTCGCGACGCTCGCGGCCAAGGGCCTGCTCACGAGCCGGTAGGAGCCGTCGATGGTGGCCCGACCTCCGGAGACGATCGTGGCACTCGGATCGGAGACGCTCGCGATCCACGCACAGCCCGGGCGGCTCGGAACGGCGCTGACGGAGATGTTCTCCTTGTGTCCCCGGACCAGTGGTCGAGCAAGCATGGAGTTGCACGCTCGAACGGTAGAACCGCATCGGGTCGACGCCCTGCTGCCGGCGGCACTCGGCCGAGACTTCCGGCGCGCGGTCCAATCACACGAGGCCGTCATGGCGCCGTCGGCCGGGCAGCGGTCGGCGTGCGCGGCGCATGTGGGACATCGCCGCTCCTACGCATGGGCATCCGACGACGGCGGCCGCATCGAGCTCGTCCTCGAAGCGCGGCAGCCGGACGACGCGCCGATCATCCAACCGGTGCTGAACCCCGTGCTACGAGACGTCCTGGCCTGGCGAAAACAGAGCCTCGTGCACGCGGCCTTGGCGGTGAGCCCGAGCGGCGTCGGGCAGATGATCGTCGCGCCGAGCGGCGGGGGCAAGACGACGACGGCGCTTGCGATCCTGCGCGCCGGCGGCCGTTTGGTCGCCGACGATCTCGTGGTGATCGGCGCCACGCGCGGCACCGCCGTCGGTCACGGTATTCCGAAGCTCCTGAACCTCCGCGCCGGGACGCTTCAGCTCTTCGCCGAGCTGAACGGCCGATCGGACGCGCGGCAGCGCGCGACCGGCGAGCGGCGCACCAACTTGTCCCCGCTCGCCGTGTACGGACCCGCGTGCTTGACGCCGAGTCATCCGATCGGCGCGCTCTATTTCTCGGAGCTCACGCGCGACGGTCCGGCGGTCCGGCGCCTCGGCGTCGCCGAAGCGCTCGCGCGCCTCATTCGCGCACACGCGTTCAGCAGAACGCAGCGCACCGACCCGGACGCCACGCTGCGTTTGATGGACGTGCTCACCCGCATGCCGGCGTACGCGTTGGACACCGGGCCAGATCCAATCGCGCTCGGAGCCTGGCTCACAGAGCATGCCGTCGGGCACGCGACGGGACGAAGGGAGATGCCGTGAGCGAGCGGATGCAATCGACGGCGACCGAACGGACCTACCTCACGCGACTGCTGCGCGCCTTCGTCACCGGCGGCTCGGCCCCGACGACGACGGGCCCGATCGGATGGGACCGGTTCCAGCTCGTCCTCCGCTCGAACGGCCTCACTCCGATCTTTCATCATTGCGCAGGGCGCGTCGGCATCCCGCCCGAGGTCGTCGAGGCCAGTCGCCGGGTGGCGCTGCGCTCGCTCGCGCGCAACGGCGTCTACACACGCGCGACCGTGCGGCTCTTCGCGATGCTGGAAGACGCGTCCGTCCCGGCGCTCGCGCTCCGCGGCGTCGTGCTCTCGCACTCCATCTACGACGATCCCCTGCTCCGCCCCATGACGGACGTGGACGTCCTCGTCGCGAAGCGGTCAGCGCCCCGGATCGTCGCCGCGCTCGGGCAACACGGGTACACGCCGGTCACCATCTCCCGCAATCAGCTCGTCTACCGGATCGACGGCTGCAAGATGGAGATCCACTGGAACCTCATCAAGCGAATCCTGCCCCGCGATTTCGAGCCTTGGATCGCGACGCGGCGGCGACTCACGACCAGTCACGGCGACCTCTTCGGACTCTCGCCATCGCACGAGCTGATCGCGCTCGTCTGTCACGGCTTCATCCATCACGACGTCGATACGTTGCTGAAGGTCGTCGACATCGCGCTGCTCTGCCACAAGGAGCCGGTCGACTGGCCGTACGTGCGCGCGTGGTGCACGCGCCAATCTCTGGATCGGATCTTCGCGTTCACGTTCGGGCTCACGGATCACCTGCTCGGAACGCGCCTGCACGCCGAGCTCGGAGTCGGCAAGCCGTATGGTTCCTCGACGGACCGCATCTTCGAATCGTATGCCACACGCCTGTTCGGCCACGATCGGCGAAGGGACTTGCTGCGCCGGCGCATGAATTTTCTCCGCCTCGCCCAAGGCACACGCGCGAAGCTGCGCATGCTGCGCCGGTTCCTCCGCAATCGCGATCTCCAGAATCTCGTGACGCCCGGGTTCGACACACGGCGCGCATTCCAGCGGTCGTGACGACGCAGTCGACGGTGCGCCTTCCGAACGTGTCGATCGCATGCACCAGAATGGAGCGGCTTTTTCGAGCCGTGTCCGTTGACGATGCAGGCGTGGCCCGTCTAACGCGGTCCGCGATGCATCGCACCCCACGGCGGCGTCGAGGCTCGGCTCTCATTCCGGTGCTCGCGTTGACCGCGCTCGCGTGCGGCGGGTGCGCGTACGGGTACAAGAGCGTCACCCTGCCGCCGCGGATCGAGGCTCCGATGACCCGGGTCGCGATCGTCGGAATCAGTCGCAGCGACGCGAACGCGGGCGAGGTCGACGCGCTGGGATTCGCACTCGCGCAAAAGCTGCGAGCGTCGGGACGGTTA
>DAIQBH010000029.1:0-37884 GCA_036781285.1 Thermodesulfobacteriota bacterium | reverse complement strand
CGATCATCCCCGACAACCCGCTTCGCGCCGCCGTCAACGGCGACATGCTGGCGGTCATGTTCTTCTCGCTCATGATGGGGCTCGGCCTGGCCCTCGCACCGCGCGAGACGGTGGCGCCCTTCGTCGCCGTGCTCGAGGGGCTCTACGCGATCGTGATGGAGGTGATCGAGCTCGCGATGCGGCTCGCGCCGTACGGCGTCGCGGCGCTGCTCTTCACGCTGACGGCCCGGCTCGGTGCCGGCGTCCTTCGCCAGCTCGCGAGCTACGTGCTCGTCGTGCTCGCCGGGCTCGCGATCCACCAGTTCGTGACGTACGCGCTGATCGTCCGGTTCATGGCGCGGATCTCGCCGTGGCTCTTCTTCCAGCGCATCCGCACCGTGATGCTGACCGCGTTTTCGACGAGCTCCTCGAACGCGACCTTGCCGCTCTCGCTCACCGTGACCGAGCGCAGTCTCGGCGTTCCGCGCGAGATCGCGACGTTCGTGCTGACCCTCGGCTCGACCGCGAACCAGAACGGCACGGCGCTCTTCGAGGGCGTGACGGTGCTCTTCCTGGCCCAGTTCTACGGCGTCGAGCTCAGCCTGTCGTCGCAGCTCGTGGTCGTGTTGATGTCGATTCTCGCTGGCGTCGGCACGGCAGGGGTTCCGGGCGGCTCGCTGCCTTTGATCGTGCCCGTACTCGTCACGGTGGGCGTGCCGGCGGAGGGCATCGGCATCATTCTCGGCGTCGATCGACTGCTCGACATGTGCCGCACGGTGCTGAACGTCAGCGGCGACATCACGGCCGCGGTCGTCGTCGCGCGCTCCGAGGGCGTGCTCGAGGTGCCGCTCGTGGTGCCCGAGGAAGCGTAGGACGAACGCCCCAGGGAAGCCGCCTGCCTACCCGCGGTCGTCCGACGTCGCGGCCGCACCGAGGACTCGGTCGAGCCGTCCGCGCTCGCCCGGCGTGAGATCGGCCCGATTCGCGACCACGACACCTTCGGGATGCGCGATCTCGGGAGCTTCGATGCCCAGCCGCGCGCGCACCTCGGCGAGCGGCAACGCGAGGATCTCCTCCCACCGCACGGCCGGAAGCCAGCTCGCGCGGCGCCCGCGACGCCAGGCGCCGAACAGATAGCGTTGCCACGCGAACCATTCACCGTGCGGTCCGAGGATCGCGGCGGCAAGGACGATGAGCCCGACGCCGTGATTCCCGATCTGCGCGTAGGTGAAAGCGAGGTTCGCGGCCTCGCCCGCCTCGTCGCGACCGTATCCCGTGACCACGTGCCAGAGGTCGTGCTGGTCGCGCAGACGATCGAAGAACCAGGCCGCTTCGGGGCTGAAACCGTCGCGCGCATCCGCTTCTCCCTGCATGGAGGCGTCGACGAGCCCGTCCGCGGTGAGATCGGCCGTCACCATGAACGCGAGGTACGCACGGCCGAGGCTCCCCTCCGGGAGGCGGGCCAGCGCCGCACGATCGGAGAGCGCCGTGAGGAGCGACGGCTGCTCACGGAGGAGCGCGATTCCGTCGGGGTGGCGAAGGAGATCACGGAAGCTCCGCACGTCCGCCCGACCCGACAGCGCCCGCACGATCTCGAAGACCTGGTCGGTGCGCTCCGGATCGGCGATCAGCACCTTCAGCGCGGCACGTGCACGCCCCCAGTCGATCTTCCGGACCGGGACGCCGCGCATCAGGGTCGCGTGGTCGGGAGCAATCGAGCGCATCTCATCTCGTTGCACGGAGCCGCGCGACCGTCGACGCATCACTCGCGAGATCGATCGCCGTCCACGCCATCGCGAGCGCGCCGTCCATCACGGCCTTGTCGGCGACCGCGGTCGCGCAGTGGGCCGTGAACTCCGGTTGATGATTCACCGCCGGCAGCGACTCGATGCCGATCATCGGATGGATCGACGGGATCGCGAGCGACACGTTGCCCATGTCCGTCGAGCCCGCCATGCGCTCGAGCAGCGGACCGAGGTCGGGGAGAAACCGGCCGAGCTCGGTGACGTTCCGCCGGTAAACGGCCGCGATGTCGACGTCGGGCTTCACCTCCGCGTACGGCGGATGGTCCTCGCTGATCGCGAGCGTCGAGCCGGTCGCGAGCGCGCCGGCCTCGAAGCACCGCACGACTTTCCCGTGGATCTCGTCGAGCTCCGCGAGCGTCTTGGCGCGGACGATGTAGTGCGCCTTCGTGAGCGCCGGTACGATGTTCGGGGCGTCGCCGCCGTGGGTGACGATCCCGTGGATGCGGTCGGTCTGACGGATGTGCTGGCGGAGACACCCGATCGCCGTCTGCGCCACCGTGAGCGCATCGGCGGCGTTGATGCCGCGCTCCGGGAAAGCCGACGCATGTGCTTCCTTGCCCGTGTACTTCACCTCGAATTGGGTGCACGCGAGGAACGGCTGCTCCACGACGTCCATGGGTGCGGGGTGCACCATCATGGCGGCGTGCACGCCCGCGAATACGCCGCGGTCGAGCATGAGGATCTTGCCGCCGCCGCCCTCCTCGGCGGGCGTTCCGATCACGCTCACCGTGAGGCCGACGTCGTCGGCGATCCGTGCCGCGGCCGCGGCGGCGCCCACCGCCATCGCGGCAATCATGTTGTGCCCGCAGGCGTGGCCGATGCCGGGGAGCGCGTCGTACTCCGCGCAGAACGCGACGTGCAGCGGCCCGCTCCCGGCGCGCGCCACGAAAGCCGTCGGCAGGTCGCCGACGCCGCGCGTGACCGCGAAGCCGCGCGCGCTCAGATCGTCGCAGAGCCAGCCGGCCGCCCGTTCTTCTTCGAAGCCGACTTCGGGATGCGCGTGAATGCGGTGGCTGAGCGCGATCAGATCGTTTCGTGCGTCGTCGAGGCGCTCACGCGCGCCGGCTCTGGCGTCCATCGGCTCTCCTTGTGCACGGGCTCGCTACTGATCCAACACGGCGACGATGCGAAGCGGCCCCCCGCTGCCGCCGCGGATCTTCATCGGCAGCGCCACCACGGTGAAACCCTTGGCAGGGAGGTTCTCGAGGTTGGCGACGTTCTCGAATGCGGGCACGCCGCGGCGGAAGAGCGCGACGTGGGTCTCGAACGTGGACGAGGGGCCGTGGTCGATGCTCGCGGTGTCGAGGCCGACCGCGCCGATCTTGCGCTCGTCGGCGAGCCATTCGGCCGCCGCTGCCGCGAGCCCTGGGAAGTGGAGCTTCGGCACCGCGGCTGGACCGCGCTCCTCGGTGCCGAGATACGCGATGCGCTCCGGCCACTTCGCGCCGAATCCGGTCCGGATGAGGACGATGGCGCCCGCCGGAATCGTCCCGTTGGCCGCCTCCCATGCGCGGAAGTCCTCGACGCCGACGCGGTAGTCGCGGTCGGCCCGCACCTTCGCGGTCACGTCGACCATCACCGCCGGTCCGATCAACCGCTCGAGCGGGATCGCGTCGACCGCGGCGCCGTCCTTCCAGAAGTGCAACGGCGCGTCGATGTGCGTCCCGCCGTGCTCCGGCGTGCAGATCGCGTTGCTCGCGTAGAAGTACCCCTTCTCGGTGACCTCCGCGTGCTTCGTCGTGAGCGCGAAGCCCGGCTCGGTCGGCCAGTAGATCGTACGCTCGTCGAACGGATGCGTGAGATCCACGATCGGGCCGGCGAGCGGGCCACCAGCCGCGGCGACGCCGACACTCGTCAGCAGTGCCACCACGCTCGCGATGATCGATCGGCCTCGCATCCGTCTCGCGTTCTACGCCATCCGACGAGCGTCACGGAAGCACGCGCACGGCGGGCCCCAAAAAGACACGCCCCGGGAGCCGAAGCCCCCGGGGCGTGTTCAGCAACGCAAGGTGAAGGCCTTACGCAGCCTTGGTGACGTTGGAAGCCTGGAGGCCCTTCGGACCTTTGGTGATCTCGAATTCGACCTTCTGGCCTTCCTCGAGGGTTCTGAACCCCTCACCCGAGATCGCCGAGTAGTGCACGAACACGTCCTCGCCGTTCTCCTGGCGGATGAAGCCGAAACCCTTCTCGGGGTTGAACCACTTCACGTGACCGACTGCCATAATATTTCCCTCCTTTCGTCCGTTAGACTCGTCAATTGAGGGAGGGTGCTCATGCCATACGACAAAGCCGCGGCAAGTTTCGCCACGGCTGTTCCGACGGACGTACTACCTTCACCTCACGACTGCGCGCCCTAGTACCAACTCGATTTTTCGTTTGCAAGCACTACTTGCGGTGTCGTCGGGGCGCCTACGAATGCCGACGATGCGGCGTCGACGGACGACCGACGAGCGTCAACGAGCGCTCGTGCTCGGCACTCACGCGACGCGGCGTCAGGCGGAAAATCGGTCGTACGACGGGCGGCCTCTCCTGCGCGACGAGCTCGGCGCGCGCCGTTTCGACGTCGGCGTCGGTGAGCGGCGCGTCGGCGCCGACGCTCTCGATCAGGCGCGCGAGCCGCGGCACCTGCACGATCTTCACCCCGCGGATCTCCTGGCCCACGGCGACGAGCGCGCGCGTGAAGCAGAGCACGGCATGTACGCGCACCGGACGTCCGAGCGGCCGCTGCACGCGATCGGCGACGCGCAGCGCTTCGACGCGCGCATCCTCGATGAGGTTCCGCCACGGGAGTCGGGCGTTCACGAAAAGCCGCTGATCCGAGGCCGTCACGCGACCGGAGTCGTCGCTGGTGAGAACGAGGAAGACGCCGTTCGGCCCGATCGCGACGTGCCGGTCACGCTCCCCGAACGACGACGGCCGGGTGACGACGCGGTAGGACGGCCCGAGGCTCGCGAGCGCGCGTTTCACGTTGGCGCCGAGCTCGTGCGCGCGCCATTCGCCGTGGATCGCGGTAGCCGTTCGCACCGCCTCGACGACGGCGAGCGCGAAGACCGGCATGAGGAGCAACGCGCCGTACGGCACCAGGGCCGCCTGGCCGAACGCACCGCCGAGCGCGACCGCGGTCGCGACGGCCAGATAGATCGCGGCGAGGCACCGGGCTTCCCGGGAACCGATCGGACTTCTGGGCGGCGGAGCTCCGGTCATTTCCCATGCCCGGCAGCAACTGTCATGCCAGAGCGTTCCGCACAGAAGGACCCCCGAAACGCCTCGGAGAATCGAGCGACGCACGCGCGGCCCGTCAGCGAAGCCGATGACGAGCGCTACAAAACTGCCACGCCGTACGCGGCTGTTCCGCTCAGCGGCGCCCCGCCTCGGCCAGGAGGTCGAGCACGTGGCGGACGGGGATCGTCGAGCCCGCGGCGCGGAGTCCGGCCTCGAGCTGGAGAGCGCAGCCGGCGTTGGCCGTCGCGATCAGGTCGGCACCGCTCGCGCGGATCGCCGCCACCTTCCGCGCGACGAGCGTCCGGGCCATCTCCGGCTGGGTCACGTTGTAGTGCCCGGCGCTGCCGCAGCACAGGTCCTCGTCGTCCATCGGCACGAGAACGATGCCCGGAATGGCGGTGAGCAGATCGCGCGGCGCGCGCCGCACGCCCTGCGCGTGCGCCAGGTGACAGGGGTCGTGGTAGGCCACGCGGCGGGGCGGACCCGGCATCGTCGGGGCGCGAAGACCGAGCGCGGCGAGAAACTCGGTCGCGTCGCGCACCCGTTCCGCGATCGCGCGTCCCGCCGCCGCGCGCCCCGGATCCTCGGCGAAGAAAGCTCCCCACTCCTTCATGAACGCTCCGCAGCCGGCGGCGTTCACGACGATCGCCGGCGGTGCTCCGGTCGGCGGCGTCGCGGCGACGAAGGCGTCGAGCGTGCGACGCGCGTCGGTCAGCGCGTGCTCGCGATCGCCGGCGTGGAGCGCGAGCGCGCCGCAACACCCTTGGCCCGGCGGAACGACGACGCGACATCCGTTCGCGGCGAGGACGTCGATGGTGCTCCGCACGGTGTCGCCGAAGAGCTCGGGCATCACGCACCCGGCGAGCAGGTGGACCGTCGCGCGCTCCGCGCCGACGGGCGCCGTCTCGCGCGGCGGCGACGCGGGCGTGGCGAGCGGCGCGGGCAGCAAGCGCACGGCGGACGCGAGTGCGGCCGGCATACGCGGCGCGAGCCGGTGGACGACTCCGAGAACGCCGAGCGCTTCGAGGAGGCGAAGCGGGAGCAGCAGCGTGCGCAGGACACGGGGGGATCGGAGAAGCGCGAGCGTCAGGCGGCGCCGCCAGCGCTCGGCGTACGGGCGCTCGAAGCGACGCTCGATCCACGGCCGAGCCGCCTCGATCAGCTCGCCGTAGGCGACGCCCGATGGGCACGCGGTTTCGCAGCCGCGGCAGCCGAGACAGAGATCGAGATGCCGCACCGCCTCGGCGTCGACCGCGAGGCGACCGTCCTGGAGCGCGTGCATCAGGTGGATGCGGCCGCGCGGCGAATCCGCCTCGGTGCCGAGCGCGACGTACGTCGGACACGCGCTCTGACACAACCCGCAGTGCACGCAGTCGAGAAATCGGGCGGGCGCGACGAAGCCGCCGGCGGGCGCCGATGCCTGCGTTGTCGTCACAGGCCTCCGACGAACCGACCGGCCGCGAAGACACCGGTGGGATCGAGCGCGCGCTTCATGCGTTGCATCAGCGGAAACGCGGTGGGGATCGGATGCCAGACCACGATCGATCCCGCGACGTGCAGCGGCCAACGTTCGACCACGAGGTGCGCGGCGTGCCGGTCGGCGATGCCGGCGAGCGCCGCGAGCATGGCGACGGCGTGCTCGGTCACGAGCGCGACGTTGAGCGTGCCGCGGAGGGCATCGACTCGCCATGCGGCGACGTCCGGCACCCCCCCGTTGGTCGCGGAGATCAGCGCGGGAAGCCGGGACGGCACCGACGCGAGCCGGACGACGAGGTCGCTGATGGCGCACGCCGTGAAGTCACGCGCGCTCGCGATCAGCGCGGCCATGCCCGGATCCGTCTCCGCGCCGTCGCGCTCGAGCTCGGCGCCCGCGGCGCACGCGAGCGACACGACGTGCGCAACCGCCGCCGCGACGTCGGCCGCGACGCCGCCGAGCCGCACGAGCACGCGCGCGCCATCCGCGTCGGCGCTCGCCACGACGGCGAGCGCTCCGGACTCTCCGGAAGCCACCGCCGCCGCGACGTCCACCGCCGCGGCCACGTCGCGGGCGCGGAACACGAGCGCGCGCTGCGCCTCCGGCCGCGGTCGTACCTTGAACGTGACCTCGGTCAGCACCGCGAGCGTGCCGAGCGATCCGATGAAGAGCTTCATCAGATCGTAGCCCGCGACGTTCTTCACGACGCGCCCACCGGCGCGAGCGAGCACCCCCGCCGCCGTGACGACCTCGATCCCGATCACGAAGTCGCGCGCACGCCCCTGCGACGCCGCGAGCGGCCCCGCGAGATCCGCCGCGAGCAGGCCGCCGACGGTCGTGCGGTCGGGAAGCGGCGGTTCGATCGGCAGCCACTGCCCTTCGCGCGCGAGGAGCGCGTCGAGCTCAACGACCGTCGTCCCGGCTTCGACCGTGACCGTCATGTCGGCGGGGGTGTAGTCGCGAACGCGCGCGAGGCGCTCGGTCACGAGCGCCAGATCGTAGCGTGACGGCGAGTGTCCGAGCGTCCGGTGCGCGCCGCGGCCGAGCGGCACGAGCGCCGCGCCGCAGTGCGCGGCCGCCGCGACCGTCGCCGCGACCTCGGCGGCGTCGGTCGGCCGCGCGACGAGCGCGGGGACCATCCCCGCGAGCGCCCAGGCCTGGCACGCCGCCGGGTCGGCATCGGCGCTCGCGCCGAGCTGATCGGCGAGCGCGGCCGCCGGCGACGTCGGACGTGCCCCCGTCACAGCGCCGCCTGCCGGCGGGGCGCGCGTTGCTCGACGCAGATGCCCGGCGTCGGAAACACCTTCCCGGGATTGGCGCGCCCGTCGGGATCGAAGACGTCGCGCACGCGTCGCATCAGCTCGAGGTCGTCGGGTCCGAACGAGAGACCGAGCTCGCGCAGCTTCTCGACGCCGATCCCGTGCTCGCCGGTCACGCTACCCCCGAGCTCGAGACATGCTTCGAGAATCTCGCGTCCGGCGGCAAGCGCGCGCGCCGCCTCCGCGGGGTCACGCTGGTCATAGAGAATGATGGGGTGGATGTTGCCGTCGCCGGCGTGGAAGACGTTGCCGATGCGGAGCCCGTACCGCGCGCTCGCGGCCTCGATGCGCGTCAAGATCTCGGGGAGACGCGTTCGCGGCACGACCCCGTCCTGCGTGCAGTAGCTCGGCGCCAGACGGCCGACGGCGCCGAACGCGCGCTTCCGGGCCTTCCAAAGCGCGGCGCGTTCAGCCTCGTCGGCGGCGCGCGTCACGCGGCTCGCGCCATGCGCCTGACAGAGCGCCTCGATGCGCGCCGCGGTCGCGTCGAGCCCGGCCGCGGCACCGTCGATCTCGATGATCAACACCGCACCCGCCTCGGTCGGAAACCCGAACCGGAACGCGGCTTCGACGGCCGCGACGATCGTGCGGTCCATCATCTCGAGCGCCGCCGGCACGATGCCGGCCGCGATGATGGCGGAGACGGTCGCTGTCGCGTCGGCGACGGTCGCGAAGACCGCGAGCATCGTCGTCACGGCCTCCGGCAACGGCAGCAGCCGGAGGGTCGCGGCGGTCACGATCCCCATGGTGCCCTCGGCGCCGCAAACCACGCCGGTGAGATCGTAGCCGAGCCCGTCGTCGACCGCATCGCCGAGCGTCACGACCTCGCCGTCGGGCAGCACGAGCTCGACGCCGAGGAGATGGTTCGTGGTGACGCCGTACTTCAAGGTGTGTGGACCACCCGAGTTCTCGGCGACATTACCGCCGATCGTGCACGCGTTCTGGCTCGAGGGGTCCGGGACGTATTGCAACCCGGCCGCGCGCACCGCCCGCGAGACGTCCGCGTTCACGACGCCCGCCTCCGCGACGATCCGGCGGTTCGGCACGTCGATCGAGCGGATCGCCCGCATGCGGCTCGTGCAGACGACGAGCGGAGCCGGCGCGGCGAGACACCCTCCCGAGAGTCCGGTACCGGCGCCGCGCGGCACGAAGGGCACCCCGGCTCGCCAGACCGCGCGCAGCACCGCGGACACCTCGGCCGTCGTCCGCGGCAACGCCACGAGCTGCGGGACCGCGCGCTCGGCCGTGTAGCCGTCGCACTCGTAGACCGTCAGGGCGGCGATCCCGCTCACGATGCCGTCGGACCCGACGATCGCGGCGAGCTCTCGCGTCAGCGCGGCCGGCAGCGCGATCGTCGTTGACACCGCGCGACGATACCACAATAAGCTCGGGGCGTACGCGCCCCGATTGCGTACAGCCTCGAAGCCCCGCGAGCCCAGCATGTCTCTCATTCCGAAGTCGAACGTCTTCCCGCCGCCCGAGCGTCTGCTGCTGGGGCCCGGCCCGAGTCAGGTCCATCCCCGTGTCCTCGCGGCGCTCGGCCAACCGCTCCTCGGGCACCTCGATCCCGCCTTCATCGCGCTCATGGAGGAAACCAAGCGCATGTTGCGCTCTGTCTTCGGCACGCAGAACGAGCTCACGATTCCGATCTCCGGGACGGGCAGCGCCGGCCTCGAAACGACGATCGTCAATCTCGTCGAGCCGGGCGACGAGGTCGTGATCTGCGTGAACGGCGTGTTCGGCACGCGGCTCACCGACGTCGCGGCCCGAGCCGGAGCGACGGTCATCAAGGCGGAGGCGCCGTGGGGCGAGATCGTGCCGGCGGACACCATCGCGGCGGCGCTCGCGCAGGCAAAGAAGCCGCGCCTCCTCGTGATCGTCCACGCCGAGACCTCGACCGGCGTCTGGCAGCCGCTCGCGGACGCGAGCCGGCTCGCGCACGAGCACGGCGCGCTCCTCGTGGTGGATTGCGTGACGTCGCTCGCGGGATGCCCGGTCGACATCGACGCCAACGGCATCGACGCCGCCTATTCGGGAACCCAGAAGTGCCTCAGCTGTCCGCCCGGGCTCTCGCCGGTCACATTCGGTCCGCGTGCGGTCGAGCGTCTGCGCGCCCGCACTCACAAGGTGCAGAGCTGGTACCTCGACGTGACGATGCTCGAGAAGTACTGGGGTGAGGAGCGCGTCTATCATCACACCGCGCCGATCAGCATGAACTACGCGCTGTACGAGGCGCTCCGCCTCGTACTCGAGGAAGGCCTCGACGCGCGCTTCGCCCGTCACAAACTGAACCACGAGGCACTGGTCGCCGGGCTCGAAGCGCTCGGGCTCGGAATGGCGGTCGCGCCGGGTCAACGACTCTGGATGCTCAACAGCGTGCGCATCCCGGCCGGCGTCGACGACGCCGCCGTGCGCAAGGCGCTTCTCGACGAGGATCGGATCGAGATCGGCGGCGGGCTCGGGCCGCTCAAGGGGCAGACGTGGCGGATCGGATTGATGGGAGAGTCCAGCACAGCAGCCAACGTGACCCGGCTCCTCGCGGCGCTCGGCCGGCTCTTGCCCCGCCACGGGTTCGCCTGCGATGCGAAGGCGGCGACGGCTGCGGCCGAAGGCGTCTACGCCACGTCACCGTCGCGGGCCGCGTCGTAGCTCCCGCGCCCGACGCGTTCAGTACGTCTGGACGCGACGGGTTTCGTACTGCTGGGCCTCGCTCTTGGCCACGGTCTTCATCTTGCGGCCCATCTCGATCAGCCAATCACCGCCGAGATCGCCGTAGTACGTGATGAAGCCCATGCACGCCACGATCCCCACCACGAACCCGAGCATGAAGCTGCGAACGCCGGGACTCATCTTTCCCCTCCTCACCCTCAGGACGCATCGTCCTGAACCGCAGGACGCCTCGCCCTGCCCTCGACCCCCGCGCGCCAGTGGACCCAGATGGAGGCGCGCAACCAGCGACTAGTTGACATGGATATTTTTCCACTGTCAACGCGAGCGTCGCGCGCGATCACGGTCGCGCTTGCCGCGGCGTCGCTGATCACCGCCGGGTGCGCCCCGCTCGCCCGGAAACCCGGCGGCCTCGCGCTTCAGAGGATTGCGGCGTTACCGCACCCCACGGACGACGGTTCCCGGCCGGCGCTCATCGCGGCCGTCGACGAGAGTCTCCGCTACTTCGAACGGCTACCGGCAGACCGCGTGGTGCAATTCGGGACCACGACCAGGACCGCCGGCGCGATGCGCGTGTCCCTAGCGGCGTTCGCCTCGTTTCTGGGGACGAGCCCGTCGCCGGACGCGCTCGCCGCGGAGATCGGGCGGCGCTTCGAGATCCATCGTGCGACTCCCCGGGACAACGTGCTCTTCACGGGCTACTACCTCCCGTCGCTTCCCGCACGAGCCGCGCGCGACGCCCAGTTCGAGACGCCCGTTCTGGGGCGACCGCCCGATCTCGTCACCGCGGCGCTCGGCGACCTCGGCGCACCCTGCGCCTGCCGTGAGCAGATCGTCGGGCGGGTCGTCCGCGGCGCCCTCGTTTCCTACCCGACGCGGGCCGAGATCGAGGCCGGCGCCGCTGCGGGGGCGCCGGCGCTCGCGTGGGTCGCGGACCCGGTCGGGCTCTTCTTCCTCCAGATCCAGGGCTCGGGCGTGCTGACGTATCCCGACGGCACCGAGCGCACGATCGGGTTCGCGGCGTCGAATGGGCGTCCGTACGTCAGCGTGGGAAAGCTCCTCGTCGACCGCGGCGAATTGCCGCTCGAGCGCGCGTCGATGGCCGGCATCCGTGACTGGATCACACGACATCCGGCCGAAGGCGGGCGGCTCCTCCAGGAAAACCCGCGCTACGTCTTCTTCCGGCAGCTCGACGGCGCGCCCGTCGGAAGCCTCGGCGTACCGGTCACACCGGGTCGCACGATCGCGACGGATCCCTCCGTGTTCCCGCCCGGCGCCCTCGCCTTCGTCCACGTTCCGGCGACGGGCGGGAGCCGTCCGCTCTCGCGACTCGTCCTGAACCAGGACACGGGCGCCGCGATTCGCGGCCCGGGTCGCGTCGACGTGTACTTCGGCGCCGGACCGGAGGCGGAGGCGACGGCCGGGAGCTTGCGGTCGCCGGGCGAGCTCTATTTTTTGGCGCCGCGCTGAGGCGCGGCTTCCGGCGCGGCAGGCGCGCGTGCTCGGCGTGGCGCCGAGGCACGACGTGTCTCCCTCTGCCCGCCCTGGTCTCGGGGAAACCCGTGGTTGATGCGCGCCGACGAAGTTGCAACAATTCGCGCGCTTCCGGGCGTCATCATGCGTGATGTCTACCTTCTGAGCGCCGCGCGTACCCCGATTGGAGGCTTCGGCGGCGCGCTCGCCGGGCTCGCCGCGCCAGAGCTCGGCGCGCGGGCGCTGCGTGCCGCCGTCGAGCGGGCCAAGGTCCCGAGCGACGCCGTCGAGCAGGTCATCATGGGAAACGTCCTCGGCGCGGGCCTCGGACAAGCACCGGCCCGCCAAGCCGGGCTCGGTGCCGGGATCCCGCGCACGCACGGCGCGCTCACCGTGAACAAGGTGTGCGGCTCGGGGCTCATGGCCGTGGCACTCGCCGCGCAGGCGATCCGGCTCGACGACGCCGAGCTCGTCGCGGCGGGTGGCATGGAGAGCATGTCGCGCGCGCCGTACCTCTTGCCGCGCGCCCGCGAAGGCCACCGCATGGGGAACGGGCCGCTCCTCGACGCGATGATCCTCGACGGGCTCTGGGATCCGTACAACGACTTCCACATGGGCAGCGCCGCGGAACGCTGCGCGCGCGATCGGTCGATCGACCGCGCCGCGCAGGACGCCTACGCGATCGAGAGCTACCGCCGCGCGCAAGCGGCAGTCGCAGCCGGCGTCTTGGCAGACGAGATCGTCCCGATCGAGATCGCCGGCCGGAAGGGTCCGACGCTCGTCGACGCCGACGACGAACCGGGCCGCGTCGTCTTCGCGCGCGTCCCGGAGCTCCGTCCGAGCTTCGACCCGCACGGGACGATCACCGCGGCGAACGCGTCCACCCTCGCCGACGGCGCCGCGGCTCTCGTCGTCGGCAGCGAGGCGGCGGTGGCGCGGCACGGCGCCACGCCGCTTGCTCGGATCGTCGCGACCGCCGTCGCGGGCCGCGCGCCAGAGGAGTTCCCGATCGCGCCCATCGACGCGATCACGAAGGTCGTCGCGCGTGCGGGCCTGGCACTCGGCGACATCGGACTCTTCGAAATCAACGAAGCGTTCGCGGTCGTCGCGCTCGCCGCGATCCGAGCACTGGATCTCGATCCCGCCACCGTGAACGTCCGTGGTGGCGCGATCGCGCTCGGCCACCCGATCGGCGCGAGCGGCGCACGCGTGCTGACGACTCTGCTCTCCGCGATGCGCGAGCGCCGCGTTCGCTACGGGCTCGCGACGCTCTGCCTCGGCGGTGGCGAGGCCATCGCCATGATCGTCGAGCACACGGCTCGACCATGAGCCACGCCGTCACCGAGCAGGCCGTCCACCCGCGAGAATATCGTCGTTCGATCGTCGCCGTCGCGCTGCTCGCGATCGCGACGTGGTGGGGCATCGGCCTCCCCTACTCGCTCTTCGCCTGGCTGCTCGATTCCCAGCAACGCATGTGGACCCTCTTCTGTTACCTCTGGGAGGTTCCCGTCTTCGGCCTCGTCGGACTGGTGGTGATTCCGCAGGCCCTCTGGCGCGACATCGAACGGCGCTGGACGGCACTCGCCACGACCTCCGAGCTCGATCAACCCGCGGCGATGCTGGCGATCGAGCGGAAGATCCTCGACTACCCGCTGCGGGTGGCCGTGGTGCTGCTGATCACCTCGCTGATCGGGTACGGCGTCGGGGCGCTCCAGATCCGCTGGTTCTCGCAGCTGCCCGTCGCCGAGGCGATCAAGGTGTGCCTGCTCGGGCTCGTGACGGGCCTCGTCGGCGCGCTCTTCGCGTACCTCTACCTCGAATGGCGGCTCGCTCCGCTGCTGCGCCACCTCGCGTTCGGCGACGCGTCCACGCCGACGACCGGCCGGCGGGTCCCGCTGTCCGCCAAGGTCTTCGGGTGCTCGCTGGTCCTCACGGTGACGGTGCTGCTGCTTCTCGGCACGATCTTCTACAGCCGCGGCGAACGCATCCTGGAGGAGGAGGTCGGGCGCCGTGCCCTCGCTGAGGCGCGACATCTCGCCGCCGAGCTCGCACAGCGACCGGCCGACGCACCGGACGATCCCGCGTGGTGGGAGGCCCGCGAGACGCGCATGGAGCTCGGTCCGAGTGGCTACGCTTTCGTCGTGAGCCGGGACGGCACGATCGTCCGTGGCTCGACCCGGCACACGCGCCTCGCCGACGAAGGGTTCCGGCCGGAGGTCGCGAGCCGGATCCTCACGAGCGACCGTGGCCATCTCGTCGACCGCGTGTACGACCCGCGGATCGTCGCGTTCGCGTCGTTCGGCGACCCCGCGCGCCACGTGGTGACGATCGTGCGGCGATCGGAGTTTGCCGGCGAGCTCGAGGCGATGCTGGTGCGCGGAGGGTCCGTGTTCGTGATGGCCCTGCTCCTCACCTTGCTCCAGGGCTACCTGTTCTCGCACCGCATCACGCGGCCGATGGAGATCGTGACGCGGATGGCGACCGACATCGCGCGCGCCCCCGAAGGGTCGTGGGAAACGGTTCCGGTGCGAACCAACGACGAGGTCGGCGAGCTCGCGAACGCCTTCAACCGCATGACGGCGCGGCTCGAGCGCGCCCGTGGCGAGCTCGAGCGCTACAGTGCCGACCTCGAACGGCGCGTGGCCGAGGCGACGCGCAACATCACGACGCTCTACGACGTCACGCGCACGACCGCGTCGACGATCGAGCTCGACGTCGTGCTGCGGCTCGTCGTCGAGCGGATCATGGCGGCGCTCGATCTCCAGCGCCTCGTCCTACTCTGGCATCCCCCCGATCTCGAGCGCGCGGTCGACGCGTACATGACGGCAGGGGGGCCCGACGGCGAGCGGCTCGAGCTCGGCGAATCGGTCGATCTCCTGGCCCTCTGTCCGCCGCCGCACAAAGCGACGGTCACGGCTCGCGCCGTGGTCGAGCCGACGCTGCCGGAATCGATCGGTCGCGTCCTGACGGGTCCGGACGTGCTCTGCCTACCGCTCGTCTTCAAGGACCAGTACCTCGGGCTCGTGCTCGCGAGCCTCGACCGCGAGGCTCGGACGCCCGACCTCGACCTCGCGGGCGCGCTCGCGAGTCAGGCCGGTGCCGCCCTGGCGAACGCCGGTCTCTTCGAGACGGCCCGGCGCCACGAAGCGGAGCTCCGGAAGCTCTCGCAGGTCCGTGTGCAACTTCAGGAAGAGAGCTTGCGGAGCTTGTCGCGCGAGCTCCACGACGGTGTCGGTCAAGTGTTGACCGCGATCAAGATGGACCTCGGGATGATCGAGCGCTCGGCGAGCTCGGATCCGCACGAGCTGCGAGCCCGCGTTCGCGAAGCCCGCGAACAAGTGACCGAGCTGCTTCAGGAGGTGAGGACGATGTCGCAGCTCCTGCGGCCGTCCATGCTCGATGACTTCGGACTCGTGCCGACGCTGCAATGGCTCATCGAGAAGTTCACGGCCCGAACGCGCATCGTCGTCGACCTCCGGACGCCGCCCGCCGAAACACGGCTCCCGCCGGCGATCGAGGTGCTGCTCTATCGCGTCACTCAGGAAGCGCTCACGAACGTCGTCAAACACGCGCAGGCCACGCGCGTAGAGGTTTCCTTCGAGGTGCAAGGCGGTCACGCGTCGCTCGTCATCGCCGACAACGGCGTCGGGTTCGACGTGGAGCGATTCCGGCGTACACCGGCCGCGGGCGGCGTCGGTCTCCTCGGCATGCGCGAACGCGTCGCGTACTACCACGGCCGGATCGAGTTCAGATCGCGCCCGCATGCGGGGATGCGCATCGTGCTCAGCATCCCAATCGACGACAGCACGACGACCGCCGGCGGTGACGGCGGGCGGATGACCTCCGTCGCATGAGCCTCGGACGACGCGCCGCCGCTTGGGCGGTGCACGCGTACACGGCGAGCGGAGCGGTGATCGCTCTGCTCGCGTTCGTTGCCGCGGCGGAGCACCGGTTCGGCGACGTCTTCCGCTGGCTCGGTCTCGCCCTCTTCATCGATTGCACCGACGGCACGCTCGCCCGGGCGGCGGACGTGAAGCGCGTCGTTCCGCACTACGACGGCGCCCGGCTCGACGACATCGTCGACTACATGACGTACGTGGTCGTCCCGATCTTCCTGCTGCATCAGGCCGGACTCCTCCCGCCGGAATGGGCGAACTGGATCGCCGCGGCGCCGCTCTTCGCCAGTGCCTACGGCTTTTGCCGTAGCGACGCGAAGACGGAGGACCACTACTTCCGTGGCTTTCCTTCCTACTGGAACGTCGTTGCGCTCTACGCCTACGCGCTTCAGACCTCGCCGGCGGTCACGGCGGCGTGGGTGCTCCTACTGTCCGCCTTGGTGTTCGCGCCGCTCAAATTTCTCTATCCGTCGCGGGCGCCGTACTTCCGGACGTCGTCGATCGCGCTCGGGACCTTGTGGGGCGCGGTGATGGCGTACGCCATATGGATGCTGCCCGAGGCACCGTCACTTCTGGTCTGGGCGAGCCTCGCGTACCCGGCCTATTATTGCGGCATGTCGTTCTGGTTGCAGGCGACCGGCCGCTCATGAGCACCGAAGCCCCCGATCGCCTCCGACGCGCGCATCAGCTCTTCGTGGAAGCCTATCGCCTCCACATGGCGGGCGACGTCGACGCCGCGATCGCGCGATATCAGGAATCGATCGAAAGCCGCCCGACCGCGGAAGCCCACACCTTCCTCGGCTGGGCGTTCAGCTTCCTCGAGCGCCTCGACGAGGCGATCGCCGAGTGCAAGAAGGCGATCGCCGTCGATCCGGACTTCGGCAACCCCTACAACGACATCGGTTCGTATCTGCTGAAGCAGGGAAAGCTCGACGACGCGATTCCCTGGCTCGACAAGGCCGTCCGCGCGAAGCGCTACGAGCCGCGCCACTATCCGCACTGCAACCTCGGACGGATC
The DNA here is from genome assembly GCA_036781285.1 of Thermodesulfobacteriota bacterium. Taxonomy (GTDB): domain Bacteria; phylum Desulfobacterota; class Binatia; order UTPRO1; family UTPRO1; genus UTPRO1. The sequence goes on along the minus strand of DAIQBH010000029.1, from coordinate 21,031 downwards.
TACTGGGCGAAGGGCATGCTGAACCGCGCCATCGCCGAGTTCGAACGCGCGCTCGAGCTGGACTCGACGTCCCGCTTCGCACAAGGCGCGCTCGCCGCGATCCGACTACAGCTGCACTGAGCGATCAGCGGAAGTGAGCGAGGCGCCCCTGGGAGCCGAAATCGACTAGCTCACCAACCACTCGATCAGGTGCTGCATGTCCTTCTCGCCGATGCCGGCATCGACGCCGCCGTCGGCTGCCTTGCGGAGCCACGCACCGTCCTCGCGAAGCGAGAGATCGAACCAGTCGGCGGCGGACGGATCGGAGCGGTCGTACTGGATCACCGACGCGGTCGCGAGCGGGCCGAGCGGCGCGGGCCGACCGCCGATCGACGCGAGCGGCTGGACGACCACCTCGACGCGCCGTTCGAGGAACTCGAGCGCGAGACGCGCGGCGTCGGGGACCTCGATCCCCCCGAGGTTCTTCGGGTTGAGCGCGCGTTGGAGTTTGATCGCCTGCTCCGCGAGCTCCTTGTTGACGGCGTTCGCGAGCGTCTCGACGTCGGCGAACAGCTGCTTCACGTGACGCGCGCGGAGGGTGAAGAGCTCCTTCTCCCTGTTGGCGCGCCGACCCAGCCGGCCGTTCGACACCATCTTCCGTTCGGCCTTCTCGGCGACGGTGCGTACCCAGTCGCGCATTCCGGCGGCTCCCATATGCGAAGGAAATATCGTTTGCAAATCAGGCGGATGGCGCCAGCAGCCGCTCCGCCAGACCGACCTTGAACTGTTCGAGCAGAAGTTTCGGGTCCGATTGGACGCCGCCGACGGCGAACCCCTGCACCAGAATGCCGTTCAACGTGGCCATGACGAGCGCCGCATCCGCCTGCGGATCGACCTTCGTGACGAAGACGCCCTTCTCGCGTCCCGTCTGGAGGATGTCGGCGAGGAGGTTGCGGTAGATGCGAAAGAGCTCCGTGGTGCGTCCGAGGACGTCGTCGAGGTTCTTCTCTTCCCGCACGACCAGCGAGAGCAGGAAGCGAACCGAATAGACGTTCTGGCTCACGAACTCGAAGTAGACGTCGATGAGCTTCCCGATCTGCTCGAATTCGTCGAGGCCCGAGAGCGCTTCCAGGACGTCGATCTGGTACGGCGCCAGCGACTCGGTGAGCGCGGTCCGAAAGAGCTCTTCCTTGCTGGCGAAGTGCCAGAAGATCAGCGCCTTCGAAACCTGCGCCTCCTTCGCGACCTGCGCCAGCGATGTCGTCGCGTAACCCTGCGTCGAGAACAAGCGCGTCGCCGATGACAGGATCTTCTGGCGCGTGTCCATGGCGAGGTGGATCGACGCTACGCAACCGGACCCGCGCGCGCAAGGGCCGGCGCCCGTTCCACCCGCGAAATTCAGGCCGCGGCGTCGAGCGGTTTCGAGGTGAAGGTGAGGGCCCCGTCCGGGCCCACGTCGACCACGACGCGCGAGCCCTCGGTGACCTCGCCCGCCAGGATCCGCCGCGCGAGGGTCGTTTCGATCTCCCGCTGCAAGAGGCGTTTCAAGGGTCGGGCCCCGTACATCGGATCGTAGCCGGTCGCCGCGAAATGATCGCGGGCCGCGTCCGTGAGCTCGATCGCGATCTTGCGCTCGGTGAGCCGCTGACGGAGCCGGCCAAGCTGGATCTCGACGATCTCCCGGAGCTGCTCGCGCGAGAGGCCATGGAACACCACGATCTCGTCGACGCGATTCAGGAACTCGGGACGGAAGTGTCCGCGGAGCGCCTCCAGCACCTCACGCTTCATCGCTTCGTACGCCTCGGGGTCGGCCCCGCCGCGATAGCCGAGGATGACGTGACTTCCGATGTTGCTGGTCATGATGACGACGCTGTTCTTGAAGTCGACAGTGCGCCCGTGGCCATCGGTCAGTCGGCCGTCGTCGAGGATCTGGAGCATCACGTTGAACACGTCGCCGTGCGCTTTCTCGATCTCGTCGAAGAGAATGACGCAGTACGGCCGGCGACGGACGGCTTCGGTGAGCTGCCCGCCCTCGTCGTAGCCGACGTAGCCCGGCGGCGCGCCGATCAAGCGGGCGACGGTGTGCTTCTCCATGTACTCGGACATGTCGATCCGGATCATGGCCTGCTCGTCGTCGAACAAGAACTCGGCGAGCGCGCGCGCCAGCTCCGTCTTGCCGACGCCGGTCGGTCCGAGAAAGATGAACGAGCCGATCGGCCGGTTCGGATCCTTGAGGCCCGACCGCGCGCGCACGACGGCGTCCGCGACCGCGGTGACGGCCTCGTCCTGACCGATGACGCGCTGATGCAGGTGACCTTCGAGACCGAGGAGCTTGTCCACCTCGCCCTGCATGAGCTTCGCGACCGGGATGTGGGTCCAGCGCGCGACGACTTCGGCGATGTCCTCTTCGTCGACCTCTTCCTTCAGCAGCCGCGTCGACGAGCCCTGCTCCTCCCCGTCACGCGATTCCAGCGCCTTTTCCTCGGCGGCGAGCTCGCGTTCGAGCTGCGCCAGCGTCCCGTACTTGAGCTCGGCAACCTTGTTCAGATCGTAGGCGCGCTCGGCCTTTTCGATCTCGAGACGCGTCGCCTCGATCTTTTCACGGAGCTCGCGATGGCGCGCGACACCGCCTTTTTCACTCTCCCATTGCGCACGCAGCCGATCGCTCTCGCCGCGGAGCTCGGCGAGCTCCTTCTCGAGACGCTCGAGGCGCTCGCGCGAGGCCTTGTCGGTTTCCTTTCGGAGCGCTTCGCGCTCGATCTCGAGCTGCATCACGCGCCGCGACACCTCGTCGAGCTCGGCGGGAAGCGAGTCGATCTCCGTGCGGAGCTTCGCTGCGGCCTCGTCGACGAGATCGATCGCCTTGTCCGGCAGGAAGCGATCGCTGATGTAGCGATCGGACAGCACGGCCGCCGTGACGAGCGCCGAGTCTTTGATCCGCACGCCGTGGTGTACCTCGTAACGCTCACGAAGGCCGCGGAGAATGGAGATGGTTTCCTCGACGCTCGGCTGGTCGACGAGCACCGGCTGGAAACGGCGCTCGAGCGCCGCGTCCTTCTCGATGTGCTTGCGGTACTCGTTGAGGGTCGTGGCGCCGATGCAGTGCAGCTCGCCGCGCGCGAGCGCCGGCTTCAGGAGATTGCTCGCATCCATCGCGCCTTCGGCGGCACCCGCGCCGACGACCGTATGGAGCTCGTCGATGAAGAGGATCACGTCCCCTTCCGAAGCCTGGACCTCTTTGAGGACGGCTTTCAACCGCTCCTCGAACTCGCCGCGGTACTTGGCGCCGGCGACGAGCGCGCCCATGTCGAGCGTGATCACCCGCCGGTTCTTCAATCCCTCGGGCACGTCGCCGCGCACGATGCGCTGGGCGAGACCCTCGACGATCGCCGTCTTGCCGACGCCGGGCTCACCGATCAGCACGGGATTGTTCTTGGTGCGGCGCGACAGCACCTGGATCACGCGCCGGATTTCCTCGTCGCGGCCGATGACCGGATCGAGCTTGCCCTGCCCGGCGAGCGCCGTGAGATCGCGCCCGAACTTCTCGAGCGCTTGATAGGTCGATTCGGGGTCCTGGCTCGTGACGCGCTGGTTGCCCCGGACCGTACGCAGCGCATCCATCAGCTTGTCGCGGGTGAGCCCGACCTGCTTCAGCGTCTTCCCGACCGCCCCGGACTCCTCGAGCATCGCCAGCACGAGGTGCTCGACGCTGACGTACTCGTCCTTCAGAGCCGTCGCCTCGCTCTCGGCCTGCGCCAGCATCTTGGCGAGCCGCTGGGTCACGTAGGGCGCGCCGCCGGAACCCGGGCCGGCGACCTGGGGCACGCGGCCGAGCTCGCGCTCGATGCGCTCCTTGAGGTCGGCAACGGGGACACCCGCGCGCTCGAGCAGGACGGACGCGACGCCGTCGGGTTGCGCGAGGAGGGCGGCCAGCAGGTGCTCGACGTCCACCCCCTGATGGTTCCGGCGAACCGCCAGGGTCTGCCCGTCGCGCAGCGCTTCCTGCGACTTCTGAGTGAGCTTTTCGACGTTCATGGTCACACCCCAGTAATCATCGTTCGACGCACCGCAAGATCACCGCGCGGGCCGAGGTCACGCCGCGGCAGGAGCGCCGGTCCGAGCACCATCCCGGCGAGAAACCCTCCGATATGGGCCCAGAAGGCAATACCCCCGCCGAGCGTCATGCCGATGCTTCCGATCCCGAGCAGGAGTTGAAAGCCGAACCAAAGCACGAAGAAGACCACCGCCGGAATCTCGATCACCTGGATGAACAGGAAGATCGGGACGACCGTGACCACCTTCGCCCGCGGGTAGAACAGGAAGTACGCGCCCGTGACACCAGCGATCGCGCCGCTCGCACCCACGATCGGGATCGAGCTCGTCGGCTCGATCAGCACCTGCGCGATCCCGGCCAGAGCGCCCGCTGCCAGATAGAAGAACACGAAGCGGACGTGCCCCAGACGATCCTCGACGTTGTCGCCGAAGATGTGGAGGTACAGCACGTTGCCGAGGAGGTGCAGCCATCCGCCGTGCAGGAACATGCTGCTGAAGAGCGGCGTGACGTCGTCCCACCACTCCGCGACCAACCGCCGCGGCACGAGTCCATGGATCTGGATGAACTCCTCGAAGGAGCCTCCAAGGCTCTCCTCGTAGAGGTACGCGCCGACGTTCGCTGCGATCAGCGCGTAGGTCACGACCGGCACCGTGCTCGATGTGATCGTGTCGCGGACGGGAATCACCGTCTCGGCATGGTCGCACGCCGACACGAGCGTTCCAAGATCGCGCCATAATTGACGATACTCGGCGAGCACCGCTACAATCCGGCGCGCGTGACGCGGCACATTCTGAGAGTCGGAAAGATTTCCCTGGGCGTCGCCCTGCTGATTCTCGGCGTCATCGGCCTCCTGCTTCCCGTCATCCCGCAAATCCCCTTTCTCATCGGGGGTCTGACCTTGCTGTCGTCCGAGAATCGCCACGCCAAAGCGCTGCTCGAGTGGGTCGAAAAAAAGGTGGGGTGGCATCGCACGAAGCCCGACGAACCGCGCTCCACTCCTCAGTGACCCGCATTCCATACGGAGGCTGACCATGTCTGACGGCGAGAAAGACCGCTTCGGCGACAAGCTGCGCGAGGCCGAAAAGGGTCGCGAAGACAAGTTTTTCGCGGATCGCGACCGCGAGCTTTTGCAGAAGCTGAAGGCGCAGTCGGGCGGGCAAGAAGAGCAAGCCGTCCGGGAGCTCGCGCAGGCCCGCTGTCCTCGATGCGGCGACAAGCTCGCGACCCGCTCGCAGCTCGACGTCGAGATCGACGAGTGCCCCAAAGGCCATGGCGTCTGGCTGGACGCCGGAGAGCTCGAGAAGCTGACGCAGCGAGAGAGCTCCGGCTGGCTGTCGCGCATCCTGGGCCGGCCGAGCTGATCGGAAGTCTCTGAGACTCCGTGTTCAGCGGCATCATCGAACGCGTCGGTGACGTCTCCGCGCTGAAGCCGCTGCGCGGCGACGCCGAGCTCACGATCACGAGCGGCTTCCGTGGCCTGATGCTCGGCGAGAGCATCGCCGTGAACGGCGCGTGCATGACGGTCGCGCGCCGGCGCGGCTCGTCTTTCACGGCGGTCGTCTCCGCGGAGAGCCTGCGCCGCACGACGCTCGGATCCTTGCGTGCCGGCGACCCCGTCAACCTCGAACGGTCACTGCGGGTCTCGGATCGCTTGAGTGGACACTTCGTGTTCGGGCACGTCGACGGTACGGGCGCGCTCGAAAACGTGAAGCCCGAAGGAGGGAGCGCGCTCTACCGCTTCTCGATGCCGCCGGGCTTCAGCCGGTTCCTCGTGGAAAAGGGCTCGATCGCCGTCGACGGCGTCAGCCTCACCGTGTTCGATTGCGGCCGCCGGTCGTTCACCGTGAGCGTCATCCCGCACACGGCCGGGGCCACCACGCTCGGACGCATGCGGCCGGGGGCACGGGTCAACCTCGAGACGGACATGCTGGCGCGGTACGTCGATCGCGCCGTCGCCCATCACCTTCGAGGACACTGACCTGCTGTAGCTTCTGCGAGGTCGAGCGACCCGGGACGGGCATTCGCGCATTGTGGCACGATCCGACCCTCCGTATACTCGAAGCCATGGCACGGAGGTCGCGATGCTGACGCCTGGCTGGGCCACCGTTGTCGCGGGCGTGGCGCTCGGCGCCGCGACGGCCATCTCGCTCGCGCTCGCGGGTGGGGTCGTCTACGGCGAGGGCGACAGCGTCGGCCCACTGCTCGCGATCGTCGGCGCCGCGGGCTCGCTCGCGCTGATCTACGACGAGTCCCCCAAACGTTGGGTGCTCGCGCTCTATGCCGCCTTGATCGTCTCGAGCTTTCTCGTGCTCTCCAATCATCTGCGCGGCGGCGTCGACGGCGCCATGGTGCTCGCGGTTGCCGTCGTGGCCGTGGCGCTTCCGATCGGCTCCGATCTCGTCCTCTCGGATCTCGGACGCCATCTCGAGGTCAATCGGCGTCTCGGACTCGGCACATTGGCGAGCTTCCTGACGCTCGTACTGCCGCTCACGGCGCTGATGCTCGCGCAGGCGCATCAGAAGGCCCGCACCGAGGACGAGGACTTGCTCCAGGAGGTCGCCCGGAAGATCCGTCGCGAATCCGACGCGATCGTCGTGAACGAGCTCGATCCGAGCAAGCGAACGCGCCTGCAGAACCGGGTCGCGATTCGAAGCGGCAATCGGACCTACCGCCTCTCGGACGCCGAGTTCGAGAAGGAGGTCCGGGAATACACGGTCCGGAAGGACACGGAGCGTCGTGGCGTGAAGACGGCGACGGACGTGTCGCGTGAGGCCGAGGAGCGAATGCGCGTCATCCTGAAGCTACAGGGGACGGAGGCGCCGAGCGACGTCGTCCTCTTTTCACACCGCGGACCGATGACGATCGTCGAGAAGAAGGTCGCCCTCCGAAACGGCGACGACGGCGCGAGCTGATCGCTCAGCGGTTGGCGGAGCGACGCCGGACCTCGTCGGGCACACGCTCGACGGGAGAGTTGCAGCGAGCGGTCACGAGAAGCTCGTACCACGCCCACACTTCGGGAAACGACGCGCGCAACCGACGCTCGGCGTTCGGATCCACTCGACGCGTTTTCCCCGCAGACGATCGCTTCGCGCCGGGCGTCATCATGGTTCACCATAACGTTCACGATCATTCACCGATAGGGGGAAACGTCGCGTCGATCGCACGTCGCAGCATGCGTCGCACGTCGCGTCGCGTAGACGCCAGGCTGTGATCGTCTTGCAACGACGCGCACGCCGCGTCGTGCACGCTCGCAACGCCGTCGTTGCGTTCATGCGCGTCGAACCGTAGCATCGCGCGCTTCGATGCCTCGTTCCGAAAGTGTCTCCGTCTCGGCGATCGGCGCGCTGTACGACCGCATCTCGCCCGCCGTCGAGGGCGCGCTGCTCGCGGGCGCGCACGGCGACCTTCGCCCGTACGCGCTCGTCGAGCTCTTCGCGGACCACCCGGGCGTCTGACCGATGGCGATTCGATCCGAGCCTCCCTTCACGCCGTACGTCGGCCCCCGCGAGACGATGCCCGAGATGACGCCGCTCGCGATCGGGCTCGGAGTCGTCCTGTCACTGACGTTCGGCATGGTGAACGCGTATCTCGGCCTGAAGATCGGGCTCACCGTCTCCGCCTCCATCCCGTCGGCCGTCCTCTCGATGGCCATTCTCCGCGGCCTCCTGCGCCGCGGAACGGTGCTGGAGAACAACTTTGTGCACGCGATCGCGTCGACGGGCGAGTCGCTCGCGGCCGGCGTCATCTTCACGGTACCGGCGCTCATCTTCCTCGATCTCCAGCCGAGCGTGCTCGACATCTTCCTGATCGGCGTGGCGGCCGGCGTCCTCGGAATCCTGCTCATGATTCCGTTCCGCCACGCGCTGACGATCGAGGAGCACGCCGCGCTTCCCTTTCCGGAGGGAACCGCCTGCGCCCAGGTCTTGATCGCGGGCGATCGTGGCGGGGTGACGGCGCAGCCGGTCTTCCTCGGCATCGTGCTCGGCGGGCTCTACCAGCTCGCGATGCGGGGACTCGCGCTCTGGCGCGACACAGTCAGCGTCACCTTCGAGCGGCTGCACAAAGCGACGTTCGGCATGGAGCTGTCGCCGCTCTTCCTCGGCGTCGGCTTCCTCGTCGGCCCACGGATCGCGGGCACCATGCTCGCGGGCGGCTTGCTCGGCTGGAGCATCCTGCTGCCGTGGTTTCACGCGATCGGCGGCGGAGCGTCCGGGCTCCTGCTCGGCATCCCGGACATTTCGGCACTCGCGGCGACGGACATCTGGAGCCGGTACGTCCGCTACGTCGGCGCGGGGGCAGTCACGGCCGGCGGCATCTCGGCGGTGGTGCGGGCGATCCCGGTGATGACGGCGGCACTCGCGCGTCTGCGGAACGCCCGCGCCACGACCTCGACCGACGTGCCGCGCACCGAGCGCGACCTCCCGACCGCGGTGATCGGCATCGGCGTCGTGGCGATCGCATTGGCTCTCTGGCTTCTTCCAGCGTTCGGGCTCTCCCTGGTCGCGACGCTGCTGGCGGTGCTCTTCAGCTTCTTCTTCGTCGTGGTTTCGGGGCGGATCGTGGGCCTCGTCGGCACCACGTCCCAACCCGTCTCCGGCATGACCATCACGGCGCTGCTCGGCACGACGTTCTGCCTCGCGGCGCTCGGCGAGCGCGGGCCCGCCGGCGTGACCGCGAGCATCACGGTCGGGGCGTTGGTCGCCATCTCGATCGCGCTCGCCGGCGACCTCGCGCAGGATCTGAAGACCGGTGCACTGCTCGGCGCCACGCCCCGAAACCTCCAGATCGGGCAGATCATCGGCGTCGTGGCGGCGGCGTTGCGCGCGGGGTCGGTGCTCTTCCTCCTGCATGCCGCCTACACGCTCGGCTCGCCCGCACTCCCAGCGCCGCAGGCGAAGCTCATGGCAACCCTGGTGACGGGCGTCATGGAGGGTAATTTGCCCTGGGCGCTCATGGCGCTCGGAGCAGTGATCGCGCTCGTCGCGGAAGCGTTCGGGGTGATCCCGCTCGCGTTCGCGATCGGACTCTATCTGCCGATCACCACGACGGCACCGCTGATCCTGGGCGGCGTCCTGCGCGCCGTCGTCGAGCGCCGGCGGGGTCCGCTCGGCGACCGCCCGATCCTGCTCGCGTCCGGGCTGATCGCCGGGGACGCCCTCATGGGAATCGGCATCGCCGGGCTCACGGTGAGCGGCCTCGCGGAGGCGGTCGCGCTCCGCTCCCCGGGAACCGCGGGCGACGCGCTCGAAGCGATGCTCACGATCGTGCCCTTCGCGATCCTGATGGCGGTGCTCGCGCGAAGTACGCGTCCGACACCGCCGTGATGACGGATTCGGCAAACGACGAGACCGACGCCCTCGCGCGCTACCAATCCGAGGTCGAGCGCAATTACCGCTGGAACCTCACCGCCCACCTCGTCTACGGACTTCTGGGCACGACCGGCTGGCGCCTCATCATGGCGCCGACCTTCGTACCCGACTACCTGTATCGGCTCGGCGGTTCGAACCTCGTGGTCGGCGGGCTGCTCTTCTGCGGCGGCGTCGCGCGCTTCGTGGCTCCGCTCGTCGGCGCGGCGCGCGTCGGCCACCAGCCGCTCGTGAAGCGCACGGCCATTCGGATCGGCACCGGAATGCGGGTGCAAGTCCTCGGGATGGCGCTTGCTGCCTTGCTGCTTCCCGTCCGCCTCAACCTCCCCGTGTTCGCCGTTTTCTATTGCGCCTTCAACGTGCTGAACGGCCTACAGGGAGTGGTCTTCGGCCTCATGATGGCGAAGGTCATCCCGCTCGGCAGGCGGGGTCGCTTCATCGGCATCCGCGATTTCGCGGGCGGCGCCACCGCCGCGATCGTCGCTTGGATCGCGGCCGCGTGGCTCGACGACATCGCGTTCCCAGCGAGCCACGGCCTGACGTATCTGATCGCTTTCGTGTTCACCTCGCTCGGCCTCGTCGCCTTCGCGGCCATCCGCGAGCCGCGCGCGCCGGTCGTCGCGGAGCAGCGCTCGTTCGGCGCGACCCTCGCCAAGATGCGGCGACTGCTGCGCGACGACCCGCGTTTCGCTTGGTATTGCGCGGCCCGCGGGCTCGGCGGCTTCGGGCTCATGGCGGCGCCCTTCCTGATCGTGGCCGTCGGTCCCGGCGAGGACGGCGGCGCACGGGAGCTGGCGCACGCGACGGTCGCGTTCTTCGCGGCGGGGACGATCGCCAATCTGATCTGGGGACAGCTCGCGGACCGCGCTGGGTTCCGCGTCGTGTTTCTCGTCGGTGCGTGCGTGTGGCTCGGCGCGCTCGGCTGGGCGCTCGCGGCCGCGCCCGCGCCGTCGACGGTCGTGCCCCTCTTCCTCCTCGTGGGCGCCGCGCAGAGCGGCATCCAGATGGCGTCCGTGAACCTCGTCTACGAGCTCGCCGATCACGGCGACCTCGGCGTCCGGCTCGCGGTCGTGAACGCGATCGGCGAGCTCTGCGGTGCGCTCGCCCCGCTGGTCGGGGGCGCGATCGCGGACCGCTGGTCGTATGATGCGCTTTATCAGACGGGCATGCTGTTCACGGTACTGGCGCTCGCCAGCATGTTCGCAGGCGTCCGACCGCACCGACGGTTAGGGAGGTCCGCGTGAAGCTCGCGTTGATACGCTGGAACGAAGCGCAGGCTCCGGAGGAGGCGACGCTCCGCCGCCGGCTCGCCGATGACGGGTTCAGCGTCCTCCGCTGGAGCGACGCCGCGAACCACACGTACACGCCGCACCACCACGACCACGACGAGAGCCTGTTCGGCGTCCGCGGCGCCATCACGTTCCACATCGCGGGTGCCAACTACCGGCTCGGACCCGGCGATCGCTTGATGCTGCCGCGCGGCACCGTGCACGCGGCGACCGTCGGCCCCGACGGCGCGACCTATCTGATCGGCGAGCGCGGATAGCGCGGCTAGCGGCAACCGACTTGCTGCCGACGATCGGCCCTACGAGCCGGACCCGAAGCGCGCATCGAGGGCGTACTTCTGGTCGAGCCCGATCAGATCATTGAACTCGGGAAACGACACCAAGCGATCGCGGAACCCGCGCGTCGTGCCGTCGGCGCGGAGGCGTGCGTAGAGGCCTCGCATCGCGTGCGTCGCCGCGAAAAGTCCCGCGACCGGATACACGACCCACGAGAATCCGATCGCGGCGAGCTCGGCGAGGTCGAGATCGGGCGTCGCGCCCTGCTCGACCATGTTGGCGACGAGCGGCGGCGGCAGCCGGCGGCCGATCTCGCGCAGCTCGTCGAGGGATTGCGGCGCCTCGACGAAGAGCGCGTCGGCTCCCGCCTCACGATACGCGAGAGCACGCGCGATCGCGTCGTCGAGCCCGACGGCCTGGCGTGCGTCGGTTCGGGCGACGATCACGAGGTCGGCCTCGCCGCGCGCCTCGACGGCGGCTCGGAGCTTCCCGACCTGCTCCTCCACCGGAATCACGCGCTTGCCACGCATGTGCCCACAGCGCTTCGGCCACACCTGATCCTCGAGAAAGATGCCGGCCGCCCCCGCACGCACGAGCTCCCGAACCGTCCGCATGACGTTGACGGTGCTGCCGTATCCGGTGTCGGCGTCGACGACGACCGGCACCTCGACCGCGGCGCACACCCGTTCGGCGGTCGCGATCGCCTCGCCCTGGTTGAGGATTCCGAAGTCCGGCTCCCCGAGCTGCGTCGCGCTCATGCCGTAGCCCGAGAGGAAGACGACCTCGAATCCCGCGCGCGCGGCGAGACGCGCCGACAACGCGTCGAAAACCCCCGGCATCGCCAGCGGTACGCCGGTTTCGAGTCGCGTTCGCAACGTGGCGGCATGAGCTCGCATGATCTTCTCCTCGAAAATGACGAGGGCCCGCGGCAGCGGCGCCGCGGGCCCTCGTGACCATCACCCCGCGCGACCGCGGGCACCGTCGTGGATCAGAACTGGTAACTGAAGCGGATACCGGTTTCGGAACGGCCGCGGTTCAAACCGGCGATGCCCCACGGCTCGAAGTTGATCTCCTTCGTGGGGTTGATGATGAAGCGCTGGGACAGGTTCACGGCGAAGTTCGGGGTGATGAAGTAGTCGACGCCCCAGATCGCCGACTGGCTGTAGCTGTTGATCGGATCGAGCAGGTAGATGAAGGCGGGCGCCACGCTGCCGCCACGGTAGAAGCCGATGATCGCGAAGGTCATCAGCATTTCCCACCGGTGGATGTCGTCGCGGTAGGCGCGCGGAGGATCCTGGTTGACCGGCTTCGTCGTGGTCGGGAGGTCGAGGCCGCCGATCACGCTCTTCGCCTTCTGGATCATGTAGGTGTGGAAGAGCTGGCCGGTGATGAAAAACGTGGTCTTCTTGTTGAGAGGCCGGATCCACGTCGGGCGGTCGAAGGCGATCAGACCCGACCACACGTCGTGGTTGCGGAGACCAGGGAGGAACGGCGCGAACGTCGTCTCACGCGCGCACCGCGGACGGCGCGCGATGTCGCTCGGGCTCTTGCCACACGAGTAGAACGGGAGGCCGAAGTCGTACGCTTGCTCGGTGCGCCAGACGATCTTGGTCCACTCGTCGAAGTAGTTCGCCGCGACGCCGATCGTGTGGATGTAAGGCGTGTAGTACTCGACGGGCAGGATGCCTCGGCTCACGAGTCGCTGGGTCTCGACGTTGCCGGCGTCGGTCGGCGGGATGCCGCGTGCGAGCGCCGCGCTGGTCGACGCGCCGCCGCTCGGCGCGAAGCGCTGATAGAGGTAGCCGATCTGGAGCTGGAGGCCTTCCGGCAGGAGCCAGGTGTCCGGACCCGTCACGCCGTTGAAGCGGATGCCGAACTGGCTGTTGTCGATCGGATTCCGGTCGTAGTTGCCCTGCCGGAGGCTCGTGCCGTGATTCAGGTGCGTGATGTTCGGGTACACCGAGTTGAACGCACCGCTCCGAGGATTGGTGAGAGGCTCGCCGAGCCGGACGCCCCAGGGATTCGGCAAGAAGCTGAGCTTGCTCGGGCGCCAGTCACCAGGATTCCAGTACGCCTCGGCGAAGACGTTGCTCCACGAGCCGACGCTGCCGAAGTCGTACAGGCCCTTGATCATCCAGAACGGGATGCGAAGGTCGTCGAGACCGAAGGCCGGGGGAGGCAGCTCGTAGAAGAAGTGCCACGAGAGGTCGAGGGCGTTGGCGCGATCGAGGAGGCGGAACCCGTCGGATTCGCCCCAGATGATCTGCTGCTTGCCGGCGCGTAGGCTGAAGTTGCCGCGGAACTTGATGTCGACGTACGCCTCGCGAAGGTTGTTCTCGAACTTCATCGCGTTGCGCGCACCCTTGCTCATGTCGTCCAGGTGCTCGAACCGCTTGTCGACCTTCTCGCCGGTGAACTCGTGGGAGTCCGTGAAGCCGGGAGTCAGGTCGTACACGCTGTCGTAGACGCCGCGGTACAGCAGGAAGAGGTGCGAGCTTTCGATCCAGTCGGACAGATCGTAGCGGTCGAGCCATTTGCCGCCGCGCTTCATCCACTCGTAGTCGACGCGCACGCGCAGCGTGTTGCGCTGCTGGATGAAGTAGTACTGGTCGATGTCGGGGTGACGGATGAGCTGTTGGGACTGGAGATTGCCCGACAGCTCGAGCGGCCCGAACTTCTGCGTCGCCTCCGCGCGACCTGCGATCCCGATCAGGACCGCAACGACCAGCCACAGCAGCGTACGCTGCGTGCGCATCACCATGACGTCCCTCCTCCGCGCGCGTGCTGCCCCACGCGTATGTTTCGAGAATGGCGGGCCGACCGGCCGCGCCCATGGCGCTCTATCGCAGCTTGGCGTTCGCGCGCAAGCTGCGCGCCGCTACGAGATGCTTCGGGGCGGAATCCGACGCGCGTCGTTGCGGTGCGTCAGGCGGAGAGCTTCTCGATCGGCTCCTCGGGAACGCGCGCGCCGCACGGTCGGAGCGGAAGACGGATCTCGAAACGCGACCCGCGGCCTACTTCGCTCGCGACTTCGATCGTACCGCCGAGCAGCGACGTCAGACGACGCACGATGTAGAGGCCGAGGCCGACGCCGTCGTGGCGTCGGCGGTCGCTGCCGTCGACCTGGCGGAACATGTCGAAGATGATCCCTTGTCCTTCCGGACTGATGCCGATGCCGGTGTCGGCGACGACGATCAGGAGCGCGTCACGCTCCACGTCCGCCGAGGCTCGGACCGTGACGGAGCCGCAGTCGGTGAACTTGAGAGCGTTGTGGACGAGGTTGCGGATCACCATCTTGAGCTTCGGATGGTCGGTCTGGAGGAGGGGGACGTTCGCTTGCGCGACGAAGGAGACCTCGACGCCCGGCTTCACCCATGAAGTAGGAATCTCCGTCTCGACCTCGGCGAGCAGCGCCCCGACGTCGACCGGCCCGAGGGTCACCGGAAGCGCGCCGGACTCCATCCGGCTCACGTCGAGCGTCGCCTGGATCAGCTCTAGGAGCTGACGGGAGTATTGCAGCACCTTGCCGCAGACCTGGCGCTGATCCTCCGTGACCGTGCCGAACTCGCCGTCGCTCAGGAGCTCGTTGTACCCGATGATCGCGTTCAGCGGCGTGCGGAGCTCGTGCGACATCGTGCCGATGAACTCCGACTTGAGGTTGTTCGCCGCGCGCAGATTCGCGAGCAGGCGTCCGTTCTCGATCGCGGTCACGGTCTGGTGCGCGATCCCGGTGAGAAGGCGACGATTCTTGGCGGAAAACGGCCCGGGCTGCGCGTGCGAGCCCGCCGTCAGGTACCCGACGATCTCACCACGAAGATAGAGCGGCACCGCCGCCCATGAGCGCAACGACCAGCGCGTCATCCAGGACACCGGTGTCGCCGAGGCCTCCAGCTCCGTCCATCCGTGATGGTCGGCGCGCGAGAGCTCGGGGAAGTCCCGGATCTCGAAGTCGATCTGCTTCACCTCCACGAGAAGGTTCGGCATGACGCGGTCGGTGCCGGCGGCGATCCGGAAGGTCTGCTGCTTCGGATCGCAGAGGAGGATGTTCACGAACTCGGCGCCGAGCAGGTCGCAGGCGAGCGCCGAGAGCCGATCGAGCCGGTCGTCGGCGTCGGGATTGGCGTTCAGCAGCTCGGAGGCACGCAGCAACGCGGCCGAGATCTCGGCCTCCTCGCGCTGGCGCGCGTGCAGCGTCGCGTTCTCGATCGCGATCGCGGCCTGCGTCGCGATGCCCCCGACGAGCTCGCGCTGGAGCGCGGTGAACGCTCCGGCCGTCGTCCGGCTGCCCGTCGCGAAGATCCCGACGGTGCGATTGCCGCAGCGCATACCCGTGAAGATGCCGGAGGCGATGCCCCAGTCCTTGACGGCGCGCGCTTCGGACCCCTGGGTCGCGTCGGCCATCTCGACGAGACCTTCCGCGAGCACGAGCGCCCCGAAATCCCAGAACGCCGTCGAGATCGTCGGCGGCGACGCGAGCCCCCGGCTCGCCATCATGCGGTAGCCCGAAGGGCTCGTCGGGTCGGTCAGGATCGTCGCGCACCAGTCGGTCTTCAAGCGCTCGGCGGCGACCGCGTGCAAGCGATCGATCACGATGGCGAGGTCGAGTGAGGTGCCGAGCGCCCGGCTCACCTGGAAGAGCCCGAGCGCCGTCTCGGCGGCGACGGTGAGCTCGACGTTCGTCGCGGCGAGGCGCTCGCCCGTCTCCGCGAGCTTGCGGTTCTTGTCCCGCATGTGGCGCTTGTAGAACCAGCTCTGGCTCGCGACGGCCGAGAAGATGAACACGGGCACGACGAACAGCGTCGCCGCGTTCGCTCCCTGCACCGCGGAATGCGAAACCGTCAGCACGAGCGTCCCGTAGGCGAGCGTCGCGAGACTCGTGACGACGAGACTGCACCGGCTCGAGACCATCGTCGCCGGCACGATCGTCATCAGGAAAAAGTAGCCGAAGAGCAGGCCCGGGGCGCCGAGCACGGCAAGGCCGATCGCGATCGCGAGCGTGTCGACGACCAGCTGCACGTAGACGAGGCGCGCGAGCGACACGCCGTCCTCGAGCGCCCGCCGGTAAAATGGGTTGGCCCCCGCGGTGGCGAGACAGACGAGCGTCACCGGGAGCCACGAAAGCGCCAGATCCCCGAACCAGGCGAGGAGCGGCATGGCGGTCGCGACGATCAGGCCCGTCCGGAGCCGGGTCTCACACAGCCACTCGTTGATCGCGGCGAGGTCCGATTCTTCGAGCTTGGCGACCCCCGTCGGCGCCGGCACGGACGAGCCGAGGGGCCTGAAGCCGCGAGGAAAAAGACTCCGCACGAGCCGGAGAGCAGCAAGGCGCATGCCACGATCCGGCTGAAAAATGCCGTTGCCGTCGGGGTTCCGACGGCCGGCCGGGCGCGGCGAACAAGTACCAACGCGCCCGCACTGTCATTCGCGTAACGCTGGGCGGCGGCGACGTCCGGCGCGCGTGTCAGGAAGCTGGACCGGTCGGCAGGCGCGACTCGAGCGAGCGAAGGTCGCGCTCGAGGGCGTGGTTCTGACGGCCGAGGTACGCGAGGAACAGCGCGAGGAGCACCCAGAACGCACCGTATCCCGCGAACAGGTACCAGAACGAATCCGACCCACTCATCGCGCGGCCTCCCCCATTCGATCCTCCAGACGATGGAGCCAATGACGCAAGCGCAGCCCCTCGTAGCGCAGCCAGAGCAGCCATAGGAACAGGAGCACCATCGCGATGCTCGACACCAACAACCCGATCACCATCCGCGGATCGTCCAGGCCGCCCTTGTCGGGCGGCGCCGAGATGACCGACGGGTGCATCCCCCGCCACAAGCGTACCGAAATCCGGATGAGCGGGATGTCGAGGATGCCAACGATCGCGAGCACCGCGGCGTAGCGCGTGATCTCGGGATCGTCGCGGCCGGCCGAGCGCAGGACGAGGTACACCGCGAAGACGGTCCAGAGGATGACGGCCATCGTGAGTCGCGGATCCCACGTCCACCAGCTGCCCCAGATCGGCCGCGCCCAGATCGGTCCCGTGACGAGCCCGATGGTGCAGAAGACCATCCCGACCTCCACGCCAGCACGCGCGAGCCAGTCGTGCTCGAAGCGGCGACGCCAGAGGTACAACGCGCTCGCACCGGCGGCGACGAAGAACCCGAGGTACGCCCCCCACCAGCAGCTGACGTGAAAATAGAAGATCCGTTGCACCGCGCCCTGGATGCGCTCGTTCGGGACGTACACGAACACGCACCAGAGCGCCGCCAGCATGGCGACCGTCGCAGCGATCGGCAGCACGCGATCGGCGAATGGTGCGAAACGCCGGTGCACGCTCATTCCTCCACGAGCTGCTCGAAGAGCATCCATCCGGCCGCCGCGAAGATCACGTCGAAGGTCGCGAGCACCCGGAGCCAGACCCCGGCGCTCGCGACGGTGCCGCCGTCCATCACGATGCGGCTCGCCTCGACCGCACAGATCACGAGCGGCACGAGCAACGGCAGGACGAGAAGCGGCAGCATCATCTCCCGGGCCCGGAGTCGCACCGAGATGGCCGCGAAGAGCGTGGCGAGCGCGGAGAAGCCGACGAGCCCGAGCACGTTCACGACGAGGAGCGCCAAGGGAGCAGCGGGAACGGGGACGCCGAGGAAGAGCGCGAGGAGCGTCATCAGCACGACCTGGGCGATCCCGAGCACGATCACGTTGCTCGCCATCTTGGCAGCGAAGAGGGCGCCACGGTCGACCGGGGAGAGCAACAAGCCGTACCAGGCGCCGTTTTCGCGTTCCACGAGGAAGGAGCGCTGGATCGCCATGAGCCCGGCGAAGATGAACGTGACCCATTGCACGGCGGGTGCCGCGTCCGCCGCGCCCTCGGGGTCCATCGCGAACGTGAAGGTCAGGAGGATGAGCACCATGAGGAGTACGAGCCCGGACGTCGCCTCGCGCGTCCGCACCTCGAGCACGAGGTCCTTGTGCAGAATGCGCCACGCTCCGCTCATGCGGCGACGGCTCCGGTGATCTCACGATAACGGGCGTCGATGGTCGCGGCGGTATCGGGGTTCACGGGGGTGTCCCACGCGATGCGGCCGCGATGCAGGACGATCGCGCGCGTGGCGACGGCGAGGCCGCGCGCGAAATCGTGCGTCGCCACGAGCACCGTCCGGCCGGCGGCGCGGAGCTCGCGCAGCACGCCTTCGAGCCAATCGCCACCGTCGGCGTCGAGGCCGCTCCAGGGCTCGTCGAGGAGCACGATCTCGGGGTCGTGCATGAGCGCACGGGCGAGCGCCAAGCGCTGCTCCATGCCGCGCGAGAAGCGACGCACGATACGGTCGCCCGCGTCGGCGAGCGCCACGCGCGTGAGCCATGCGTCCGCGCGCTCGTCCGCGCGCTCGAGGCCGTACATGCGCGCGTAGAACCGCAGATTCTCACGCGCCGTGAGGTCGGGGTAGAGAAAACTCTGGTGCGCGACGACGCCGATGCGACGTCGGAGCGCGGCACCGGACCCCGCGTCACCGAAAAGCCGCAGCGTGCCGGCCGTCGGCCGCATCAACGTGGCGAGCACGCGGAGCAGCGTACTCTTGCCGGCGCCGTTCGGTCCGAAGAGCGCGACCACCTCACCGCCGGCGACGCGCAACCCGACGTCCCGGAGCACGATCGCGCGCCCGAACGCCTTCCCGATCCCGTCGGCTTCCACCACGAGCCGCGCCGCGAGCGTGCTCACGCGGTCGGCCATAGCCGACGGCCGGGCACCAAGGGAAGCCGTCATCCGCGGCGTTCCAGGGCGGCGAGCGCGGCGAGCGCGCGCGCCTCGTACTTCTCCCGGAGCGCGGTGTGATCCTCGGGCGAGAGCTTGCCCATCTCGAAGTCGAAGTCCGCCTCCTTGATGGCGGAGTACGCCAGCTCCTTCTCCTTCTCGAGCCGGTAGCGCTCGGGGTCGGCGGTCGGCCCCGTGGCGACCTCCGCGCGCGGCCAGAGGAGCGGCGCCGCGATGCCGACCGCCACCACGACGATCACCACGAGCCCAGCGAGATACACGAGCAAGGTCACGTCGTCGGCCTCATGCGTCGAACCGGTCGAGCTCGGCGTTCAAGCGTGCCCTTCGCGCCTCGTCGATCGCGACCGGCGCGGGCGGCGGCGCGACCGGGGCCGTGGTCCGGCGCCAGCGGCGCGATGCCACGACGATCAGCGCACCGGCCGCGAACACCACCACGAACGGCGTCACCCAGGCGACGATGTTGAAGCCCGTCGTCGTCGGCGCCGACAGGATCTTCTCGCCGTACTTCGTCGAGAAATGCGCCAGGACCTCGGCGTGCGTCTTGCCCGTCGCCAGCTGCTCGGAGATCTCGGCCTTCAGCGGGATGCCGGAAGGACATTGCACGTGGTTGCAGCTGTGGACCGTGAGCCCGCATCCACACTGGCACGTGAGCGCCTCCTCGATCTGGCTTTGGGTTGCGTCCTTCATCGCGGCACCGCCGCGCGCGCCGTCACAGCGCCGCCGCGCCCATCATCGCAGCGCCGCCTCGAGCCCGCGATCCTCGACCGCGAGCGCCGCCGCAAGCGCGCGCTGCTCGGCGGCCGTCGGCGACATCACGATGACGGTGCCGAGCACCATCACCAGACCACCGATCCAGAGCCAGTTCACGAGCGGATTGACGAAGACGATCATCGTCATGAGCTCCGACTTGTCGTCGTAGCTGCCGAGCACGAGATAGAGATCCTCGAGCAGCGTGCTTCGGAGCGCGACCTCGGTCGTCGGCTGCTGCTGCTTTTTGTAGAAGCGCTTCTCGGGGTACAGCGTCTCGACGACCGCCCCGTTCTTCCTGACCTCGATCTCGGCGAGCATCGACGAGTAGTGCGCGCCGTCGGTGAAGTGGATGTCCTTGTAGGTCAACGCGAAGGCGCCGATCGTCACGACGTCGCCCTTCTTGATCGTCTCCTGCTCCTCCAAACGGAACGCGGAGGACGCGGCGACGCCGATGAACACCATCACGACGCCGACGTGGATGACGTAGCCGCCGTAACGGCGGCGATTCTTGCCGATGAGGTTGGCGAGCGCCTGCGGCGCGGCCTCACCCATGAGCGCTTGGCGGGCGCGGGTGCCGCGATAGAACTCCATGAAGATCGTCGCGAGCACGAACGCCGAGATCGAGAAACACACGACCGCGTAGTAGTTCCGCCAGCCGGCGGCAAAGATGACGATGCCGGTCACGAACCCGAGCGCGAGCGGTACGGTGAAGCTGCGGCGCAGATTCCGCGCGCTCGCACGCCGCCACGCGATGACGGGCCCGACGCCGGCCTGCAGCAGGAAACTGCGCGGCATCAGGTGGCCCGAGGTGCTGGACTGCGAGCCGAAGCTCAGGTTGCGGCCCTTGAGGTCGGCGAGCGAACGGATGCCCGGGTCCGTGGTGATGAACACCGAGCGGAACTTCTCGTCCTCCTCGCGCTGCACCAGCGGCACCACCTTGCCCCCCGAGCGCTGGCTGGCCTGCACGAACGTGAAACCGCCGAGCCACGCCAGGTCCACCTGCTTGTGGGCCAGCGCCTCCACGGCCGCGGCGTAATCGGTGACCGGCGTGAACTCGACCTTGACGCCCAGCTTGCGCTCCAGGTACCTGGCCAGCGGCGCCGCCTTGCGCGCCAGCTCGGTCGGCGATTCGTCGGGAATCGCAGTGATGCGAAAGATGGGTTGGGCCTGGGCGGCGACGGCACCCGCCAGCAGGGCCAGCGCCAGGAAAAGCCGCGGCAGGACAGCGATCTTCATGAGGTCTCCGGGTAGCGAAAGGCAAGTCGGCCATTAGACCGCAAGACCCGATCACCCGCTGGCGGCGTGGCTGCTGCGAAACCCGGCAAAGATGTCGTTGCGGTGGGGCTCGAAGAAATTGCGGTAGCGCGCATGCGCCAGGGCCGGCGACGTGGCGGCGCTGGCGCCACGCAGCACCCGCCGGGTGCCGAACCACGGCGCCGAATAGTCGCGATAGGGGTGCGGCGTGAAGCCGGGATAGGGCTCGAACGGGCTGGACGTCCATTCCCATACCTTGCCCCAGGCGAAGCCCGGCACCGTAAGCGCCGCGCACTCCCCTTCC
>DAIQBH010000028.1:4807-38390 GCA_036781285.1 Thermodesulfobacteriota bacterium | reverse complement strand
CGGCGAGCTTTGCGGGTACTGCCGGCTCGTGGCCGAGGTCGGCCGGCGACTCACGCAGGCGGTGGCCCATTCCTGAATCGATCCCGACGGCGGAAACCGTGACGCCGGACGAGGAACCGAATCGCGCGCTGCTCCGCGACGGCGACTCGATCCTCTTCATCGACCGCAAACAGCGGCAGTACCTCCGCACCATCCGCGGAGGGAAGAAGGTCAACGTCCGCGGTGCCGCCTTCGCCGCCGAGGATCTGATAGGCATGTCCGAGGGCACGATCGTACGGAGCTCGACCGGCGAGTACCTCCAGATCTTCCGTCCGACCTACGCCCAGCTGATCCCGAACCTGCCACGCCAAGCGCAGGTCATCTATCCGAAGGACATCGGCACCATTCTCATGTGGGGCGACATCCACCCGGGAGCACGCGTCATCGAAGTCGGCGTCGGACCTGGCGCCACGTCGATGGCGATCCTCCGCATGATCGGGCCGACCGGCACGCTCACCACGTACGAGCTTCGCGAGGAGTTCGCGACGATGGCGCGCGGCAACGTCGCCCGCTTCCACGGCGAGACCCCGAACTGGACGATCAAAATCCGCGACGCGTACGAGGGCTTCGACGAGACCGGCATCGATCGCATGATGGTCGACCTCTCCGAGCCGTGGCGCGTGGTGCCCCATGCCGCGCGCGCGCTCCGGCCAGGCGGCGTCTTCATCGGCTTCACGCCGACCGTGCTTCAGTTGAAACAGCTCGTCGACGAGCTCCGCGCGGGGCCCTTCGCCGCGGTCGAGGTGCTCGAGTCGCTACAGCGCGGATGGCACGTGAAGGACCGCAGCGTGCGGCCCGAGCATCGCATGGTGGCGCACAGCGGCTTCCTGATCTTCGCGCGCCGCCTCGCCGTCGATCCGGAGGCGTCCGTCGAGCCTCGGCGCGACGCCTGACCGGCGATTTCGTTGACATCATTTCTGAGGCTGGTGTAGCGTCCGCGACAGTCGCGATGCGCGCGTGAGGTCGACGGGATGACCAAGGAAGATCTTCGCCGGAAGGTCTGGCAGCTGCTGGAACACAATGCCGTGCAGCGTTTTCCCGGTGCTCACGGCCGTGTTCCGAACTTCCTCGGCTCCGAACGCGCGGCGATCCGTTTGACCGAGCTCGCCGTCTGGAAGAAGGCGCGCGCGATCAAGATGAACGCCGACGCCCCGCAGCTCGCGGTCCGGCGTCACGCGCTCCTCGACGGCAAGGTCGTGTATCTGACCGTGCCGGGTCTCCGCACCGAGCGCTGCTTCGTCGAGATCGACCCGAAGCGTCTCGGCCGGCGGGTGCCGATGGCGGCGAGCTTGCTGAACGCGACGAAGTACGGCCGGCTCGTGAGCCCCCGCGAGGTCCGGACGATCGATCTCGTCGTTTGCGGATCCGTCGGCGTCCGTCGCGACGGGACCCGCGTCGGCAAGGGCGGGGGGATGGTCGATCTCGAGTACGCGCTGCTGCGCGAAGAGGGCAAGCTCAAGGAAACCACGCCCATCGTGACCACGATCCACCCGTTGCAAATCGTGAGCGAGAAGGTCGCGATGCTCGCGCACGACATCCCGCTCGACTTCCTCGTGACGCCCTTCGAGGTCGTCGCGACGCGTCCCGCGTTCCCGCGTCCCCGCGGCATCTACTGGGATCTCCTCAAGGCGGCGCGCATCGAAGCGATCCCGTCCCTGCGCAAGCGTCTCAAACAGAGCTCGGCCGACGTTCCGTCGCGCCGGATCTGAGCCGCTCAGTCGGTGCGATCGCGAAACGCGGTCGCGGTGACGCCCATCACGCCGAGCCCGAGCAGCAGCACGAGGCCGTTCAGCTGGACGGCGCGCCGGTGCAAGGCGTCGAACTCGGCGCGCACGGCGGGATCGACGGGTTCCTGGTGCAACGCCGGACGGAGCGCGCGCGCCCGTGGGCTCACCACCGTTCCTGCGTACGCCGTCGCTGCGAGCATCACGACCATCATCCCGACGATGGCGGTCCAACTCGATCCGCGCGCCACGCCCCGGAGCGGCAGCGCCGCGAGCACCGCCACGATGCCGACGCCGATCGTGAACGCGTAGTAGCGCGGGAAGATCGCGCCCATCACGCTTCCCGCCGTCTCGCTCGGCACCGCGCCGAAAACCGCTGGGGCGACCACGAACGAGACGAAGACCAGCGCCCCGACCCAGAGGCCGAGCGCGACAGTCAGCCCGATGAGCGCCGTCGTCCGCACCGACCTATTGGAGCGGGGGGACCGCGACGGTGGGAAGCGCGCGGCGGCCGGCGAAGCCTTCATCGATCGCATGCCAAAAGCCGATGGACTTCTCACCATACTGCCAGCAGAGCAGTACCGGCTTGCCGTCGAGCTCGCCGAGGAAATCGACGAGCCCGAGGTCGATGCCTTTGAACTGCCCGCCGAGCTGCTCGATCTCCCCGACGGTGCTTTCCATCTCCGCCACGTACGGCGCGAGCTCGGGGCGTACGCGCAAAACGTCGACCGTCGTGCGAATGCCGGGCTCCGCTTCGGCGTCGTGGACGGCGCTCCGAATCGCGAGCGCCGTGCGCTGCAAGCGCTCCATCAACATCTCGAGGCGCGGGATCAACGCATTGGCTTCGTCCAGCGTGAAGCGACGCGTCGTCATGCGCGACATCTAGACAGTTTCATGTCCACTGTCGAGATTGTCTCGGCGTTCCAGCAGGTTCGGGGTTGTTCGTGTGGGAGGCGTGTACTATCGTCGCGCGCAACACCAACGGGTCGTTCGAAACGAGGTGGCGGCAATGGCGAGCGGCGAAGAGTTCGATCCCGAGAAGTCGTCATCATCGGAGCCCGGGGAACACAAGTTCTACGGGTTCGAGGAGGACGTGAGCGGCATCCACGTCCCGACCGAGCTTCCCATTCTGCCGCTACGCGGCGTCGTGGTGTTCCCGTCCGCGATCGCGCCGCTGCTGATCTCGCGCGGCGCCTCCTTGAAGCTGGTCGAGGACGCGCTCGCGGGTGACCGCATCCTCGGTCTCGTCGCGCAGAAGAACGCCGAGAGCGAAAGTCCCGGAACTGAGGGACTCTACTCGCGCGGGACCGCCGGCCGCATTTTGAAGATGCTGAAGTACCCCGACGGCAGCGTCCGCATCCTCGTGCAGGGCCTGCGTCGCATCGAGATCCAGAGCTACACGAAGCGCGAGCCGTACTTCGTCGCGCAGGTCCGCCAGCTCAGCGAGGTCGCCGACGCCAGCGACGACCTCGAAGCCGTCCAGACCAACATGGTCCAGCAGTTCTCGAAGTTCGTCTCGATGATTCCCTACCTACCCGACGAGCTGCAGGTCGTCGTCACCAACATCAAGGACCCGAGCAAGGTCACGGATCTCATCGCGTCGAACCTCAACATCTCGCTCGAGGAGAAGCAGGACCTCCTCAATACACTCGAGCTGCGCGCGCGCCTCGAGAAGCTCGGCGCGATCCTCAATCGCGAGATCGACCTCCTGGAGCTCGGCCACAAGATCCAGTCGCAGGTCCAGACCGAGCTCAACAAGAATCAGAAGGAGTTCTACCTCCGGCAACAGATGAAGGCGATCCAGCGCGAGCTCGGCGAAGGCGACTCCCGGAGCGCCGAGATCGACGATCTCCGTCAGAAGATCGAGAACGCGAACATGCCGGAGGAGGCCAAAAAGGCGGCCGACAACGAGCTCGAGCGACTGCGGATCATCCCGCCCGAGTCGGCCGAGCACACGGTCGTTCGCACGTACCTCGAGTGGCTCGTGAACATGCCGTGGGCGACCTCGACCGAGGACAACCTCGACATCCCGCACGCGCGGAGCGTCCTCGACGAGGATCACTTCGACCTCGAGAAAGTGAAGGACCGGATCCTCGAGTATCTCGCCGTCCGGAAGCTGCGGAAGGATCCCCGCGGCCCGATCCTCTGCTTCGCGGGACCTCCCGGCGTCGGCAAGACGTCGCTCGGACGCTCGATCGCGAAGGCGATGGAGCGGAAGTTCATCCGTCTCTCGCTCGGCGGCGTCCGCGACGAGGCCGAGATCCGCGGCCATCGCCGCACCTACATCGGCTCGCTTCCCGGACGCATCATCCAGAGCCTCCGCACAGCGGGCTCGAACAACCCGATGATCATGCTCGACGAGATCGACAAGCTCGGCGGCGACTTCCGCGGCGACCCTGCGTCGGCCCTCCTCGAAGTGCTCGATCCCGAACAGAATCACGCGTTCGTCGACCACTATCTCGACGTCCCGGTCGACCTGTCGAAGGTGATGTGGGTCACGACCGCCAACTACCTGGACCCGATCCCGCCCGCGCTCCTCGACCGCATGGAAGTGCTCGAGCTCTCCGGCTACATCGAGGAGGAGAAGCTCCAGATCTCCTGGCGCCACCTCCTCCCGAAGCAGATCCGCGAGAACGGCCTCACCGACGCCAACATCGCGTTCACCGAAGAGGGGCTTCTCAAGGTCATCCGCAGCTATACGCGCGAGGCCGGACTCCGGAACCTCGAGCGCGAAATCGGCCGCGTCTGCCGCAAGGTCGCGCGGCAAGTGACCGAAGGCCAGACCGAGCTCGTGACGATCTCACCGGAGAAGGTCCGCGAGTTCCTCGGTCCCGAGCGCTTCTTCGCCGAGGTCGCCGAGCGGAGCGGCGAGCCCGGCGTCGCGACCGGCCTCGCCTACACGCCGAACGGCGGCGACATCCTCTTCATCGAGTCGACCCGTATGGGCGGCAAGAAGGGCCTCACGCTGACCGGTCATCTCGGCGAGGTGATGAAGGAGTCCGCGCAGGCGGCCCTCAGCTACATCCGCGCCCGCGCCGAAAAGCTCGGCATCGCGCCCGACTTTTTCGACAACTGCGATCTCCACATCCACGTGCCCGCGGGGGCCGTGCCGAAGGACGGACCGTCCGCCGGCGTCACGATCGCGACCTCGCTCGCCTCACTGCTCACGGGCCGGCCCGTGAAGCACGCGCTCGCGATGACCGGCGAGATCACCCTGCGCGGCAAGGTCATGCCCGTCGGCGGCATCAAGGAGAAGGTGCTCGCGGCCAAGCGCGCGGGCATCACCACCGTGATCCTGCCAAAGCTGAACGAGAAGGATCTCGAGGACATCCCGGAGGCGATCCGCCAGGAGATGCACTTCGAGTTCGTCGACACGATCGCCGAAGCGCTGGACCGGGCGCTCGAACCCGCGCCAGCCGCCCAGGCCGGCGACGACGACGTCCCGGCGCGCGCCGTCAACCTCTGACCGGGCGCGCACACCCGCCATGACCCCCGCGCCGCGCATCTTGATGGCGGCGTCGGAGATGACGCCATTCGCCGCGACCGGCGGCCTCGGCGACGTGCTCGGCGCCCTGCCTCCAGCGCTCGCCGCGATCGGCGTTCAGATCCACGTCGTCCTCCCGGCCTATCGGACGCCCGCGATCACGGCCGCCGGCGGCGCGGTGCACACGACGCTCGTCGTGCCGCACGGCGACCGCCTCCGCGAAGCGGGCCTCAGGACGCTCCGTCATCGCGACGTCGCCGTGTCTTTCGTCGTCGCGGACGAGCACTTCGACCGTCAGGGCCTCTACGGCGATCACTCCGGGGACTTCCGCGACAATGCGGCGCGCTTCACCTTCTTCGCCCACGCGGTCGCAGCACTCGTCGCCCGCCTCGATCCGCCGCCCGACGTCGTGCACTGTCACGACTGGCAGAGCGCGCTCGTCCCCGCCCTGCTCCGCACCGCCGCCGATCCACGGCTCGCGCGCATTCCGACCGCGTTCACGATCCACAATCTCGGCTACCAGGGGGTCTTCCCCGCCGACGTCTGGCCGCTGACGGGACTCGACCGCCGGTGGTTCACGTCGTCGCACCTCGAGTTCCACGGCCAGGTCAATTTGATGAAGGCCGGGCTCACCTTCGCCGACGCCCTCACGACCGTGAGCCCGCGCTACGCACAGGAGATCCAGACGCCCGAGCACGGTCACGGACTCGACGGCGTGCTGCGCGAGCGGCGCGGCGTGCTGCGCGGCATCTTGAACGGCATCGACGATCGGCGCTGGAATCCGGCACACGACCCGCACATCGCGGCCGCGTACAGCGCGGCCGATCTCGCTGGAAAAGCCGCGTGCAAGGCCGCGCTCCAGCGCGCGTTCGGGCTGCCCGAGAATCCGCACGTGCCGGTCGTCGGCATGGTGACCAGACTCGCAGAGCAGAAAGGGCTCGACATCCTGATGGACGCCCTTCCCGCCTTGCTCGGCCTCGACCTCCAGCTCGCGATCCTCGGGAGCGGCGACTCCCGTTACGAGCGCGGGCTCGGAGAGGCCGCGGGCCGTGACCCCTCGCGCCTCGCGGTCCGCTTCGCCTTCGACGAGGCGCTCTCGCACCAGGTCGAGGCCGGCGCCGACGTGTTCCTCATGCCCTCGCGCTACGAGCCCTGCGGCCTGAACCAGATGTACAGCCTCCGCTACGGCACCGTACCGGTCGTGCGGGCAACCGGCGGCCTCGACGACACGATCGACGACGTCGACGCGACTCCGGAACGCGGCACCGGCTTCAAGTTCGCCGAGTACTCGCCGGACGCGCTCGCGGGGGCGGTACACCGGGCCCTCGCCGTATATGCCGATCGGGCGCGCTGGGAACGCGTCATGCGAGAAGGCATGCGACGTGATCACTCGTGGCGGCGCGCGGCCGGGAGCTATCTCGAGCTGTACCGAGGTCTTCGCCCGGCTGGTTGAGGGCACCCGGCAAGGGCGACCCGGCAGCTTCTGCCGGCCGCGCGCCGACTCGACGATGCGGCGCGGAGTTGGCGTCCGGCACCGACCTTGCTCAATCGGTTCTCCGGAGGAATCACGCATGCGCATTGGAACCGATCACGCCCGCCCGTCGACGCCGGCAGCGCAAAGCCGCGTCGCGTCCACGCGTTCGGATACCGGCTTCGCCGACGCGCTCACGACGGCCGTCGCGTCGCCCGCCACGTCGAGCGGCGGCTCCCCTCCCGAGCTCTCCGCGGCGACCTATCGCCTCTTCGCCTCGGTCTTCATGGAGCGTGGCGATACCGAAGCCGCCGCGCGCTACCTCGCCAAGGTTCCGGACGCGCGGGAAGCGGGCCTCCCGGTCGTGCCGAGCGGCGTCCTCGCCGAGAACGGGCGCTGGGACTACAACAGCGCGGCGGCGGCCCTCCCCGAGACCGGCATCTTCGATACCGCGAGCGGCCAGGGCACACGGACCTTCGATCCCTACGTGATGCCGCAGAGCACGCCGGAGTCCCATGATTGCCCGCCGACCGAGACGGCAGCGGGCACGACCCGGACTCCCGCGACACCGTCCGAGCTCGCGGAGCGCCTACGCTACCGTGGCGGTCCCACGACGACGTCGACGGCGAGCGCGGTGCGGGCCAGCGTCGAGGGCTCCCTCATCGATCGTATCGGCTGACGCGCAGATCGGCGGACGTGCCCTCGGCTGAACCCGCGGATGCACCGCCGCGGAGCTCAGCCCACGAACGCGCGCTCGATCACGTAGTGGCCCGCCTCGCCGCTGCTGCCCTCGGCGAAGCCGCGGGCGTCCAGTAGCGCGGTCGTGTCGCGCAGCATGGCGCTGCTGCCGCAGATCATCACCCGGTCCTCCTCGGGGTCGAGCGCCGGGAATCCGAGGTCGGCCTCGAGCGTCCCCTCGTCGATGAGCGTCGTGATCCGCCCCTGGTGCTCGAACGCTTCGCGCGTGACCGTCGGGTAGTAGCAGAGCTTCGCCCGCACCTCGTTCCCGATCAGCTCGTTCTCCGGCAGCTCGCTTCGGATGTAGTTCGAGTAGCCGAGCTCGGACACGTACCGGACCCCATGCACCACGACCACCCGCTCGAACCGCTCGTACACCTCGGGATCGCGGATCAGGCTCATGAACGGCGCGAGCCCTGTGCCCGTGCCGAGCAGATAGAGGCGCTTCCCGGGCAGCAGGTTGCTCAACACGAGCGTCCCGGTCGGCTTCCGGCTCACGTACACGGCGTCGCCCGGCCGGACGTGCGACAGCCGCGAGGTCAGCGGGCCGTCGGGCACCTTGATGCTGTAGAACTCGAGGTGATCCTCGTAGTGCGCGCTCGCGACGCTGTACGCGCGGAGGAGCGGTCGTCCCTCGACCTCGAGCCCCATCATGAGGAAGTGGCCGCTCCGGAATCGCAGGCCGGGGTCGCGCGTGGTGGTGAAGCTGAACAGCCGTTCGTTCCAGTGATGGACGCTCAATACGGTTTCCTGACTGAGAGTGCTCATGGTGCCGATCCGCCTCCGTTGCTGCGAGATGGGGCCACCGTAGCGGCCTAGGAATCATCGGCAAAACGGGATATTCGGATATGTCTTAACGGCCTTCCCGATATGCGATACACGATCCGCCAGCTCGAGGTATTCCTCGCCGTGGCCCGTACGGGCAGCGTCAGTCGCGCCGGGGACGAGCTCGCGATGTCGCAATCGGCGGTCAGCGGATCGCTCGCCGACCTCGAGCGCCAGTTCGACGTCCGGCTCTTCGACCGCCTCGGGAAGCGGCTCCAGCTGAGCGACGTCGGGCGCGCCCTCCGCTCGCGTGCGGAAGCGATCTTCGACCAGGCACGCGAGCTCGAGAGCGCCCTCGCCAAGCAGACCGACGACGCCCGCCTGCGCGTCGGCGCGACGCTCACGATAGGGAACTACGTCGTCGTGCCGCTGATGGCCCGCTACATGCGCGAGGGCCACGGTGCGCTGATCCGGCTCGACATCGCGAACACGGAGACGATCACCCGCCGCGTCGCCAACTTCGAGCTCGACGTCGGCCTGATCGAGGGCGAGCTCGCCCACCCCGAGCTCGTGATCACTCCGTTCCGCGACGACGAGCTCGTCGTCTTCGCCGCCCCGACGCACCCGCTCGCGAAGAAGCGCCGCGTGAGCGATGCCGATCTTCGGTCCGCCGACTGGATCGTCCGCGAGCACGGCTCGGGCACCCGCCAAGCGTTCGACCGCGCCATGACCGGTATCCTCCCGGAGCTCCACCTCGCGCTCGAGCTTCCCCACACGGAGGTCATCAAGCGCGCGGTCGAGGCCGGCCTCGGGGTGGGATGCGTCTCACGGCTGGCACTCGCGGACGCGTTCCACGCGCGCACGCTGAAGCCCTGCCCGGTACCGCACCGCGACTTCCACCGGCGCTTCTACACGGTGCTGCACCGCCAGAAGCACGTCGGCTCCGGCCTCCGTCGCTGGCTCGACCTGCTCTGAGAACGGTCCTGGCTCAACGAGAGCCGCGGCACACCGCGAGCAGCTCTTCCGGCGCCGTGATCTCGGCGTCGGCCCCCATGCCTCGAGCGGCGTCGCCGTTGAAGCCCCAGAACACCGCGCACGTCCCGGTCTGCCCGCTCTTCCCGGTCTCGACGTCGATCGGGGAGTCCCCCACCATCAGCGTGTCCGACGCCGGAATGCCCACGGCCTCGATCAGCTGCAAGAGTCCCATCGGATCGGGCTTCCGCGCCGGCAACGTGTCGCCGCCGATGAGCCGCGGGCAGAGTCCCTCGAGGTCGAACCCGCGGAGGACCTTGGCGCTCATGTCCTCCGGCTTGTTGGTGAGGACCGAGAACAGCACCCCTTCTCCGGCGAGCGTGTCGAGTACCGCGCGCAGCCCGGGATAGACGGCCGCGTGATCGAGCAGGTGCTCACGGTACCACGGCATGAAGATGTCGAGCGCCGCTTCCAGCTTGGCGCCGTGCTCGACGCCGAGCGCGCGCTCCATCAGGGCGCGCGCGCCGTTCCCGACGTATCCGAGCAGCGTGCGGATGTCCTGCGGCGGAAGGTCGAGCGCCACGAGGGCGACGTTCACCGCCGCGGCCAAATCGTCCTTGGTGTCGACGAGCGTCCCGTCGAGATCGAGGACGACGTGGCGGAACTTCAACGGACTGTCGACCGGTCTGCGACCTAGGCGGAGAACGACGACCCGCAGCCGCAGGTGCGCGTCGCCTTGGGATTCTCGAACTTGAACCCGGAGCCGTGCAGGCCGGTGACGTAATCGATGATGGTGCCGTCGAGATACTCCCGCGACGCCGGATCGATCACGACGGTCACGTCCTCGAAGGTGAAGAGCGCGTCGTCTTCCTTCGGCTCGTCGAACCCCATCGTGTACGAGAACCCGGAGCAGCCGCCGCCCACGACGCCGAGGCGGAGCGCCTTCTCCGGCCCCTGCCCTTCCTTTTGCTTCGCGGTGCGGACCCTCTGGACGGCCTGCTCGGTGAGCACGATCGGCTCGTAGGTCTGCGGCGTTGCCACGGTGTCAGGATTGGTCTGGGTCGTTTCGCTCATCGCTCGGGGGTTCCTTTCCTACCGATCGTCCGAAGCTAAACGCCGACCGGCGGAGAGTCAATTCAGCAGGCCACGGCGAGCGGAGGCACCGGAGCACCTCCGCTCGCTCCGGAGCCCTCAGGCGCGCAGCGCCTGTCCCCCCGCCAACCCCACCAGATCCCCGAGATGACTCGCATCCGGTGCCATCGGCAACGGACCGAGCCGCTCCGCCTCCTCCCCCACACTTTGCAACGCACGGGTTTCGCGCTTGCGCTTCAGCTTCTCGAGCAGCGTCGTGCGATTGAGCTGAAGGAGGCGCGCCGCCTCCTTCTTGTTGCCGCGGCTGATGTCGAGCGCGCGGGCGATGATGCGATCCTCGATCGACTCCATCTCGCGGTAGAAGTCGATGCCACGGCCGTCGAAGTCCCACGGCGGCGTCGACCAGCCGCTGGCACCGTCACCGGCCATGCGGCCGTGCAGCTTCGGCGGCAGGTTCTCGGGACGGATCACGCCGTCGGTCGGACCGAGCACGACCAGCTGCTCGAGCAGGTTCTTGAGCTCGCGCACGTTCCCCGGCCACGCGTACGCCATCATCACCGCCATCGCCTCGGGCGACACTTCGAAGCGCGGAAGGCCCTTCGTCTGATGCATCTGGTTCAGGAAGAACTCGACCAGCAGCGGAATGTCCTCGCGGCGCTGGCGCAGCGCCGGCATCTCGATCGGCACGACGCGGAGACGGTAATAGAGATCCTCGCGGAACTGCTTGTCGACGACCGCCGCCTCGAGGTTGCAGTTCGTCGCGGCGACGATCCGCACGTCGACCTGCTGCGTGCTGACGCCGCCGACCGGCTCGAATTGGCCGTTCTCGAGGACGCGCAGGAGCTTCACCTGGAGCTTGGTGCTCATGTCGCCGACCTCGTCGAGGAAGATCGTGCCGCCGTCGGCGAGCTTGAAGCGGCCGACCCGCGACGCGACCGCGCCGGTGAACGCACCGCGCTCGTGGCCGAACATCTCGCTCTCGAGGAGCTCTTCGGGAATCGCCCCGCAGTGGACCGGCACGAGACGCTGCGCGTGGCGGCGGCTCTGCGCGTGGATCGCCTGCGCGACGAGCTCCTTGCCGGTGCCGCTCTCACCCGTGATCAGCACCGTGACGCCCGTCGGGGCCACCCGCTTGATGACGTCGAAGATCGCCTGCATCCGCGGATGGCGACCGATGAGACCCGCGAACCCGGTCACGGCCTCCGCGTCCATTCCATCGAGCTCGCACTGCGCTTCGTCCGCCGCCACCACCACCGCCTCCGCTTCCCGTGCGTCCATGTGCCCTCCCAGGCTCGTAGTCTGTCGCGATCCGTGTCGCGCGCCGTCAGACCGTTGAGCAAATGAGGTGCCAGAAACTTGAACGACGAGGGTAGGTGCCCTGAATTTACTGGAGCACCCCGACTTTACAGCGGAAACGAGACGGAAGACTGACACGGGCGCGCCCGCCCCGGTGCCTCGCCCCAGGCGAGTTCCGTACAGTTTCGTAGCGCGACGTTCAGTTTTCGGCGGTCGGACCAGGCGCGGGTCAACGTTCCGCCGCCGCGAGCGCCGATTCGGGACGGGCTGCGCACACGCGGTACGAAGGGTCACAGCGACCGTCTTCGAGAACGAGTTGTCGCGACCGCCGGGTGCGAACGTCGACCACGACCGGGGCCATGAGATTGACCGTCATGGCGGTCGGGTCCGGCGGAATCGTGACGATGACGAAGAGGGCCACGTCCGCAGGATCGGTGCCGAGCGTCCGCGCCGCGAACGCCAGCGGCGCCTCGTAGTCGGGCACCATCCTCGCCGGCTCGGCGACCGCGAAGGCGAGGTCGGGTTGCTCCAGGCAGAGCATCCATTTGAAGGGCGACCCGGGACGGTGGTCGAGGATCACGAAGCGCCGCGCCTTCGGGAACCCGATCAGCCCTTGTGGAAAGTGCAGTACGCGATCCGCCGGCACCTCGAGCTCGCCGAACCGGCTCGATCGCACGGAGATCACCTCGGGATCGGACGCGCGCGGCACGACCGTCTCCTCAGCTACGCTTGCCATCGGCATACGCCTCCCACACCGCAGCCGCGTCGGCGAGCTGCGCCGGATCGGCGAGCTGCGCCTCGTGGTTCTGCCCCTGGATGGCGAGGAAGATCTCCTCGCGAAAGATGCGAACGTCGGCCGGGGCCGACAACCCGAGCCGCACCTGCCCGCCCCGTACTTCCAGCACCTGCACCGTCACGTCGTCGCCGATGCGGATGCGTTCGCCGACCTTGCGTGTCAGTACCAGCATGGCGCCCTCCTTGGCCCAGTCCCCTCACGTCCACGTCCTTACAGTCGGAGGTAATCGAGAATCGTCGTCTGCATCAGCGTGGCGCCCGCCGTGAGCGTCGCTTCGAGCGCGTTCTGCACCTGCGCGAGCTGTGTAATGGTCTCGGTGATGTCCGCGTCCTCGACGTCCGCGAGCAGCGTCTTGGCCGTCAACAGCGCGGAGCCGATCTCCTGATCGCGCGTCTGCAACCGGGAGAGCCGCCCGCCGACGCTGGCCCGCTCCTGCCGGATGTCGTTCGCCGCGCCTTCGAGCGACGCAAGGCTCGCGACGGGATCGCTGCCGGCCTCGAGCGCTTGCCGGAGGTCGTCGATCGCCTGGATCGACGACGTGAAGACGTCACCGCCGTTGCTGGTGATGCGAATCGACTCGTCGCGCGAGGCCCGTACGGAGAACGGGTCGGTCGGTCCCGTGTAGGCGGTCGCCGGCGAGAACCCGACGTCGTCGAGGCTCGCGAAGACCGGACCGCCGGTCGCGAGGCCCCCGAAGATGTGGCGCCCCGCAACCGTCGTGTTGGCGAGCGACAACAGCCCCCGCTCGAGCTCCGTGACCTCTTCCGCCGCGGTCTGCCGCGCTTCGGGCGTCGTGAGCCCGCCCGAGAGCCCGGACGCGATCTCGCGGGCGCGGATCAGGATGTCGTGCACCTCGCCGAGAACGCCGTCCTGGGCCCCGAGGGTCGAGCTGCCGAGCGTCACGCTGTCGCGAAAGGCGCCGAGCTCTTTGGCTTCGCCGCGAAGGCTCGTCGAGCGCGCCGCGCCGACGGGATCGTCGCTCGCCTCGCGCAACCGCTTCTGCGAGCTGAGGGCGTTCTGCGCTTCGGCCTGCTGCTGCCGCAGCCGGCTCACGGCGAATCGGAAGTCCGCGATGAGCGTGCGCTCCGTGACCCGGCTCACCATCAGCGTATCAACCCGATGAGATCGTCGAGGAGCACGTTGCTCACGTTGATGAGCTGCGCCGCCGCTTGGAAGCCGCGCTGATACCGAATGAGATTGGTGAACTCCTCGTCGAGGCTGACGCCGGAGACGGCGTCGCGCTGCGCCGCGAGGCCGGCCGACACGTTCTCCTCGATGGTCGCCGCGGTGTCGGCGCGCCGCGCCTCCTGGCCGACGCGGGCGTGCAGCCCCCCGAAGTAGTCGCCGAGCGTGGCGCCGCCGAGCGCGGGAAACGTCTGCTGCGCGACGCTCACGAGGGCGAGCGCGTTCGCGTTGTCCGCGAGGTTCGTTCCGCGGGCCGCCGCGATGCCGCGCGGATCCCCGAGCGCCACCTCGAAGTCGGCCGCGCCGGTGCCGCTGAAGAACGCCGTGCCGACGTTGCCGTCGAGGTCGCGGCCGAGCGCGTTGGTCTGCACCGCGTTCACCGAGTCGCGGAGCGAGGTCGCGAGGAGATCGAGCGCCGCCGCGTCATCGGCGAGCGTGCCGTCGCGGAGGCTCAAGAGCGTCCCGATCGTGCCGCCGACCTCGCCCGAAAGGCTGATCACGCCGCCGTCCCGCGCCACGACGCCGACCCGCGAGATCGGGTTGCCGTCGAGCCCGAGTTGGCTCGGGTCGAGCTCGGTCGCGAGCGTCGCGGCCTCGATCCCGATCACGAGCCCCTGGCCCGACGCCGCGAACACGTTGACGCCGCCGCCCTCCTGCTCGACGACCTGAATCGAGAGCTGCTTCGCGAGCTCGCCGAGCGCGATCTGCCGCTGGTCGCGCAGGT
The DNA here is from genome assembly GCA_036781285.1 of Thermodesulfobacteriota bacterium. GTDB lineage: Bacteria > Desulfobacterota > Binatia > UTPRO1 > UTPRO1 > UTPRO1. The sequence goes on along the minus strand of DAIQBH010000028.1, from coordinate 24,104 downwards.
CGTTCGTCTCGCGTCCGCCGCGCTCCGCCGCGATGATCTCGCGGTTCAGCTGGGCGATGTCCTGGAGCATCGCGTTGGCGTCGAACGCGGCCTGGCCGAGCCGCTGATCCGCCTCACGCTGCAACTGCTCGATGCCGCCGGCCGCGTTCCGGAGCTGCGCCGCGAGCGTGCGGCCGGTCTCGATCAGCTGATTGCGGACGGCGAGATCCTGCGGATTGTTCGCGACGTCGTTCGCCGCCGCGAAGAACTCGCCGAGCGCGTTCCCGATCCCCTCGTCGCCGACGGGGAAGAGCGCCTGCAAGCGATCGAGGAGCTGGCGTCCGGTCGTGGCCCCGGCCAGCGACGAGGCGCTCGCGAGCCCCCGGGCCTCGAGGAACCCGTCGACCGAGCGCAGCACCGACTGAAGCTCGACGCCGTTCCCGAAGCCCTGGTGATCCGGCCGCGCTGCGGTCAGGACCGGCGTCTGGCGGCTGTAGCCGGGCGTGTTGACGTTGGAGATGTTGTGGCCGGTCACGCCGATGGCGCGCTCGTTCGCGAGCAGTGCCTGACGGCCGATCGAGAGCGGTGCGAACAGGGCCATGGGTCAGGCGCTCCACCGGCCGCCGGCCGACGAGATCGTCGTGCCGGTCAGCGCCGCCCTGCCGTCGTAGCGGCTGTCCGTACGCTCGCGGCGCATCACCGCCAAGAGGTCGGTCACCTGCGCCAGCGCGGCGCGGACGACGCCCTCGTTCACGCGCTGCGCGCGTCGGACCGCGGCCGCCTCGCGTGCCACGTTCTGCACGAGCGCGTTCAATGCGGCGTCACCGGCGAGGATCTCGGGAAATCGCGTGCCGGCCGCCTGCTGTTGCTGGCGCCGGAGGCCGGCGGCGCGCTGCCACTCTCCCTGGAGGATTTCGCGCTCGCGAAGACACGCGAGCAGCGCGGCGTGATCGTAGCTCGCGGCGGCCGCGCGCTCGGCTTCGAGCAAGGGCAGGAGCCGGGCGCAGCATTCGCGCTCGGTCTCCAGCAGTGTCGCGAGCTCCGTCGTGTCCACGTCGCGCATGCGTTGGTCAGGCCAGCAGATCCGCCGCGAGGTCGGCGAGCATCTTGTCCGCGACCGCGCGCGGGCTCGGCGCGTACGTCTGATTGGCGACGGCGGCCTGAAGCGCCTGGAGCCGATCGTTCGACGTGACCGCGCCGTCGCGGACCTCGGACTTCCAGCGCTGTCGCTCGAGGGCCGCCTCCGAGAGCTGCACGCGGTCGGTGACGGGCTTGTTGCCCGCCGGAGCCGTCGGCTCGGCCGCGTCGCCCGCGGCAGGCACCTCGCCGAGGCCGGGAATCGTCGTCGAAGGTCGTCGTGTGATTCTCATGAGATCTCCCGAGCCCACGGAACCCGGGCTCGGTCAGGATATCGTCCAGGGGTCCCCGCGACTTGAATCCGGGGAGCCCGCCGCACCGTCACCTTCATGTCGGTCCCTGGGCGCTCGCCAGCACCGTCGACACCGGCCGGCTCCGCTCGAGAAGATCAGACGGATCGATGGCTTGGCCGTCCCGGGTCGCTCCGAAGTGGAGATGCGGCCCGCTCGCGCGACCGCTCGACCCGACCGTCGCGACCACCTCGCCCGCGACAACATGTTGACCCGCACGGACGAGCGTCTTCTCCGCGTGCGCATAGCTGGTGACGAGACCATCCGCATGGCGCACCTCGACGACGCGGCCCGCGCCCCCGCGCCGCCAGCCGCTGAAGACGACCTCGCCGTCGGCCACCGCCCGAATCGCGGCTCCGCGCGGCGCCGCGACGTCGACACCGGCATGGAACCGCTCCTTGCCCGTGAAGGGATCGCTCCGCATGCCGAACGGCGAGCTGATCTCGCCCTCGACCGGCGTGACGGCGAGCTCCGACTCCACGGCCCCCGTCGCGGTCGCCGGCGCCACGACGCTCGGTGCAGCGCCCGGACCCGACCGTGCGGGCGCGATCGCGGCTCCGGCCCGCGCCGACGCCGCGCTCGCGGTCGTCGCGACGGTCGCGCTGGCGCCCCCTACGCTCCGAGGGCTGACACCGGCCGTGGCGTCGCGCCTCGCCTGCTCGCGCTGGATCTGCCCGACGATCTGCTCGGCGATGCCGAGACCGCCTTTCGCGGCGAGGCTCCGCGCCACCTCCTGATCGAACGCGCCGTCGAGCATGCGCCGGCTCGCCGAGGCTTCGAGCATGCCCGACTCCGGCACGGTCTTCCGCATGGCGCTGATCACCTGCTGGAGCAGGATCGACTCGAACTCCTTCGCGACCGCCTCCGGCGATTTCCCCGCGAGCCGCCGCTTCGTCTCGTCCCCACTCGGCGTCTGTGGGACGAACACCGACGCTGCCGAAATCGGATCACTCATCGCGATTCCTCCTTCGTCGTCGGGGGGCCGTCATCACATGATCTCGAGGTCGGCATCGAGCGCTCCGGCGCTCTTGATCGCCTGGAGCACCGCGATCAGATCCTGCGGGGTGATCCCGAGCGAGTTCAGGCCCGCGACGAGGTCACGCAGGCTGACACCGCCCTTGAGAAGGCTGATCCGTTCCGCCTGCCCTTCCTGCACCTGGACGGTGCTGTCGGGCACGACCACGGTCTGCCCTTCCGAGAACGGTGCGGGCTGCGAGACGCCGAGGTCGACCTTGACGGTCACCTGGAGGCTGCCATGGGCGATGCCCACGGGCGCGATCCGCACGTCCTCGCCCATGATCACCGTGCCGGTGCGCTCGTTCACGATGACGCGCGCACGCCGATCCGGCACCACGTCGAGGGTTTCGATGCCGGCGAGGAGCGCCATGACCTGCTCGGTGCTGGCGTTCTGCTCGAGTTGCACTGCGACGGTCGCGGGATCGATCGCGCTCGCCGCACCGGTCCCGAGGAACTCGTTCACGACCCGCGCCATGCGAGTCGCGGTGGTGAAATCCGCCTCGTGGAGGCTGAGCCGCACGAGCCCGTCGCCGCGGAGATCGACCGGCACCTCGCGCTCGACGAGGGCACCCCCCGTCACGACGCCGACGGTCGGATGCCCGCTCGTCGCCGATGCGCCCGGCGCCGACGCGCTGAACCCGCCGCCGAGCGACACGGGGCCCTGCGCCACCGCGTACACCTGCTGATCGCCACCGAAGAGCGGCGTCATGATGAGCGTCCCGCCGCGCAACGATTCGGCGTCGCCGATCGACGAGAGCTGCACGTCGATGCGATTCCCCGAGCGCGAGAACGGCGGCAGTGTCGCCGTCACGACGACGGCGGCCGCGTTCTTCACCCGCACCTGGCGCGGGTCGATCGACACGACCACCCCGCGCCGGCGGAGCATGCTGAGGATGCTCTGGACGGTGAAGATCGATTGCTGGCCGTCGCCGGTCCCGTCGAGACCGACCACGACGCCGTAGCCCGTCAGCTGGTTGCCGCGAACGCCCTCCACCTGGGCGATGTCCTTGATCCGCGCCGCGTGCGCGGGCGGTACGGCCAGGCACGCCAGCGCGAGCGCGGCGACCACGAGAGCTCCGAGCGCGCGCATCAGAACGGCCACACCAGGTCGAAGAGGAAGAGGCCCCAGCCCTCGCGCTGCCGGCGTCCGACGACGCCGGTCCCGTAGTAGTCGATGCGGGCGTCGGCGAGCCGGGTCGAGAGCACCTGGTTCTGCGCGTCGATGTCCTCGGGCCGTATCCACCCGTTCACCACGATGTGCTGGTCCTCGCGGTTCACCGCGACGATCTTGTCGCCCTGGATCCAGAGGTTGCCGGTCGGCGACACCGAGACGACCTTCGCGCTCATGCGCGCCGAGAGCTTCCCCTTCCGATTCGTCGAGCCCTCGCCGTCCCACGTGCGCTGCGTCGACGCCTTCACGAGCTGGGTCGGGTCGATGGTCGGGTTCTTCCCCGCGAGCTGCTGCGGCAACCCGAAGAACTGCTCGAGGCTCGCGAACACCTCGGTCTCGGTCGACGTCGACGTGTCGGCGTCGTTCGAGCCGGACGCGTCCTCGGTGATGACGATCGTGACCAGATCCCCGACGAAGCGCGCCTTCACGTCGGCGAAGAGATAGTTGGCGCTCACGTCCTCGCGCCACAGCGACCCGGTCGCCGCCTGCCGGGGCGACGGCGGCGGAGGTGGCGGCGGCTCCATCACCGGGAGCGGATCGCGCTTCAGGTACATCTGGAGGCACCCGCTCGTGAGCGTCGCGAGCGCCGCCAACAGCACCACGGCAGCACGCCTCCCACTATCGCTGGATCGCGACGACGCCACCGGCGACCACCTTTCCCGCCAACGCCTGCTTCGACGTTCGATTCTTCACTTTGATCGCGCTCCCGACGGCGCCCGATTCGAGCGCCTCGCCGGCGACCGTGAGCCGCATCGCGGCCGTGTCGATGATCATCGTCACGGGATCGCCCTTCTTCACGACGATCGGCGGTGCGAGCGCCGTGCGCGGGAGCGGCGCCGCCGCAGCGAGGGCGACCTTCGTCTCCATCCCGATCGCCTGCTCCGGCACGGTCACCGCGTCGGGCGGCACGTCCTTGGCGTTCCGCTCCACGAGCTCGACGTCGTCCGGTCCGAGCACGGTGCCGCGCGGCACGGCCTGCTTCGCGACGACGACCGCTCCGTGCGCGTCCGTCCGCGCCGTCACCGGCACGTTCGCAAGCACGACCCCGTCGTGCACGAGCTGCACGTCGAAACGGCGGCGCCCGGGCCGGCCCATCGAGCTGGTCGACACGCGGGCTTCGTAGTCGCCCGCCGGGATGCGGACGGGCCCGGACACGTCCAGGTCGCGCACGATCTCGCCCGCCGGGAGCGCGTCGGGCGCGACGTTCAGGACGGCGGTCTTGATCTCGTCGACAGTCACCTCGCGCGCGTTCCGCTCGACGCGCACCGTCGCCGGAATCGAGTAGCGGGTGGCGCTCGCGTCCATGCCCGCCTCGTGGAGACGGCGGAGGATCGCTTCGCCCTCGAGACGCTTCGGCGCGTTCGCCGACGGCGCCGGGCCGAGGTCGAGGTCGGCGAGGCGGGCCGCGCTGCCTTCGAGGCGCGCGAGGTCGCCGAGCTTGATCGTGGGTCCGGGCACGACGGCGGTGCGCGAGACGACGATGCGGCCGGGCTCGCTCGTGCGCGGCGAAGTGGACTCCGCAGCACGCGCGAAGCCCGCGCAGATCGCGACCACGCCGAGCGCGAGGAGGAGCCCGCCGTAGAAGATCGCGGCGCGCTGCAAGAATCGGAGGGTCGTCACCATGGCTTACCGTCCGATCGAGGACGCGGTCCGCAGCATTTCGTCGGCCGCGGAGATGGCGCGCGAGTTGATCTCGTACGCACGCTGGCCCGAGATCATCGCGACGAGCTCTTCCACCACGCTGACGTTCGAGCCCTCGAGGAATCCCTGGGTCAGCTGGCCGAAGCCGTCCTGGCCCGGCGTGCCGGTTTGGGCCGGCCCCGAGCTGTCCGTCTCCTTGAAGAGGTTGCCGCCCTCGGCGCGGAGGCCGGACGGGTTCGCGAAGCGCGCGGTCTGGATCTGGCCCGCCTGGCTCGGCGCCGACTGCCCGGGCGCCGTGTAGCTGACGGTGCCGTCGTCGCCGACGATGATCGACTCGGCGTTCTGCGGGATGCTGATCGCCGGCAGGATCGGATCGCCCGACGAGGTCACGACCGAGCCGGTCGAGTCGAGCTTGAAGGCGCCGGCACGCGTGTACGCCGTCGAGCCGTCGGGCAGCGTCACCTGGAAGTACCCTTCCCCGCCGATCGCCATGTCGAGCGGGTTGGTCGTCTGGTTGAAGTCGCCCTGCGCGTTGATGCGCTGGACGGCCGCCGGACGGACGCCGAGGCCGATCTGGATGCCCGTCGAGCTCTGCGTCGTGCTGGTCGCGGGCCCGCCCGGCTCGCGCGCGGTCTGGTACAGGAGATCCTGGAAGTCGGCGCGGCTCTTCTTGAACCCGCTCGTGCTGACGTTCGCCAGGTTGTTGGCGATCACGTCGATGTTCATCTGCTGGGCCTCGAGGCCGGTCGCGGCGGTGTAGAGCGCTCGAATCATGATGTCCCTCTCTTCGTCCTCAGACGCGGCCGACTTCGGCGATGGCCTTCGCCGTCACCTGGTCCAGCCGCTCGGCGGCCCGCATGTAGGTTTCGAATCCCCGGACGGTCTCGATCAACGAGACCAGGCCCTCGACGGGCGACAGGTTCGCGCCTTCGACGGCGCCCTGGATGATGCGCACGCTGCCGACGGGCGCGTCGGCCGGCACCTGCGCGCCAGGCGCGAAGCGCGTCCCGTTCTCACGCAGCAGGCCGTCGACCTTCTCGACCGTGACGACGCGGATCTGCCCGACGCGCTGCTCGCCGGCGCGGACGCTGCCGTCGCTCGCGATCACGACCGGGCTCTCCGGAATGCTGATGTCCCCGCTCGTCCCTTGCACGCGGCTGCCGTCGCTCGTCGCGAGATAGCCCTCGGCGTCGATCGTGAAGTTGCCGCTCCGGGTCAGCCGTTCGCCCCGGTCGGTCTTCACGACGAAGAACCCCTCGCCCGCGAGCGCCACGTCGAGCGGGTTGCCGCTCTGATTGACGGGCCCCTGCGCGAAGTCGGTCTGCACGAATTCACGGGTGACCGGCGTCGGGACGGCGGTCGGCGGCGGCGCGATCTCCCCGGCCTTCTCGGCGCGCTGGAGGACACGCTCGGCCTTGAAGCCGGCCGTGTTGGCGTTGGCCAGATTGTTGGCGAGCGCGTCGAGGCGCGTCTGCGCCGCCATGCTGCCCGACACCGCCGAGAAGATTCCTGCGTCCATTCATTCGCCTCGCGTCGTCGAATCGAGCAACGCACGTGCCACGCATCCGCGGCCCGCGCCGCGGAGGCAGCGGTTGCCGGGCGGCAGATTCTGCCGGTCCGTTCCTGCCGTCCCGCGCCGATCACGCATGCGCCGAGGCCTCTTGTCCCACGACCCGCCGGCGCGCCGCGCGCGCGGCCTGAAGTCCCATCACGAGGCGCACCTCGGCGATGGGTACGCCGAGGCGGCGCGCGATCTCGTCCGCGTCCATGCCGTCGTCGATCATGCGCTCGATCGCGCGCGCGGTGCTCGTCGGCTCGTCCTCGCGAACTTCCACGCGCGCGGGACGCGCCGGTGCCGCGACGGGCGCGGCCGTCGCGCGCGGTCCGACGGTCGACTCCGCCTCGGCGAGAAGCGCCTTCAAGCGCTCCTCCCGCCCCGCGAGCTTCCCGTCGAGATCTCGCGCGAGCCCTTCGCTCTGCGCCACCAGCGTCCGCAGGTCGTCGAAGATCGTCTGAAGTCGCGCCTCGCGCTCGGCCCACGCCGCACCTGGATCGCGGCGGAGCCGCCAGAGCACCGCGGCGAGCAGCGCCACGGCCGCCACGTCGAGCGCCGGCCCGACCCATCCCAGAAGACTGGTCACGTCCATCATCCCTCTTGCCCTTCTTGCGCGGCCTCCGCCGCCGGATCGCCGAAATGCTCGTGGAGGAGCCCGCGGAGGCGCAGCAACGCCTGGGCGTGCAGCTGCGACACGCGTGACTCCGTGAGGCCGAGCACCGCGCCCGCCTCCTTCATCGTGATGCCCTCGTGGTAGTAGAGCGCGATCACGGTCTTCTCCTTCTCCGGCAGGTTCGCGATCGCCTCCGCCACGAGATCCGCCCGCTCGCGCGACAGGATCGCCTGCATCGGATCGGTGCCGTCGCCGTCGAGGAGCTTCTCGATCTGCCAGCGGTCGGGTCCCGCATCGACGCCGAGGTCGTCGAGGCTGAAGAGCGACATCTGGCCGACCTCGGACAGCAACGCGTGCAGCTGCGGCAGCGTCAGGTCGAGCGCCTCCGCCACCTCCTCCTCGCTCGCGGGTCGGCCGAGCTGGCCTTCGAGCTGGTGATACGTCTTCTCGAGGACGCTCGCCTTCTGGCGCACGCTCCGCGAGACCCAATCCATGCCCCGCAGCCGGTCGAGAATCGCGCCCCGGATGCGAAACTGCGCGTAAGTGGCGAAGGCGGCCTGCTTCGTCGCGTCGTACTTCTTGAGCGCGTCGAGGAGCCCCTCGATGCCCCAGCTCACCATCTCGTCGAGCTCGACCTGCGGCGGCTTCCGCGCCGCCAGACGCTGGACGAGCCAGCGCACGAGCGGCAGGTACGCGCGCACCGCCTCGTCCGCCGATGTTTGGCCCGGAAGACCGGCGGCGGCCGTCGCGATGTGCGGCCGCGGCGCCGAACCCGCGCGTGACGCGGAGCCCGAGCTGGGAGAGAAACCCGGCATCGTCAGTTCGCCGCTCCCGCCCTCTGCTCGCGCGCGAGGAGGCGCCGGAAGAAGAACTGGAGACCACCTTTGACCTTCGCCTCGGCCGGCGCCGCGCAGAGCCGCTCGGCGAGCCCGTCGATCGCCCGGGTCGCGGGCGTCGACGGTGCCAAATCGATCACGGGCGTCTGGCGTCGCACCGCCTCGGGCACCTCGCTGTCCCAGGGCACCCAGCCGGCCCACCGCAGATTCACCTGGAGGAAGCGCTCGGCGACCCGCGTCAGCTGCGTGAACGTCTTCCGAGCCTCGAACTCGCTCCGCGCCATGTTCACGAGGATCGCGAAGTTGTGCTCGGCGTAGCGGGTCGAGAGTACCTTGACGAGCGCGTAGGCGTCCGTGAGCGACGTCGGTTCGGGCGTGACGATCACGAGCGTCTCCTGCGCGGCCGTCGCGAAGAAGGTGACGTTCGCCGAAATGCCGGCGCCCGTGTCGATGAGCAGCACGTCGTAGTCGCCGTCGAGCGAGTCGACCTGGTCCAGCAACGTGAGGCGCTGGCCGTCCGAGAGCTGCGTCAGATCCTCGTACCCGCTCGCGGCCGGGACGATGCGGATGCCCGACGGCCCTTCGACGAGCGCGTCCTTGATGGCACACTCGCCGCGCAGCACCTGGCGGAGCGTCGCATGCGGGTTCAAGCCGAGGAGCGTATCCAGGTTCGCGAGGCCGAGGTCGGCGTCGATCACGACGACGCGCTTGCCACGCCGCTGGAGCGCGATCGCGAGATTGGCGACGACGTTCGTCTTTCCGACTCCGCCCTTGCCGCTCGCGACGGCGATGACCTGCATCTCGCCCGTGCCGCCCACTCCCGCCGCTTTGTCCACCGCGATCCCCTTCGCCTGATCCACGTTCGTCCTCCGTCTCGTCATGCCGCCGTGAGCCACGTGCCCACCGTCGCCCCGTCCGCCACCGCCACGTCGTCCGGCACGCGCGTGCCCGTGCCGAGCCAGTCGAGCGGAACGCCGACCTCCGCGAGCCATGCGCACGCCGCGCCGAGCCCGCCCCCTTCGTCCACCTTCGTCACCACGCTCGTCGCTGGCGCGAGCACCGCGAGGCGCTGCCACGCGGCACGAAGCGCGGTCTCCGACGCGCCGGCCGGAATGACCGCCGTCGTCGTGACCGCGCCACCCGCCGCCGCGAGCATCCGCGCGAGCTCCGCGCTCGCCCGACCGTCGCCGGCGAGACCCGCCGTGTCGACGTAGACGACGTCCGCCCGCTCGAAGTCCGCGAGCGCCGCCACGAGCTGGTCGCCGTCGCTCGCCGTCCGCACGGGCACGTCGAGGAGCCGCGCGTACGTGCCGAGCTGCTCGGCGGCGCCGATGCGTTGCGTGTCGGCCATGACGAGCCCGACCGCGGCCCCGCGCGCCACCGCCCGCGCCGCGAGCTTCGCGATCGTGGTCGTCTTGCCGGCACCGGTTGCGCCGACGAAGGCCGTGATGCGCGACTCGGTCGGAGCCGCCGGCGCCACCACGAAGTGGCGCTCGACGCTCGCCGCCAGCGCGGCCGCCGGCACGAGCCCGCGCCGCCGCCCGAGCGCGAAGCTCCGCGCCAGCCGCTCGGCCGTCTCCGGCGCCGTACCGTTCAACGCCAGCCGTTCGGCCAGATCCAAGGCTTCGTCGTCCAAGCCGCCGATCACTCCGCGCCCGGGACGCATCGCCCGATCGATGCGGGCGACTCGCGCCGCGATCCCCGCCAGCTCGCGCCCGAGCGCCGCGAGCTCCGGCGACGCGCCGGTCGCGCCGCTCGACGTCCCGCGTTCCCCGGCCTCCCCCGCCGGATCGGTGTCCACCGCCGCCGTGATCTCGACGCCCCCCGTCGCGAGCGGCTTCGTCGCGAGGATCACCGCGTCGGAACCGAGCGTCGCCTTGACGGCGGCGAGCGCGTCGCGCGGCGTGGCGCCGGTGAAGCGTCGGAGCCGCATCACGCCACCGCCTCGACCGGGTTCACGGTCGCCGTCGCGCGCGGCACCTGGAGACGATTGCCGGCGCCGGCGTCGTCCTCGTCGAGGCTCACGACCCCGAGCGAGTGGATCTTCACGTTCGCGGGGATCTCACCCGGCGCCACGACCGAGAGGCTCGGCAGGAATCGCTCGGTGAGCTTCCGCAGATGACCGCGCACGCTCGTCGAGCAGAGGACGAGCGGCTGATGGCCCTGGAGCGCGAACTGCTCCGCCGAGTTGGCGAGCTTGCCGAGGAGCCGCTGCGCCGTCCCCGGCTCGAGCGCGAGATACGTGCCGTCGTCGCTCCGGTGCACCGCCTCCGCGATCGTCCGCTCGAGCCGCGGCGCGAGCGTCACGAGCGGCAGCGTCCGGTCGGGCGTGAGGAAGCGATTCACGATCGAGCGCGAAAGCGCCGCGCGCACGTGCTCGGTGAGCGTGTGCGGGTCCTTCGACGCCGGCGCGTGATCGGCGAGGGTCTCGATGATCGAGAGGAAATCGCGGATGCCGACGTGCTCGCGGAGCAGGTTCTGGAGCACCTTCTGCACCTGGCCGAGCGTCAGCGCCTGCGGCACGAGCTCCTCCACGACCTTCGGATGGGTCTTCGCGAGCGAGTCGAGGAGGCCCTGGACTTCCTGGCGTCCCAGCAGCTCGTGAGCGTGGCGCCGGATGATCTCGGTGAGGTGCGTCACGACGACCGTCGCGGCGTCCACCACCGTATAGCCGGCGAGCTGCGCCTGCTCGCGGTCGCTCGCCATCACCCACAGCGCATCCAGACCGAACGCCGGCTCCTTGGTCGGGACGCCGCGGAAGCCGGGATCGGCGCCGCCCGGATTGATCGCGAGGTACTGGCCGATCCGGATCTCGGCGCGCTGGATCTCGACGCCCTTCAGGAGGAGCGCGTACTCGCCAGGCTTCAGCTGCAAGTTGTCGCGGATGTGCACCGGCGGCACGACGAAGCCCATCTCCTCCGCGAGCTGCTTCCGCAGGCTCTTGATCCGCTCGATCAGCTCGCCCCGCTGGCTCGCGTCGACGAGCGGCACGAGCTCGTACCCGACCTCCAGCTCGAGGAGGTCGAGCGGCGCGGGCACGTCGGATCTCTCTTCCTTCGGCGCTTCGGTGCGAGCCTCGAGCGCGGCCTGCGCGAGCGCCGCCTCCTTGTGCTCGCGGCCGGCGTACGACAGGCCGCCGAGCGCGCCCGCGAGCGCCACGAACGGGAGGAACGGCAGCCCGGGCATCAGCGCCAGCGCCCCGAGGATGCCGGACACCATCGCGAGGACGCGCGGGTTGAGCAGCATCTGCGAGGTGACCTCGCTGCCGAGGTCGGTGCCCGACGCCGCACGCGTCACGACGATGCCGGCGGCCGTCGAGATGAGCAGCGCCGGCAGCTGCGACACGAGACCGTCACCGACCGCGAGGATCGTGTAGATCTCGGCGGCGCTCTGGACGTCGAGACCGCCCTGGACGACGCCGATGAAGAGCCCGCCCACGATGTTGATGCCGGCGATCATGATCCCGGCGACGGCGTCGCCGCGGACGAACTTCGAGGCGCCGTCCATCGCGCCGTAGAAGTCGGCCTCCGCTTCGACGGCCCGCCGCCGCTCGCGCGCCTCGCGCTCGGTGATGGCCCCCGAGTTCAGCTCGGCGTCGACCGCCAGTTGCTTGCCGGGCATGGCGTCGAGGGTGAAGCGCGCCGCGACTTCCGCGATGCGCCCCGCGCCCTTCGTGATGACGACGAAGTTGATGACGACGAGGATCAGGAAGATGACCACCCCGACGACGTAGCTGCCGCCGACGACGAAGCTGCCGAACGCCTGGATGACGTGCCCGGCCGCGGCCGAGCCCTCGTGGCCGTGCAGCAGGATGAGACGGGTCGAGGCGACGTTCAGCGAGAGCCGGAGCAGCGTCGTCACGAGCAGCACCGACGGGAACGTCGAGAACTCGAGCGGCTTCAGCGTGTACATCGCGACCAGGAGGATGATCAGCGACACCGCGATGTTGATGGTGAGGAGCAGATCGAGGAGCACCGTCGGCAGCGGGATGATCATGACGATCACCACCACGACGAAGGTGAGCGGGATGACGAGCTCGCCGCCGGCGAGCACGCGCCCCATGAAGCCCTTGGCCGGCGGCTGCGCGATCGCGGCCATTAGTTGGCGCTCCTAGCGCCCGGAGCGACGGGCGCGGCCGCCGCGGCACGCACCGGGATCGCGCCGGCGCGGCGCTGCTTGAGGCCGTAGATGTACGCGAGGATCTCCGCGATCGCGCGGTAGAGGGTCCCCGGGATCTCGCCGCCGACCGGCACGCTCCGGAAGAGCGCGCGCGCCAGCGACCGGCGCTCGAGGATCGGCACGCCGTGCTTCCGGGCGATGTCCTTGATCCGCTGGGCCATGCCCTCCGCTCCCTTCGCGACCACGGTGGGCGCGCCCATGCGGCCGGGCTCGTACTTGAGCGCGACCGCGAGGTGGATCGGGTTCGTGATCACGACGTCCGCCGTCGGGACGTCGGTCAGGCTCTTCGCCTTCACGATCTCCTGGTACGCGCGCTTCAGACGCGCCCGCATCTTCGGATCACCTTCGGACTGCCGCGCCTCGTCCTTCACCTCGCTCCGGCTCATGCGGAGGCTCTGGTGATGCTGGCGGCGCTGCCAGGCGTAGTCGGCGGCGGCGAGCACCACGAGGATGCCGGTCGACCAGCCGACCAGGCGCGCGACCTCGTGGCCCGCGATTGAGAACAGCTCGCGCGGCGAGGCGCCCGAGAGCGCGACGATCGTGCCCTCGGAGCCGCGGATGAGCTTCCACGAGAGCCACCCGATCAAGACGATCTTCACGATCGCCTTCCCGAGATCGAAGAGCCCTTTGCTGGAGAAGATGCGCTGGAAGCCGCTCGACGGCGACACCTTGGTGAAGTCGGGCAGCAGCTTCTTGGCGTGGAACTGGAACCCGATCTGGGCCACGGTCGCGACGAGCCCCGCGACGGCCGTGGCGGCGAGGATCGGCAGCACGACGGCCTGCACGTCGTGCAGCATCCCCATCAGGACGTCGCCGAGCGACGCCGGGGTGAGGTCCATCTTCGTGATCGTGAGCAGGCTCCGCCGCATCGCCTCGCGCAGGCTGCCGACGGCCTCGTCGCCGCTCCGCCAGGTCGCAACGAGGGCCGCGAACAGCACCGTCGCCGAGGTGATCTCGATCGACTGGGGAATGCGCCCGTCGGCGCGCGCCTCTTCGCGTCGTTTGGGTGTTGGCTCTTCGGTACGGCTGGCTTGATCCTCGGCCATGCCCTACCCCAGCGCCCGCACGACCTGCGCCAGCGACTCGCCGACGCCGGAGAAGCTCGCCTCCAGGAGGCGCACCGTGAACGGTTGCGACGCCCCGAGCACGAAGAGGCCGGCCGCCACGTTCAGTGGGAAGCCGACGATGAACACGTTGAGCTGGGGGATGAGCTTCGCGAGCACGCCCATCGCGGCGTTCACGAGCAGCAGCAGCACGAGGACGGGCGCGGCGATCTTGAGCGCGATCACGAAGACCCCGCCGGCGAGGTCGAGCACCATCCCGAATCCCGCGGGCGACGGGATCGCACCCCCGAGCGGGAGGACCGTGAAGCTGTCCGCCACGGCCCGGATCAGGATGTGGTGGCCGTCGACCGAGAGGAAGATCAGCAGCGCGAGGAGGTTCTGCCACTGCGCGAGCGACGTGATGTGCTCCTGGGTCTGCGGGTCGATCAGGTTGGACAGGCCGATCCCCATCTGGATGCCGGCGAGCTGTCCCGCCATTTGCACCGCGCCGAACGTCAGCTGGGCGACGAGACCGATGGCGAAGCCGACCATGATCTCGAACCCGAGCATCCCGAGGACGATCGCCAGGCCCGCCTGCTCCGCGTGCACGGGCGGCGTCGGGCCGAGGAGGGGCAGCATCGCGAGCGTCAGGAAGAGCACGAGCGCCGCCCGGACCCGCACCGGCGCGGTCCGCGACGCGAAGATCGGCCCCATGATGAAGAGACCGCCGACGCGGCCGAGGGCCAGCACGAGCATGATGACTCGGTCCGGGTGGAAGCTCAGGAGGTCGGTGGCGAGGCCCATCGTCAGTGCACGATCCCCGGGACCGCCTCGAAGAGCGCGATCGTGTAGTTGAGGAACTTCTGAAGCATCCACGGCCCGAAGAGCACGAGCGCCAGGATCGTGGCGCCGATCTTGGGGATGAACGTGAGCGTCATCTCGTGGATCTGGGTGAGCGCCTGGAAGATCGCGACCGCGAGCCCGGCGACGAGCCCGAACACCAGCACCGGCCCGGCGAGGATCAGGCACATCTCGAGCGCGTTCCGCCCGAGCTGGAGCACCGTCTCCTGGGTCACTGGAAGCTCCGGACGAGCGAGCTGATGAGCAGGTTCCAGCCGTCCACGAGCACGAAGATCATCAGCTTGAACGGCAGCGAGATCAGCACCGGCGGCAGCGTGATCATGCCCATCGAGGTCAGGATCGACGCGACCACCATGTCGAGCACGAGGAACGGGATGTAGACCATGAAGCTGATCGTGAACGCGGTCTTGAGCTCGGAGATCATGAAGGCCGGGATCACGACCTCGGGCGGCACGTCGGCCGGCGTCTCGGGGCGCTCACGGCCGGACACGCCGAGGAAGAGCGCCAGGTCCTTCTCGCGCGTCTGGCGCAGCATGAACGCCCGCAGGGGCTGGAAGCCGCGCTCGAGCGTTTCGAACGCCGGCGCGTCGTTCTTCATGTAGGGCTCGACGGCGCTCGAGTGCACCTCGCGGATCGTCGGCATCATCACGAAGAACGTGAGGAAGAGCGCCAGCGCCACGATCACCTGGTTCGGCGGCATCTGCTGCGTGCCGACCGCCTGCCGCATGAACGACAGCACAATGACGATACGGATGAAGGCCGTGACCGCGATCATGATGGCCGGCGCGAACGAGAGCAGCGTGAACAGCAACATGAGCTGCAGGCTCGTGGAGAGGCCGTCGGTGCTGTTGCCCCCCACCTCGAGGGAGAGTGCCGGCGCCGCGCCGGCGACGGCCGGCGTCAGCGCCACGAGCGCCGCGGCGACCACCGCCCTCCGGCTAGCGGCCACGATCATCGGGCGACTCCGAGGGGAAGCGAGACGACGCCGCCGCTTGCGGTGGGCTTCGCTTCGCTCGCCAAGGTCGAAAGACACGCGACCGAATCGTCGGTCAGACCGAGAAGGAAGCGCTGGCTCTCGACCTCGACGATCGCGACGGAGCGCTTGCCGCCGAGCGAGCGCGTGGCGACCAGCTTGATCGGGTTGCTCGCGGGCGCCGGGATGAGGCCGCGCTTCCGGAGCCACCAGTGGACGGCGGTCGCGGCGAGCGTGAGCAATAGGATCGCGGCGATCGCGGGCCACGCGATCTCCGGCGGTCCGGATGAGGGCAGTGCGCTCACTTGAGGCGCTCGACCCGCTCGCTCTGGCTGACGATCTCGGTGAGGCGGACGCCGAACTTCTCGTTGACCATCACGGCCTCGCCGCGCGCGACCGGACGGCCGTTGATCAGCACGTCGAGCGGCTCACCCGCGAGCTTCGCCAGCTCGATGACCGAGCCCGCCGTCAACGCCAGGAGCTGCCGCACCGGCATCCGTACCCGGCCGAGCTCGACGCTCACGCCGAGGGGCACGTCGAGGATGAGCTCGAGGTTCCCGGCACCGTTCTCCGCCACCACCATCTGTCCTTCGTCCGCCATGGTCCTCGCTCCTCCGTCAGGCCGCCGCCGCGATGACACGGACGGCGTTGTTGCCCCGGCTCACCCCCGGGAGGCCGGTCAGCAGTCGAATCCCCTCGACGCAGACCGCGAGGGGATCGTCGGCCCGGGTGTCGATCGTGAGCAGGTCGCCCACCTTGAGCCGCAGCACCTCGCGGGTCGTGATCTCGACGCTCCCGAGCTCGACGCTCATCGTCACCTCGGTGTTGGCGATCGCGCCGGAGAGCGCGGTGCTCCACTCGGGATCCGGCCCGCGCTCCGCCGCCTCGGGCTCGCCGAGCTTCGCCCGGATCGGCTCGAGCATCGCGAACGGAATCGCGATCGAGAGCATCGTCGGCCCGGCGCCGAGGTCGCAGGCGAACGGCATGACCAGAACCTGATCCGTCGCCGCGCAGATCGCGATCGAGATCGGGTTCGTCTCGGAGCGCTGGAAGCCGCACGCGATCGGGTGCAGGGGTGCCAGCGCCTCGGTGAAGTCGGCGAGGGCCTGAGTGACCACGCGCTGGATCGTCTGCATCTCGATCGCCGAGCATTCGCGGCGCGCACCGCCGGTCGGGATGCGCCCGAGCCCGCCGAACACCTTGTCGACGAGGCCGTACGCGAGATTCGACGTGACGACCACGAGCGCCTGCCCGCGCAGCGGGTTCATGGTGAAGAGGTGGAGATTGGCCGGCGTCTCCAGGCGGTTCCGGAACGTCGAGAACTTGATCATCTCGAGCGGCTTCGCCTCGACTTCGGGCGGCGTGCCGACCACGGCCGCGAGCGACAGCTTCAGCCGGCGCACCAGCCGCTCGCGCACGAGGTCGAGCGCCTGGAAGCGGCGCGCGACGATGCGCTCCTCGCCGACCAGGTCGTAGTCGCGGGCGGTGCCGTCGTCGGGCGCGGTCTCCTCGGCGGGGACGTCGCCGTCGGCGAGGCCGCGGAGGAGCGCACTGACTTCGTCTTGGGAGAGGGTGTCAGACATAAGAGACGTCTATTGGGCGTTCGCGCGAGCGCTCACTGCGGGCGTTTCATTGGCGATCGCGATCATTGGACGATGAACTCGGTGAAGTAGACGGCCTTTGCGAGATCGCGATCGAGCACCTGGTTCACGCGCGCGATGATCTCTTCCCGGAGCTGCTGCTTGCCCTCGGGCGTGCGGATGTCGTCGAAGGTCTTGCTCGTGAAGAGCGTGAGCAAGAGATCGCGGGTCTGCGGCAGGCGCGCGTTCATCGCCGCTGGCACCTCGGTCCCGCCGAAGTCGACCTGGAACGTCGCCTTCAGGTAGCGCCGCCCGCCGTCGTCGGCGAGGTTCGCGATGAACGGCTCGAGCGACAAGAGACCGCCGTGTCCTCCGCCCCCACCGCCGCCGTGCCCGTCGTCCCCCGCGCCGTGGCCACCGCGCTCCGCTTCGCCGTGGCCGCCGCCGTGGCCGTCTTCCGCGACGGCCGCCGTGGCCTCGGCGTGACGCGATTCACCGGCGAACGGACCGACGCCCAGGTACCAGAGCGCGGTCACGGCACCGGCGAGCAGCACGACGACGCTGCCCACCATGGGAATCAGCTTGGATTTCTTCTTGGGAGGCTCGGCCCCCTCGGCTGGCTTCTCGGCTTCCTCGGACATGCGCGCTCCTTGCGAAGAACGATCGAGGACCCGCGACGGCGGGTCCGACGGCCGAATTTGCAAGGGCTATGCCCGGGAGCCTGGCGGGAAACGTGACGCCCGGGGCCCGGCGAAGCGAGGCTTTTCGCGGTGCGGCGAGCCGAGCGGTCCTCCCGAAGGGACGGGAGGTCAGTTTTCTGGCGAGAGCAGTGTCGGAGAACCCGCCTCGGATGGAGAGCGGTGGAGTGCGGCTCGCACGCCGCACTCCACCGGTTGGAACGAGCCGCGCGTCGGGCCTGGAGGGAGGCCCGACGATCCACGCGGCTACAGGCTACCGGACGATGTTGATGAGGTCGTTCAGCAGCGTGTCGCTGGACGTGATGACGCGCGCGTTGGCCTGGAAGCTGCGCTGGGTCGAGATCAGGTCGATGAACTCCTGCGCGATGGCGACGTTCGAGAGCTCGACCGCGCCCGCGATGATGGTCCCGAGACCGCCGGCCTGCGGCTGACCGATCGCGGGCGACCCGGAGTCGACGGACTCTCGATACATGCCGTTGCCGAGCGGCGTGAGCCCGTCCGGTGCGACGAAGTTCGCGAGCGCCAGCTGGAAGAGCGGCCGGGTCTGCCCGTTGTCGAAGATGCCGGTCACGATGCCGGCCTCGCTGAACTCGAGCGAGAGGAGCTGGCCCGCGCCGAAGCCGTTCTGCGACTGGAAGCCGACTGCGGAGGGACCGGCGAACTGCGTGATGCCGTCGATGCCGTCGCCGGGGTTCGCGATCGGATCCGGGTTCGGCGTACCGAAATCGAGGTTGATCGTCTGCGCCGCGGCGCCGCTGAACGTGACCGACAGCGTGTTCGGTGCCGGGTCGGCGGCGAGCGAGCCATCCGTGTTGAACGACAGGGTGCCGCCCGTCACGAGCGGGTTGAAGTCGCCGGGGGTCCCCCCCGTCTCGCCGGCGTCGACGCCGATCGCGTAGCTCCACGCGTTGTCGCCGGTCCTGGTGAAGAACAGGTTCATCGTGTGCTTGGCGCCGAGCGAATCGAACACGTTGATCGACGTCGTGAAGTTCGAGGTCGCGTACGCGGTGTCGAACGAGGTGCCGTCGAAACCTCCCGCGATCAGCGGCGCGTCGGCACGCAGGTTCGACTTGAGCTCGATCAGCGTGGTCGCGAGCGGCTGGCTGCTGGCGCCGGTGACGGTGATGTCGCTCGGCGCGCCGACGGCGGTCCCGAGGTCGTTCAGCGCGAAGCCCTGCACCGGCAGTCCCTGGAACGTCACCAGCTTGCCACTGCTGTCGAGGCTGAAATTACCGGCTCGCGTGAAGATGTTGCCGTCGCCCGTGCCGATCACGAAGAAGCCGTTGCCTTCGATCGCGAGGTCGGTCGGGCGACCCGTGCTCTCGATGTTGCCCTGGGTGAACGACGCGCTGATGTTGCCGATGCGCGTGCCGAGACCGATCTTGCCGGCGCTGCCGCCGCCCCCTTGCGCCGACAAGAGGTCGGCGAACTCCGTCCGGCTGCCTTTGAAGCCGACCGTGTTGACGTTGGCGATGTTATTGCCGATCACGCTGAGGGCGGCGCCGGTCGCGACGAGTCCGCTCCGTGCCGTGCCGAGTGCTCCGAAGATAGCCATCCGAGTTCTCCTTTGAGGGGGCTCTGGTCCTGCGTACTGCTACGCGGCGGTTTCCGCCGTGGTCGCACGAGCGGCTTCCGCCGCGGTGATTCGAAGCGTCATAAGGGTCATGTCGCTCGCCGTCATGCCGCGTCTGCGGCGGGCTCCTCGATCAACGTCATTTCCGTCG
>DAIQBH010000028.1:0-4707 GCA_036781285.1 Thermodesulfobacteriota bacterium | reverse complement strand
GCTCGCCGTCATGCCGCGTCTGCGGCGGGCTCCTCGATCAACGTCATTTCCGTCGTCGTCATGCCGCGTCTGCGGCGGGCTCCTTGATCGAGGTCACGTCCGTCAGCACGAGCCGCCGGCCCCCGAGCAACAGGATCGGCTCGTCGCCCGTCAGATCCACGCCCGTCACCCGTCCGGTGACCGTCGTCGCGATCTGATCCGGTGTGCCGCCCGTGGGATCGGCCTGCGTCAACACGATCGCGTACTCGCCGTCCTTGAGGTCCGGGGCACCCTCGACGTTCGAGAGATCGAAGACGTGCTTCCCGGCGCTCTGCGGGCCGAGCGGAACGCTGGCGATCATCTCGCCCTCGGTGCTGATGATCTTCGCATGCACCTCGCCGCCGCGATCGAGCGTGTAGTCGAGCGTCGTCGCCGTTCCGTCCTCGATCGCGATCCCGAGGCTCGGGCCCGTGACCTCGCGGCCGATGAAGCCGACCGCCTCGAAGCGGCCGATCTGCTCCTCGTTCGCCGCGTCGAGCTTCGCGTTGATCTGCGTCAGCTGCTCGAGGCTCGAGAACTGCGCGAGCTGCGCCGAGAAGTTGGCGCTGTCGAGCGGATTCAGGGGATCCTGATTGGCGAGCTGCGCGACCAGGAGCTTCATGAACTCGGCCTGGTTGACGACGTCCTTCTGTTTGTCGGTCGGCGCCCGCGTGCTGCCGGTCGCGATGTTGCCGCTCCGGTTCGTGCCGTTGGTGCCGCTCGTGGAGTTGCTCGAGCCGTCGTTGCTCGTCGCGTTCGACGCGACCGACGAGATGAGTCCGAGCGCGGAGGTGGCGACGGACGCGGCGAGGGTCGGAGGAATCATGTCGTCAGACCCTCACGTTCACGCGGCCGTTGCCGGCCGGTGTGCTCGACGCCTCGGCGGCGTCGGTCGATGTGGTCGTGGACGGCGCGCTCGGCCCGGCGGCGGGCGCGACTCCGCCCTCCCCGCCCTCGGTTCCGCACTCGAAGGCCGCCGCGCCGCCCGAGCCGACGTCGACGGAGAAACCCGAGAGACGGAGGTCGCTCCGCCCGAAGGCGTCGTGCAGCGCTTGCTGCTGGCTCTGGAGGAGCGCGCGGGTCGATTCGTGCTCGGCGACGATCACGGCCCGGACCCCGTCCGCGTGGAGGTCGAGGCGCACGTCGATGTGCCCGAGGCCCTCCGGCTCGAGCTGGAGCCGGATCTCGCCGCCGCCGCGGAGCGCCGAGAGGCGGACCGCGTCGCTGACCCGTTCGCTCCAGCGCGCCTCGATGGTGCCGTGCGCGAGCGGCGCGTTTTCCACGCGCGCCGGCGCGTCCGCCGAGCTCGCGGTCGTCGTTCCGCCGTTCGTGGCCGTCTGCGCCGCGGAAGTCGTCGCGGGATCGACGGCGTCGCCGCGCGTGACCTGCGTCGTTTCGCCGGCTGCCCCGGGAGCGGTGACGGTCAGCGTCGGCTTCACGGGCGTCTCGACGGTCGTTGCGGTCGTCAGGTGCGCCGAGTTTCCGGGCTTCGCGTCTCCGTCGTCGTGATGCTCGAACGACGGCGGTGCATCCGCGTCGTCGCCGCGTCGGCCGCCGGTGACGGCGTCGGCCGCGACCTCGCGCACGCCCCCGGCGTCGGGTGTCGACGTGGCAATCGTCCCCGCCGGCCGAGCCGCACGCTCGCGCTCGGGCGCCGTGACCGCCGCACCAGCGCTCGTCGCCGTAGGCTCGGGCGACGCATCGGGCGTGGCCGCCTTCACCGCCTCGGCGGCCTTCCCTTGCTCGTCCGGCGGAGGGGCCGCTGGAGCCGATGCGACCACCGCGTCAGTCGCGGCCGTCGGATCGGCAGCGTGGGTCGCCGTCGCATCGACATCGACCGCGGACGCCATGAGGGCAGTACCGGCCGCGTCCGCAACCGCGACACTCGCCGCGATCGCGTCGCCGATCGCCGCCGCGTCGGCCGCCTCGACTGCGCCGCCTTCGGCCGGAATGGCGGCCGGGTCGGAAACGACCGCCGCGCCGAGTGCCAGCGCCGCCGCGATGGCCGCGTCGATCGACGCCGCCGCGGCGTCGGCGGACTCCGCCGGCGTCTCGTCACTCGCTTCCGCGAGCGGATCGCCGATCGCCTCGCCGCCGGCGAGCGCCGCTTCGAGCGTCAGAGGGAAAGCCGGGGACGCTTCGGCCGCGCCGCCGAGCAAGAGCGCCAGGAGATCGCCGTCACCGCCGGTCGCGATCGCCTGAGACGTCTCGTGGGCGCTGGCCCCTGATACGCGTGTGAGGTGCATGTCGAGGGGCAGCGAGAGCAATGCGAGTGCCAGCGCCCAAAGACGCGGCCCGCGCGGCGTGCGGCGCCGGCACGCGGGAAGAAACGGCCGCGCCGACCGGCAGATTCTTCCCCGTGTGATGCGAGCTATCGAAGGCCGCCCGTCGGAAGGTACTTCTTCCCCCGATGACGTCCCGTCCTCGGACCGTCGCCGCCCTCGTCGCGTTGCTCGCGGCGGCCGCCGTCACGCCCCGCAGCGAAGCCCGAGACGTCGTGCTCGGCGCGACCGGCGAAGCCGCCCTGGCCCAACCGATGGTGGTCCTGTCGTTCGGCGACGGGCCCGCCAAAGGCAACAAGCCGAGCGGCGACGATCTGAGCGACCTCCTCGAAGGCCTCCCCGCGGTCGCGATTCTCGATACCGGTGCGTCCGGCCACGTCCTCTCGGCCGCGAGCGCCGCCCGTTTCGGCATCGAACCCGAGCGCGGGGCCCGCTACGTCGAGGCCGGCATGAGCGGCGACCACGTGCTCGGCGTCTCCCGTCCGATCGCGCTCGGCATCGCCGGTGTCGCACCCGAGCATGTGGACGCGCCGAGCCGGCGCGCCCCGCCGCCGTTCAGACTCGCCGCCCAGCGCCTGCTGCTGAACGAAGCCCCGCGCGACCCCACGGCCGCCCTCCTCTCACCCGGCGCCATGGTCGACGTCGTCGGCATGCCGCTCATCCGCGATCGCGTGATCGAGATCGAGGCGACGGACGGCGCGCCCGGCGCCGTCGCCGTCCGTCTGCATCCCAGCGCCGCCGGCCTCCGGACCGACGCTTGGATTCCCCTCGAGCTCGTCGACTACACCCGCCGCGACGCGAAGAACCGCGGCCCTCTTCCCTCGCTCGCCGCGAACCCGCTCGTCCCCGGCGTCACCATCACGCTCGGCGCGACGGACGTGGAGGGCGACTGGCTCCTCGACACCGGCGCCGCGTGCAGCATGATCTCGACGAAGGCCGCGCGCCGGCTCGGACTCGTCGACGCGTCGGGAACGCCGACGCGCACGCCCGACTTCACCCTCCCCGTCGGCGGCGTCGGCGGCGGCCATCACAACCTCGCCGGTTTCCGCCTCGACGAGCTGACGGTCGAGACCACCGACGGCCGCACCCTCGTCTTCCCCGACCCCGCAATCGTCGTCCACGACGTCAGCACCAAGGACGCCGCCGGCGACACGATCACCCTCGACGGCATCCTCGGCATGAACCTGCTGCTGCCGTCGGGCAGCGGCATGACGATGCTCGGCGCGAGCAAACAGCTCCCGGGCCCTTTCGAGCGCGTGGTGATCGACGTGGCGGGGAAGCGGTTGGGCGTCCGTCTGCGCTGACCCGGGCAAGGCTCATGGTCCGACCGCGCGTCGCACGTGACTGCAGCCCTCTCACGCCCTCGCCACAGCGCCGACCTCACGCGCGATCCGCGACACGCAGGGAAAGCACACTCCTCCGACACGTGGACGCGATGAACGAGCCGCGACCCGTCCGACTCGGGGATCGTCGCCAGCGCGGCTCCCTCGAAAAACGCCGGGCACGACGCCGATCGAGCGTGGAGACGACCGCACCCACGTCAGCGATTGTCATTCCTGAACCGTTTCGCTGACACGCATCCAAAGGTCGCCTATTTCAAGATCGTGCATCGCGAACCGCAAATGGTCTTGTCGCTCCGCGATCGACCGCGCTGGGGTGGTCGTCGCGATGGAGCGGGACGGAAGCCCGGCGAGCGTCCGGCGGTGCGACACGCCTCGCGTGATCGGTTCGGAAGACCCGTCCCGGCGCACGTGACGCTGCGTCTCCGGTCCGACGCACCGTCCCTGCGCACGGTGCCGATCGTGCGCGAGATCGAGCGGACGTTCGCTCGAGGATGCGTGCGGCCTGGATTTCGACTCGTGCACTATTCTCTCCAGGGGAATCACGCGCACATGATCGTCGAAGCGACAGACCAGACGCATCTCGGGCGCGGGATGATGGCGATCGGCGCGCGGCTCGCACGCGCCGTGAATCGAATCTCCGAGCGCACGGGTCCGGTCTTGGCTGACCGCTACCACGTTCGGCGTCTCGCGACGCCACGCGAGGTGCGCAACGCGCTTCGCTACGTCCTGCTGAACGCGCACCACCATATGGGGAAAGGTGCGCGGACCGCGTTGCGGACCATCGACCGACTACTGGATCCCGCCTCCTCTGCGAGGTGGTTCGACGGCTGGAAGCTCGCGAGCACTGCGGCACCGAACACGCTCGTGCGTTTAGCGGGTGCCCATCCCCGACCCGTCGCGCGCGCCAGGACGTGGCTCCTCACCGTCGGCTGGCGCCGTCACGGATTACTCGACCCCGGCGACGCTCCCGGCTGACGCACGACGACCCGCCAGAGGAAGGCGCCCGCGACCGCGTAGACGGTGAGCCCGACCCCCGGACCGCCAGCTACTCCGTCGGCCCGCAG
>DAIQBH010000027.1:30284-39151 GCA_036781285.1 Thermodesulfobacteriota bacterium | reverse complement strand
AGCACCGCGCCGATGCCGCCGGCGAGGCCCCAGCGGATCGGCGCCCCGTGGCGGAGCGCCGCGCGCCATTCGGAGATCTCGAATCCCGGCGGGAGGTGCGAGCCCCGGCTCTTCCGGCGCTCGGCCGCCTCTTCGCGTCGCGCCCGCCGCTGCCCCACGACCGTCGCGACGACCGCAAAGCAGAACGCGACCGCCGCCGCGGCACCCGCGATGCCGCTCTCGGCGGCGAGCTCGAGGTAGTCGTTGTGGGCGTGATCCCAGATCCCGCCCTCGACGGGCGGCGCCTGGTGCGGCCGGAACGCGTGCAGCCACGAGCCCATGCCGGTCCCGAAGAGCGGATGCGACGCCACGATCGCGCGACCCTGCGCCGCGACCGCGAGCCGGCTCGTCAGATTGACGTCGACGACGTCGCTCGCGATCACCGCCGCGTCGTCGCCGTCGGTGCTCGCCCAGAGCGCCAGCGTGCCGGCGCTCGCGAGAACGAGAACGGCCCCGCACGCGGCGGGCAGCCACGCCGGGAGCCGCGACATGCGTTGCTTCCGTTGAACGCCGGCGAGCATGCCGGCGACCGCGATCGCGAGCCCGACGAACAACGCGGCGCTCCCCGCACGCGAGCCGGTCGCGAGGTGCGCGACCGTCATCAACATGACCGCGGCGCCGGCCGCGAGCGGCAGCGCGAGCGCGCGCTGATGGGAGATCACGGCCGTGATCCACGCCCGGCGCGCGTTCACGCCCATGCCGCGGGCGGAGTGCGCCGCTGCCGCGACGTGACGCCGGACGCGGGTCGCGAGCGCGACCGCGAACCCGAGCGCGACGGGCAACAGCATCTCGAGCCACGCCGCGAAATGGTTCGGGTTGACGAACGGGCCCGACGCACGGCTCGGGCTCGCCGCCGCGTCGGTGATCCAGAGGACGTAGCCGTTGCCGGCGAGCTGGCTCATCAGCGCCAGCGCCGCGACCGCGGCGCCCGTCACGACGAACGTCAGGAGAATGCGCGCCGAGACGGCGGCGTTCGCGTGCTCGCCCGGGAGCTCGCTCCGCCAGGGATACGCGATCAGCACCGCGAACGCGCCGAACGCGAGCGTGAGCCGCGTCATCTCGGCCCAGACGCCGTACGGATCGATCGCGAGCGAGCGCCAGGTGCTCCAGCCGCCGTCGCCCGGCCAGCCCGGCAACGTCTCGGCGTAGAGACGCGCCGTCGCGGGCGAGACCAGCCGCAGCAGGATCGGCGGCAAGGGCAACGTCGTGACGAGCGCGATCGCGACGAACGCCGCCAGCGCCGCGACACCCGTCACGGGCGGTCCGCCGTTCGCGCGCTGCCGCGCGCGGAGCGTGAGCAGCAGCAACGTGAGGACGACCGGCCCCGCGAGCGTCACGGTCCATGGATGCCGTCCGCCCAGCAGCAGCGGCACGGCGACGAGCACGGCTTGGAGTGCAATCAGCACCCGACGGTCGAGTTGACGATCACTGCGGTGATCGATGACGCTCACGCGTGTGCCTCCACCGCCGTCGGCTGCCGGTAGTAGCCGTAGTAGCGGTTGTAGAAGTAGAGATCGCCCCAGCCGAGGTCGACGTTGTTGATGACGGCGCCGAGGAGATGCGCGTTCGCCTGCGCGAGCTGGTCGCGGGCGCGCCGGATGAGCTCGCGCGGCGTGTCGTGGCCCTTCACCACCTGCACGACGCCGTCGACGTCGCGCGCCAGCACGACGGCATCAGTGACCGGGAGGACGGGCGGCGAATCCAGAATGATGAAGTCGTACGCGTCGCGGAGCTCCTCCAGCATGCCGCGCATGCGCGACGAGCCGACGAGCTCGGCGGGATTCGGCGGCGTCGGACCCGCGGGAATGAACGAGAGGCGTGGTGCTTCGAGCTCGAACGTGACGCTCGCGAGCTCGGCCTGCCCGGCGAGGAAGCTCGAGAGCCCGCGGTCGTTGGCGATGCCGAGGCCGCGATGGCAGCTCGGCTTCCGGAGATCGACGTCGATCAAGAGGACCCGCGAGCCCGCCTCGGCGAGCGTCGCGGCGAGGTTCAGCGAGCTCACCGTCTTGCCCTCGCCCGCGCCGGCGCTCGTGACGAGCAGCATCTTCGGAGGCGCTGCCGGGGTCGAGAAGAGGACCGCCGTCCGGAGCGCGCGGAACGCCTCGGCGACGGGCGACAGCGGCTCGTGCACGACGACGAGCTCGCGCGCGACGCCGGCGGCGGCGGCGATCGCGGGCAGGCCGGTGTCCGCCGCGTCGTGGCCGAGCGCGCGTGAGGCGGGCGCGCGGCGCGCGAGCGTGAAGTTCGGGATCGTCGCGAGCGCCGGCAGCCGAAGCACGCTCTCCATCTCCTCGCTGCTCTTCACGCTGTCGTCGAAGTATTCGCCGACCGTCATCGCGCCGACGGCGACCACGAGCCCGGCGCCGAGACCGAGAAGCAGGTTCAACGGCACGTGCGGCGAGCTCGGGTCCTGCGGCAGCTCGGGACGCTCGATCACGCGGATGTTGGACGCGGAGAGGCCGGAGTTCACCGCCGTCTCCATCTGCTGCTTCAGGAGCGACGCGTGCAGCGACGTCGCGGTGTCGACGTCGTTCTTCAAGAGATCGTAGCGGACGCCGAGATCCCGGAGCGCGATGGCCGACGCCTCGAGCTGCCCGACCTTGTCGCGGAGCCCGGCCTCGCGCGCGAGAGCCGCGTCGTAGCGGGCGCGGACGCCGTCGACCTCGTGCTGCACCTCGGCCTTCAACTGGCGCGCGACCTCGGTCTCCTGGCGCCCGAGCTCCTTCATCGCCTCGTGGTTCGGGCCGAGGCGGCCGTTCAGCGCCGCGCGCTCGGCGCGGAGGTCGAGCAGCGTCAGGTGCAGCTTCTGCACGCCCGGCTTGTCGAGGAAGTAGTCGAGCGGCTCCGCCGTCGGGGTCTTGAGGAACTGATAGCGGCTCTGCAGCGTGACGCGCGCGCCTTCCGACTTCGTGAGCAGGCTCGCGAGCTCGGCGATCTTCTGGCCGACGACCTTCTGCTCCTGATTGACGGCGACGTTCGGGTGCTTGGTCGAGAAGTCGCGAAGCGCCGTCTGCGCGCGTTCCACGTCGGCGCGCGACTCGCGGAGCTGACCGTCGAGGAATTGCCGCGCGGTCGCGTCGGTGCCGAGGCGCGCTTCCTCGTTCGCCTCGATGTAGGCCTGCGTGTGCGCCGCGGCGAGGATCGCCGAGAGGCCGGCGTCCGGCGTCGTGAAGCGGACCTCGATGAGATCCGTACCGCGCACGTCGCGCACGTCGAGCCAGCGCGTGTAGCGGTCGAGGAGCTCGGCATCGACGGCGCCACTCGCGCTGACGTCCGGCTCCGCGGGTGCCGTCTCGATGCCGCGCGGGCGGAGGGCGCCGATCAGCTGGCCGCCGACGGTGAGCAGGCCGCCGCGCTCGGAGCCGGGACGCAGGAACGCGGGATTCTCCGCGAGATGGCGGGTGCGGATGACGCGCTCGGCGAGGTCGCGGCTCTTGAGCGCCGCGACCTGCGTCGCCAGGAAGCTCGAGCTGCCGTTCACGTTGCGCTCGCTCTGCTCGAGGTCGAGCACGTTGCCCTCGAGCCGGAGCTGGATCGGCGACTCGCGCGAGAGCTGGAGGCGCGTCGCCGCCGTGTAGAGCCGCGTCGTGAGCAGCGTCGTCAGGATCGTGAACGCGAGCGTGACGGTGACGGACGCGGCCGCGAGCCAGCGGTACTTGTAGAAGATGCGGATGTAATCGCGCAGCTTTCGCGACGGCGTTTCGCCGAGATCGGCGTCGTAGCCCGCCGTCACCGGACCCAGCGGCAGGGCCGTCGCGGGTACGGCATCGCGATTGGACGGCAGGAACGCCGCCCCGTCTGAAGCTTCGAGATGTGCCATGGGAGCCTTCCGTCAGAAGAGGAGTACGTTGCCGCCGACCTGGACCATCTCGCGCGCCACCGTCCACACGCCCCACGGCACGAGGCGCGTCGGATCGGACGGCACGTGGATGACGTCACCGTCGGTGATCGGCACGTCGTCGGCGGTGCCCGCCGCGACCGCCGCGAGATCCACGTCGAACGAGCGCGTCTCGCCCGCGGCGCCGACGCGCCGGACCGACGTCTTGCTGCGGTCGGCGGGGAACAGGTGTCCCCCCGCCGCCGCAATGACGCCCGCGACCGTGAGCCCGCGCGTGACCGGGTACGCTCCCGGCTTGTCCACCCACCCGTCCACCGTCACGGTGCCGGCCGCTCCCATGCTGATCGTGTCGCCGGGGCGCACCTCGGCGTTGAACTGCAAATCCGTGCATTGGATCCCGCGGCATTCCGCGCCGGACGCCGACCCGGTCGCCTCGGGGCGCAACAGCACCTCGAGATCGACGCGGATCGGCGCCCCGCCACGCGGACCACCCGCCGCTACGAACTCCACCACCCTCCCGGCGTCCTTTGCCGGGCCCCCCGCCGCCCACAGCATGTCGGCCAACGTCGCGCGCGGACGCGTGACCGGGTAGAGCCCCGGCCGTTCGACGCTGCCGATCACCGCCACCACCCCGCTCCGATGCTCCGCCACCTGCACGCTCGGTTGCGGCGCGCGCAGGATGCCGGATGCGATGAGCCGCCGCGCGAGCTCGGCTTCGAGCTCCGTCGGCGTGCGCCCCGCGGCCTTCACGAGGCCGAGGCTCTGTACGTTGATCTCGCCGGTGGCACTGACGCGCAGGCCTTGTTGGAAGGCCGGCGCGCCTCCGATCGGCTGCTGTCCCGTCCCGGTTTGCCCGAGCCGCGCCGACACCATCGCTTGCGGGTCGGTGAGGTCGGGAATCCGGACGTCGAGCAGATCGTCGGGACCGATGCGATAGCCGTCCGTCGGCTTCTCCGCCGCACGCGCGGCGGTGATCTTCAGGAGCGCATCGCGATCGCGCGTGCTCATGACCGCGCCCGCCGCTTCCGAAGTGCCGTTCGACCCTTCGAAATGCGGCGGACGATTCGGTCCGCACGCCTACGCCGTCAGGAGCGCCTGCAGAGCTCCGCGCACATGTGCCACCGGCTTGGTCTGCAGGGTCGCCGATCCGATCGATCAGTTGGGAGAGTTCGGCGGGCACATCTGGAACGGACGGCACCAGATATTGCCGGCCGGATTCTGGCAGCACACGCGCTTCCGGATGTGGACCGGACGCTTCGGCGTCACCGGACACCCCTTTTCCTCGATGCGGTCGACCGTCTGCTTGCCGGGACACGTCAGGTTCGGCGGCGGATGCGCCAGCGCCGACGTTGCCGACACGGTTAGACTACCGAGGACCACCGCGGCTCCGAGAGCCGCACGCAACACTACCCCACGGAATGAACGACGCTGCATGAAACTTCCCCCCTGCGATCCAAGTCCGCACGCGGCGCCACCCAGCACCGGCACGGACGGTTGATTCGAAGCCACTACGCTCGGGATCGATCTGGCGTTGCGACAGTGACGCGTTGGTTCGGGCGACACCCGCAGCAAGCGTCGTACCCGCGACGGCGCGTTGCGTGATGAGAAAGCGTCCGGTGGAGCGGCGTCTTGTGCGTCGCGCAGTTCTTCACGCGCTGCCGCACGCGCTACGGCGCGCGCGTTCGCGGATGCGCAATCGCGGGAGTGGCGGGGCGTTCATTCGTGAACGGTCGATGGTCATGCGCGCGGGTGAGGGTGGGGTGCGTGGGCGCGCAGCGGCGAGAATTTCTCGGTGGGGATGCGAAGCCGGGGGCTCTGGTTCGCTCGAGCATCGGTGGTTGCGCGCATCGCCCTCGGTTGCGTAAGCAGCACCCCATGGAATTCGGACTCCAGCTCGGCGGCATGCCCGTCGAAGCGCTTCACGACCTCGCACGGATGGCCGACGAGGGTGGGTTCCACTACCTCTCGGTGCCCGATCACTTCGTGCTCGAGCAGCCGGGATCCGGGATCGACCCGTCCACGCCGTCGCTCGAGGCGATCGCGGTGATGGGCGCGCTCGCGGCGTCGACGACGCGGGCGCGAATCGGCGGCATGGTGCTCTGCAACATGTTCCGCCATCCGGCGCTGACGGCGCAGGCGATGAGCACGCTCGATCACCTGAGCGGCGGGCGCGCGTTCCTCGGGATCGGCGCGGGGTGGACGCGGGCCGAGTTCGACATGATGGGCCTGCCGTATCCGGACGTGAAGGTTCGCCTGCGCATGCTCGACGAGGCGTTGCAGGCGATCAAGCTGCTCTGGACGGAGGAGCGCGCGACGTTTGCCGGCGAGCACTATCGGTTGACCGAGGCCATCAGCATGCCGAAACCGGTGCAGCGACCGCATCCGCCGATCCTGCTCGGCGGCAACGGCAAGGGGCTCCTCCGCATCGCCGCCCGCCATGCCTCGATCCTGAACCTGACCGCCGACGTCGGCCGCGCCGGCACGATCGACCTCGCGGAGGTCGCGCGCTTCGACGAGGCGGCCTTCGTCGCGAAGGGCGAGTTCGTCCGCGCGGAGGCGAAGGCGGCGGGACGCGATCCGCAGTCGATCACGATGTCGAGCATCGTCTTCATGCTGATGATCACCGACACCGCGGAGGCGGGCGACGCGGTCGCGGCGGGGATCGCGCCGATGTTCGGCGTCGATCCGGCCGGCGCACGGCGCGTGCCGCTCGCGCTGATCGGCACCCCCGATCAGATCATCGCGGAGCTGAAGCGGCGCGAGCGCGAGTGGGGCATGCGCCTCACGATCATCTCGGGCACGCGCCGCGATACGGCCACGATCGGCCGATTCGTGCGCGACATCCTGCCGTACGTCTGACGCCGCTCAGTCGCGCCGGCCGACGAGCGCCGCGCGATCGAGCGACTCGACCAGCGCGACGAGACCGCCTGCCGGCGTCGCGACCGTCGGCACGAGGCGGCGCACCAGCACGCCGACGCTCGCGGCGTTCGTCGTCGCCGCTTCCTCGCTGCTGGTGGCGCGGGCGCCCGCGAAGTCGGCGAGCGTGAGCACGGCGGCCCGATCGTTGGTGACGCAGAAGCGCTCCGGCGCGAAGTCGGGGAGTGCGACACCCATCACCGCCACCGCGCGCGCGATCCGCGCCGCCTGGGCGGCGAGTGCCAGCGCGGCGCCGGCGTCGAGCGCCTGCGCGCCGTCGATGCTCCACGGCTGACCCGACGCGAGCACGGTCACGTACGGGATCCCGTGCTCCACGCCGTGCTCGACGACCGGAGCGACGCCGGGAAGCGCCAGACCCGCCTGCATCTCGGCCTCGTGCGCGAGCGCGTCGGCATCGGACGCCGCCGCGGTGCGGAGCCAGACCGGCCGCTGGCCGTCGAGCCAGAACGCCTGGGTGAGCCGGCCGCGCTCGGGGGGCGATCCCGTGATGGCGGTGCGTCCCATGCGGCGGGCGTCGAGCGCCGCGAGCCAGCGCTCCGCCGTGTGGAAGCCGGGCGCGGCGCGCTTGATCTCTTCCAGCGTCGCGCGGGCGCGATCGTCGACGTGACGGGCGAGGAGCTGCGTCGCGCGCCGCACGGCGAGCCGTGTGAAAGTCCGGCCGCTCTTCTTCGCGAGGCTCGTCAGCAGCACGCCCGCGGCGCGGTCGGCGAGCGCCGCCGGGATCGCGGGGTCGAGTGCGAGCTCGAGCAGGCGAACGCGGAGCGCCTCCGGAAAGCCGCGGAGCACCGGGTCGGGGGCCGCCATGACCTGCTCGAGACCTTCGGCGAGCCCGCTCTCGCGGCCGTCGTGCGGCTCGTCGCGAAGCCGGCGGTGCACGGCGCGGAGCGGCGCGAATACGGCCGCGACGTCGGGCGGTAGGGCGCTCACGGCCGCGTCGAACGCGCGCCGGAAGGCGTCGCCGTCGAGCATCCCGAAGAGCACCTGGACGCGCTCCGGGCCCTGGAAGGTCTCGGTCAACACCTGGAGGAGCCGCGCGAGCCGCGTCGTCGAGAGGCTCTCGAAGTCGATCCGCGACACGACCTCGGAAAACGCCCGCGCCGCCTCGGCGTGCGAGCGCTGCGGGGCCAGCGTCTCGAGGTACGCGAGCAGCACGCCGACGTCCGCCGTCAGGCGAATGGCGCCGGCGAGCAGTCGCGAGCGCGCCGCGGCGTTCGACTTCATCGGCTCGCGTCCGATCGCGGCCTCGATGACGTTGCGGTCGATCTTGCCGAGCAGGTGGCGGCAGACGCCGCGGTCCGTCGGATCGCGGCGGCCGTTCACCATCAGGTCCTCGGCGGCGTTCAGCTTGATGCGGAGCGCGTCCTTGTACTCGCGGAGGAACGCGAGGTGCTCCTTCATCTCGACGACCTCTTCCGGCGTCAGCGGCTCGCCCGTCGGCGCGGACTCCGAAAGATGGCTGACGCTCGGGATGACCTGCACGGGAGGCGCCGGCGGTTGGCGGCGGTCACGCCGCTCGCCACGGCCGCGTCCGCGATCACGGTCGCGATCGCCGAGGCCGCCGCCGCGCGGCGTGCGCGGCATGAAGTCGGGTTGCCCGCGCGGTGGCGGCGGTGGTGGCGGTGTCTCCGGTTGCGCCGGCGCTCGCGCATCGCGCGGCGGCCGGCGTTCGCCCTCGGGACGCGCTTCCCGCGCTCGACGCTCGCCCCGGCGGCGCCGTGGACGACCGGCTTCACCCTGGGGCGGCTTCGGTCCGGGTGTCGGCGGAGCGTGCTCGACGGTCGCCTCGGCTGCCGGCGTCGCGTCGGCCGCGACCTCTCCGGTCGCCGGCGTGCGTTTCGCGGCACGGCGCCCGCGCCGCCGTCGCCGCCGCCGGCGCGGCGTACCGTCGGCCGCCGGTGCCGCGTCCGAAGAGTCGCCGTCGTCGTCGCGGGATTCCGAGTCGTCGGCGTTGCCCGCGTCGGCCGAGGACTCCGCGTCGGACGACGACTCCGTTCGCGCGCCGCGCGTCGCGGTCTCGGCGGCGTGGGGCGCGCGCTCATCCGGATCGCTCGCG